>CAZCNG010000149.1:0-5766 GCA_964500045.1 uncultured Methanomassiliicoccaceae archaeon
GGATTTATTTATTGGACCGCAAGGTCGACATCTATGACACTACGCTCCGTGACGGAGCACAGACAGAGGGCGTGTCCTTCTCAACTGAGGACAAACTAGAGGTCTTGCGTCGTCTGGACGAGTTCGGCATCGACTTCGTGGAAGGCGGCTATCCGGGCAGCAACCTCAAGGACCAGGCGTTCTTCGCCAAGGCGCGCGGCCTGCGGTTGAGCACGGCCAAGCTCGTCGCCTTCGGCATGACGCGCAAGACTGGCATCGAGGCGGCCGACGATCCGAACCTCAGGGCGCTCGTGGATACGGGCACAGAATGGGTATGCATCTTCGGGAAGTCCTGGGATATGCAGGTCGAGAAGGCGCTCAAGGTGAGCCAACAGGAGAATCTGCGCATGATCGCGGATAGCATCTCCTTCCTGCGCCGCGAAGGTCGTAAGGTCATCTACGACGCGGAGCACTTCTTTGACGGCTACAAGGGCAACCAGAAGTACTGCCTCAAGACGATTCAGACCGCGGTCGACGCTGGTGCGGAACGCATCTGCCTGTGCGACACCAACGGTGGCACGTTCCCCGTGGAGGTGGGCGAAGCGACGCGCAAGGTCGTGGCCATGATCAATCGTCCGGTCGGCATCCACGCGCACAACGATTGCGAGTTGGCCGTAGCCAACTCCCTCGCCGCGGTGGAAGCGGGCGCCGATATGGTGCAGGGAACGATCAATGGATTGGGGGAAAGGTGCGGCAACGCAAACCTGTGCTCCATCATGCCCGATCTCTTCCTTAAGAGGACGGCACGGGGTTCCGTGAAGGACCTGAGCCGCCTGACCGCATTGTCCGCCTTCGTTTCCGAGATCGCCAACATCTCCCCCGACCCGCACCTCCCGTTCGTCGGCAGGAGCGCCTTCGCCCACAAGGCCGGCATCCACGTGTCCGCGGTGATGCGGGATAGCCGCACCTACGAGCACCTCACTCCGGAACTGGTGGGCAATCAGCGCCGCATCCTCGTCTCCGAGTTGGCCGGTAATTCTAGTATTGTCGCCAAGGCCAAAGAGCTGGGCGTCGACATCGGCCAGGGCAAGGATATATTGGAGGCGTTGAAGAAACTGGAAGCGGAGGGATTCCAGTTCGAAGCGGCGGAAGCAAGTCTGGAGCTGCTCATCCGCCGCCTACGCAACGAATGGGCGCCCCCGTTCCGCCTGGAAGGATTCCGCGTCTTTGCCGATGTGACCGGCGAGAGCATGATCAGCGAGGCTAGCGTGCGCGTCTACGATGAGAACGGCGTGCTGGAGCATACCGCCGCGGACGGCAACGGTCCTGTCAACGCCCTGGACCGCGCCGTGCGCAAAGCGTTGGAGAGGTTCTACCCCGTGCTCAGGGAAGTGCGCCTGGTCGACTACAAGGTCAGGGTCATCGACAGCAAGGACGCCACCGCCTCCAAGGTCCGCGTGCTGATCCGCTCCACCGATGGAAAGGATGCTTGGAACACGATAGGCGTGTCGGGCAACATCATCGAAGCGTCGCTCATGGCGCTGCTGGATAGCATCGAGTACAAGCTGATGAAGTCAGGCGTGCGTTCCGGCTAGAAGGCATTATCATCCAGCGGCGGACATCGGGCAATCATGCCCTACAGCGTGCGCTTGATCAGCGAGGATGAGAAGGACGCCCTCTACGACCAGTACGGCGACCTGAACTTCCACACGTCGAAGGCGGACATCTACGGCTGCTGCATCAAGCTGCTCACGCTGGACAAGGTGGAGAAGGAGACGTGGGAGGATAATTTCCACATGATGTCGGAGACGACGCGTTCGCACGGCCGCGTCGTGGTCCTGGACGACCCAGCCCTCGGTCAGGAAGTTCTGTATGAGAAGATCTCCCGCACCGCCTTCGTCTTCAACATCGACTATTACGGGTGGATCAAGAGCGTCGCCCTCGCGGTCGCCGGGGACATGCTGGAAGACCAACACCGCATCCATAGCGTGCATGGGGCGTCGCTCGACATCAACGGCCTGGGCGTAACGCTCATTGCCCCGTCCGGCACGGGCAAGACGACGCATTCCTGGGGGTTGTTGCGCACCGAGGGCGCCCGTCTGGTAGGCGACGATTGGTACTACGTCCGTTTGAGCAACCACCCGCCGCTGGCCTTCGGCTCCGAGAAGAACTGCTATGTGGACGCGGATATCGCCAAGGTGTGGGGCGAATACCGCCCGCTGGTGGATAGAGCCATCTTCGACAAACAGGGCAGGGCGGTCGTCAACGTGCGTTTCATCGCCGGACAGGGTTCGGTCATACCCATGACGTCGCTGCGCCAGTTCATCCTGCTGCAGCGGGACGCGAACGAGAAGAGGCAGTGCCAGAGGCTCGACCCCGAGCAGGCTTTGGACCATCTGCTGCGCCATGACTTCTGCAACCCGCACCAGATGGTGCGGGACGCCAGGAAGCTGCGGATCCGCACCGAGTTCTTCTCCCGCCTCTTCGAAGGAAGGGATATCCATCTGGTCAATACCACCGCCGGCGCGGAGGAGACCCAGGCGCTGATCCGACGGACCATAGGGGTGAGATCTTGAGGGTGTTGATCACCATGCTCGGCCCCAGCGTGTGGGCCGTGGCCAACGCCTTCTGGTCGTCATACCCATGACGTCGCTGCGCCAGTTCATCCTGCTGCAGCGGGACGCGAACGAGAAGAGGCAGTGCCAGAGGCTCGACCCCGAGCAGGCTTTGGACCATCTGCTGCGCCATGACTTCTGCAACCCGCACCAGATGGTGCGGGACGCCAGGAAGCTGCGGATCCGCACCGAGTTCTTCTCCCGCCTCTTCGAAGGAAGGGATATCCATCTGGTCAATACCACCGCCGGCGCGGAGGAGACCCAGGCGCTGATCCGACGGACCATAGGGGTGAGATCTTGAGGGTGTTGATCACCATGCTCGGCCCCAGCGTGTGGGCCGTGGCCAACGCCTTCTGGTCGTCGATCCGCGACCACGGGTATCTGCCAGAACGCGTTTACCTGCTCTGCACGGACAAGGGGGGCAACTGCGCCGTAGCGATGCAGATGATCGCCGCTACCCTGGAGGAGTATGACGTCGAGCCGGATGTGCGCGCGGTGGAAGTGGACGAGGAAAGCGTGCTCGAAGTGCGCGACCGGGTAGCGGCCATCCTGGACGAGGAGTCGAAGCACGGCAACACCGTGGCGCTGGACGTGACCCCCGGAAGGAAGGGGACCGCACTCGGTGCGATGTTGGCGGGCGGCAAGAGGTACGAGCACATCTTCTACCTGTACATCAGCAGCCTGGACAACGCCAATCGCCCCTACCTGATGGTGCCAGCGATACGGCAGCGCCCCCATGACCTGAAGAAGGAGGCATTCTGATGGAGATGGAGGTGGAGAAGCCATTCCTCATGGCGGTGATGAACGAAGCGTTCCGCCACGGCGACGAATACCTCACGATCAGCTCGCCACTGCTCGACGCGGACCTGCTGCGCATCTCGCTGCGTGACTTCCAGGTGGAGCTGCTGTGCACCAGGGACTCGCTCAACCTGGCGGCGGACCGCCTCAATCTCCGCCTCAACGACGGCCTTTCTGGAGGCGACAGGGGCGGCCGGGACGATATCCCCGACTTCAACGATCTGCGCGATGCGCTGTGCAGCAGCCTGGTGCTGCCGCCGGAGAATCTCAGCGAGCTAGTAGCCAGAGTGCAACAGATGGAAGCGAAGCGGGACGACCCCCGCCTCTTCCGCAACGATCCGCGTCAAGATTGCTTCGCCATCGACACCAACATCGCCTATCTCCGCCTCATGAGCCGCCTGCATGCAGACAGCCACGCCTGCAAACTGCGCAATTTCGATCCTTCGAAGGTGCAGGTGGTGCTGTCCGGTCTCGTCTCCGAGGAGATAGCGGCCGGGGTCGGCAGAAAATACTCCGCCTCTGACGTGGAAAGATGGAAAAGGGCCATGGCCAATCCAAGATTGGCTGCCGGGATGGCCAACATCACCCTCAAGAAGGGAAGGAAGGCGCAGAACGCGCAGGCGGAGATCTTCCGCATCAGGGAACGCTACGCCTTCTGGGAGATCCCCTCGAACAAGTTCGACGTGGACAAGGAGAAGCGGGACCACGACCTTCTGTCTTCTCTACGAGACGCCATGGCCGGTAGGCATTGGAACATCATCTTCCTCAGCGCCGACGACAAGGCGGCCGAATCTGCCGCCAGTTACGGTGTGGCGGCACTGCCCATCAAGTATCCTCCAGATGTCCCAGTACGCATGCAGGCGGGCCCGTGGCGCACCCTAGAGCTGCTGCACGACCTGAGCATCGTCTTCGTAATGCTGCAGTTCAAGGGGCTGGGCGTCCGCGTGCATGGGGATTGGACCGGCAAGCGCGGCGAGCAGTACAAGGAGGAGATGCTAAAGCTCGTCATCGACGATCAGGCCAAGGTGGCCGAGGACCTGCAGAAGGACAAACGGATCGCCGACCGACTCATGGCCGTGCCCGGTGCCGCGGGCATGCACTGATCGGAGGTCCAGGCCAAAGGCGCTGGCGAACTCTTCCACGCTCCGCGCTTTTCCCCTTTCTTATCTTCTATTGATGACCACGTCAACAAGATGGAACATGATTAAGTAGCGACCGACGATTCCATACCAGGGTTCGAGGCCGTTCCTATGAAGATCTGCAGCTGGTGCGGGAAACAGTCCGAGGATGAAGCGGCCTATTGCCCGAAATGTGGCAACACCCTGGTGGGGCCGAACATGGCTGCCAATCACGCCGCACAGAAGAAGGGCCGCGCCCCCATGTACGTAGGCGTCTCCATCATCGCCTTCCTCGCCGTGGCAGCGATCATCGGAGTGGCCGTCACCAACGGTTTTGTCAACAATTGGAACAGCGACCCGGCCATGAGCAAGGTCACCATGTCGGTGCAGGGAGTTGCCTGGGCCAACGCCACCGAGCACCCGGCGCCGAGCGGACAGCGCTATCTGATCGTCACCGCCTCACTGCAAAGCACCCGCAGCACCGACCTAACGCTCACCCCAGCACAGTTCGTCCTTAACACTGCGGAGGGCGGGATCTACGTCTTCTCTGCCGATGTGGTGAGCAGCGTGCCGACCAAGGTGGTTCCTGGATCCATCATCACCATCAACGTGGCATTCCTCGTCCCAGACAGTGCGACGCCTTCCATGCTGACGTTCTTCATCGTTGAGGACATGGGCATGCATGTCCACGCTCCGATCTAGAACGAGCGGCGCGGCCAGCCGGATGATGTGCTACCGTTCAATCCAAGAACTCCTCGGCCTCTTCCAGCAATTCCTTGGACCATTGCTCCTTCGGAAGCGGGGAGTTGAGCTCGATGAGATTGCCATCGGGATCGCGCAGATGGGCGGTGCGGATGCCATAGTCCGGGTGATCGGTCACGCGTACGAAGGCCAGCGGGTCGAAGAGAACAGACAAAAGTATGGTCTCCTCAAGGCGAAGATGCAGGGCGTAGGAACCAGAACGGCCAAGAAGCACTTAAAGAAGGTCAGCAAGAAGGAATCGAGATTCAAGGCGGACGAGAACCGCCGCATCAGCAAGGCCGTGGTATCCCAGGCCAAAGGCACCGGACGAGGCATTGCGTTGGAGGAGCTGACGCATATCAACGCCCGGTCAACGGTAAGGAAGGCACAAAGGGATTCCCGGTCGAAGTGGGCGTTCTCGCAACTCCGTCTGTTCATCGCCTACAAGGCGATGCTGGCAGGCGTTCCGTTGGTCATCATCGACCCGCGCAACACCAGTCGTCAGTGTAGTGCCT
>CAZCNG010000150.1:0-5747 GCA_964500045.1 uncultured Methanomassiliicoccaceae archaeon
GGACGCCGATCGGCAAGTTCAACGGAACGCTCAAGGACACTCCGGCCACGCAGCTGGGGGCCTTGGCGGTGAAAGAGGCCATAGCCCGCGCTAGGCTGGAACCGAAGGACATGCAGGAGTGCCTCATGGGCAACGTCCTGCAAGCGTCTCTCGGACAGAATCCGGCACGCCAAGCGGCGGTGGGCGCTGGCATTCCCTACGAGGCCGGATCGTTCACCATCAACAAAGTGTGCGGCTCCGGCATGAAGGCCGTGATGCTGGCCGCGAACTCCATCAAGGCGGGCGAGCACGAGGTGGTCGTGGCCGGCGGCATGGAGAACATGGACGCGGCGCCGTATCTGCTCAAGGATGCACGCTTCGGCTATCGACTGGGGGATAACAAGATCGTCGACTCCATGGTGAACGACGGCTTGTGGGATTCCTTCAGCAACCAGCACATGGGCATGACCGCGGAGATCGTCGCGGAACGATTCCACGTCACGAGGGAAGAGGCGGACCAGCTGTCCGTAGATTCACATCTCAAGGCCGCCAAGGCCACGGTCGAAGGACGCTACCGCAACGAGATCGTTCCGGTCGTTCTGAGATCGAAGAAAGGGGACACCATCTTCGACAAGGACGAGGGCATCCGCGCCGACAGCACGCTCGAGGTGCTCGCCAAACTGCGCCCCTCGTTCAAGGAGGGGGGCGTGGTCACGGCCGGCAATTCTTCTCAACTGTCCGATGGGGCGGCCGCTTTGGTGGTGGCGTCGGAAGCCTACGCCAAGAAGATGGGCATCGAACCGATCGCCGAGGTCGTAGCCTACCACACCGGCGGCACGCGTCCGGAGTGGATCATGGAGGCGCCCATTCCCACCACCCGGGCGGTGCTGGAGAAGGCTCACCTCAAGGTCGACGACCTCGCGCTCTTTGAGCATAACGAAGCGTTTGCCACCGCCTCGGTCGCGGTGATGAAGGAGCTGCAGGTGCCGCGCGAGATATTCAATGTCAACGGCGGCGCCGTGGCGCTCGGTCATCCCATCGGCTGCAGTGGGGCGAGGATCCTCACCACCCTCATCCACGAGCTGCGCGCCCGCGGCGGCGGCCTCGGGCTGGGCACCCTATGCCTCGGCGGCGGCAACGCCGTGGCCATGATCGTCCGCGTGTGAGAACTCTTTAATCCGCGGCGGGCGATGTCACTGGCATGTCCGTCGCACTTCTCAACGCCGTCGACAGAGAGAAGGAAAGCATGCTGCAGCTGCTCGAGTCGCTGGTGCGCACCAACGCCATCGGGCCGGACAGCGGCGGACCTGGCGAATGGGCGCGGGCCCGCCTGCTATTGCCACTTCTGAAAGCCATGCCCTTCGACGAGGTGTGGGTGGAAGAGGTCCCCGACGGCCGCGTGGCCGAGGGCAGCAGGCCCAACATCCTCGCCCTCAAGAAGGGACCGGCGCACGGGGGCACCCTGTGGCTGGTGGCGCACCTGGACACCGTCCCGCCCGGCGACCTGAACCTCTGGAATGGGGATCCCTACGTGCCAAGGCGCGAAGGCGGCAAGCTCTACGGCCTCGGCTCCGAGGACAATGGGCAATCGCTCGTCGGTTCGATGACGGCGGTGCGGCTCGCGCTCTCCCAGGGGCGCAAGTTGCGCATGGGCATCGGACTCATGCTCGTCGCTGACGAGGAGGTCGGTTCTGACAAAGGCATCAAGAGCCTCATCGACCGCGGCCTGTTCTCGAAGAAGGACGTCTTCATCGTTCCGGATCACGGCGTGGCGGATGGCGGGGAGATCGAAGTGGCGGAGAAGCACATCCTCTGGCTCCGCCTCAGCGTGAAGGGCCGGCAGTCGCACGCGTCGTTGCCGGGCAAAGGCCTCAACGCCTCGCGCGTTTCGATCCAACTGCGCGCCGCGCTGCTCAATATGCTGCCGCTGCGCTTCGGTGGGCTGGACCCGATCTTCGAGCCGCCCACCTCCACGTTCGAGCCGACCAAGCACCTGGCCAACGTGCAGAACATCAATACCATACCGGCGGAGGACGTAAGCTTCCTAGATATGCGCATCCTGCCGACCTTCAACGTGGATGAGGTGCTGGCATCCGTGAAGGAGATGGCCGCCGGGTTCGCCCAGGCCTCTGGTGCGGAGATAGCCGTCGACATCATGCAGATGACCAAGTCGGCGCCCGCCTCTGACATCCACTCCGAATGCTATTTGACGCTCGCCCAGGCGGTCGAAGAAGTGCGCGGCAGAAAGCCCAAGGCGGTCGGCATCGGCGGCGGCACCTGCGCCAACATCTTCCGACAGCACGGCTACCCCTCCTACGCCTGGCAGACGGTGGAGGAGATGATGCACTCACCCAACGAGTACTGCGTCATCGAGAACCTGGTCCGCGACGCCAAGGTATTCGCCCTGGTGCTGGAAAGATCGTGTCTGGAGAAGTAGGATAAGTGACCACGGCGGCCGGCTCAGTTGAAGAGCCGGTCGACCATCCAGCCGCTCTCGAACTTGATGATGTCCTCATATCCCTGGCCGGTGCTGAGGAAGGCGATCGGCTTCTTGATGGTGTACGCTATGGAAAGAGCGGCACCGCCCTTGGCGTCCGCATCTATCTTCGTGAGGATGACCGCGTCGATGCCCACGGCCTTGTCGAAGGCGACCGCTTGCTCGATGGCGTCGTTGCCCGCGAGCGAGTCTCCGACGAAGATGGTGAGGTCGGGCTTCACCACCCTCTTGATCTTCTTCATCTCGTCCATCAGATTGGTGTTGGTCTGCATGCGGCCTGCGGTATCGACGAGAACGACGCTGACGTGCCTGGCCCGGGCGTGTTCCACCGCATCGTAGGCCACGGCCGCCGGGTCGCCTCCCGCCTGGTGCTTGATGACCTTGGCGTTGAGGCGGTCGCCGTGGATGCTGATCTGCTCTATCGCTCCCGCACGGAACGTGTCGGAGGCGGACAGCACCACGCTGATGTTGTTCTTCTGCAGGCGACTGGTCAGTTTAGCGATGGCAGTGGTCTTCCCCGTGCCGTTGATGCCCACGAACATGACCACCACCGGCTTCGCGTGCGCAGCGATGAAGCCGTCAAAATCGAATTCGGACGCGCCCAGCACGTCCTGCACCGCATTGCGCAATGCCAGGCGGATAGCGCTCTCCACGGTGTACTGCTTGTCGACCCGCTTGCCTTCGAGGTTGGCACGCACCTTGGTCTTGATCTCCTGGACCACCGGCTGTGCGACGTCCGCTTCCATGAGGCCGACCTCCAGCTCCCACAATACCTCGTCCAGTTCCGACGCGCTGATCTTGCGGCCACTGTCTCCCACGACGGCTTCGGCCTTCTCGGGGAGCGGGGCCTCTTCCTTCGGCTTGACGCCGAAGATCTTTTTCAGCTTGTCGAACATGCCGCGGCCCTCACATCAGGGGCCGCTGTTGCTGCATCTGACCGAGGCGCTGGTATTCGCCCTGGAGCATCTGGCTGAGCTGCTCGCTCTTCATCTCGATGGCCGCGCGGGTCTCGCTCAGCTTCTTGAGGGCGTCGAGCATCTCTTGGGTGCGGACGGTCATCAGCTCAAGCGCTTCCGGTGCGTCCTTTTCCATGGTGATGCCGGTGCCGATGCCGACCAGTACCTTCTGGGTGTTGCCGACCTTGGCGTAGATGAAAGAAGCGCCTCCGATGGGGACCATGACCTGATCGCCCTCTTCCGCCGTAGCGAAAGCGGTCAGGGTGTCCTTGGCCCGACTGTACTCTTCGAGGGAGACCTGCAACATCTGCTGCTGCTCCATGATGCCCTCGAGTTGAGCCTTGTAAACTTCGAGTGCGCCCAGCGCGGAACGGATCTCCTGCTCTTGCACTCTAACCACCGAGCTTGTACTTCACTACCGGGTTCACGATCTCCTCGAGCTTGAGGGCCTTGATCTCGGTGATGTTGACGTTCTTCCTCAGGACCCGGTGCCTGCTGCCGATGTTGGAGATGATGGTGTGTCTCGCGTCAGCCTCGTCTATGGCGGCGACTTCCACCGAGAACGGCTGGTCCCTTCTCAGGTATCTCTCGGTGCTCGTAACGTAAGTCCCTACCGCGCGGAAAGCTATCATGATGAACTATCCTCGCACAGTGAAAGTAGTCGATTGAATAAAGCTTTTGGTCGATTAGTTATATGCGTAAGATGTGGCCAGCATCCTGAATGCCTACTTTCCTGGAAAATGCTTCCCCGCGCTCTCGGTGACCGGAGGGGCCTGTGGTCTGCGTTGTTCGCACTGCGGAGGGAGGCACCTGCGCGGCATGCGGCCAGCGCTCGCTCCAGCACAGCTGGAGAAAGAGATATCTGAGCTCCTGGAAGCAGGGGCTAGCGGCCTGCTCCTCAGCGGCGGCTGCGATGCGCAGGGCCGCGTGCCGCTGGACGAATACGTTGCAGTACTGGCAGGCGCCCGTCGGAACGGACTGCAGGTCAATCTCCATCCTGGCCTTTGCGATGAGGCCCGGGCCCGGCGCCTCGCCCCGGCGGCCGACACCGTTTCCCTGGACCTGCTGTGCGATGACGAGGCGGCGCGCAGCGCGCTGCATCTGCCCTCGGCCGCGGGGCACGTCGCCACCATGCACGCGTGGACTGGAAAGGGGCCGGAGGTGGTGCCGCACCTCCTCGTCGGTCTGGGCCGTGAGTCTTCGGAGCTGGAGGGCATCGCATTGTGCCGTTCTCTCGGGATACGTCGTCTGATCCTCCTGGCGCTCATTCCTCTGCCTGGGGCCACAGGGGGATCGCAAGACCGCTTCCTGCGCGTGGCCAGGGCGGCGCTGGATGTGGTGCCCGAAGTGGCCCTCGGCTGCATGCGTCCGCGGGGAGACGCCTCCCTGGAGATCGCCTGCCTGGGCCTCGGCGTCAAGCATATTGCCAATCCATCGCGCGCGGCGCTGGCGCACGCCAAAGAGATCGGTATGGATGTAAGGACGGTTCACGCCTGCTGCTCGCTTTCCTGAGGCGGCGTGGCCATCTTGCGCAGCAGAAGGAATATGGCCAGGTGCGACGGCAGATCCATTTCCCCCGGGCGGATACGGGTGCCGCCCAGGTCGATGCTGGTCTTCTCGTTGACGCAGACCCGCACGGTCTCGTTCAATAGTTCCGGGGAAAGCGCGTCGCGCAGCGGCTCGAAGTCCTTGAGCTGGGAGGCCCGCATCGGAATGACGCGCAGGGCGGTCTTGCCGTGCAGCGACCCTGGCAGGCGGATGAGGCGCTTGATATCGCGCGTGACCGGTTCATCGACCTGCGCCCCCAGCCGCGGCGGCAGCTCGGCGCGCACCCACTCCAGGAACGCTTTTTGATTGCGGTCGTTGATGACGTCCAGGTTGGCGCCCTCGCGCAGCATGTCGATGCCTCTCTTCCCGCCCCGGTCGAAGAAGAGGTCCTTCTTGATCTCCTGGTAGGCCGGCTCCTTCATCTTCGCCAGTGCTGGATAGCGGGCCTTGGCTTCCAGGTGCTCAAGGAACTCGAGGTCGGCCAGCATAGTGAGCACGCCGCGGCGTATCCTGCCCCTCCAGCCGCCCGCGCCGGCCTCGGGCATGCTGCTGGAGAAGAAGTCCTTCTTCATGATCTTGAAGTCCTTGCTCAGCGCGACCTTCTTGGTGAAGACCCAATCCAGGTCCAGGTCCGTGCCGGCCACGAAGTCGACGATCTCGCTTCTTTCGTGCGACTTGAGCTGGTGCACCCGCGGGGAATGCACGTGGGCATGGTAGCCGCGGCCGCCGCTGAAGCAGACCAGGACCTCGTCCTCGCTGAAGCCGAG
>CAZCNG010000151.1:0-3742 GCA_964500045.1 uncultured Methanomassiliicoccaceae archaeon
AGGCAGTCCTCGATCCAGTCGCGCATGATGCGGATGATGCCCTCCGTGGGCGGGAACTCGTATTTGGGGTGTCCGTAGGTGGCCTCGACCACCATGACGTCGGTCTTGACCGGTTTGGCCCCTTCCATGCCTGGGCGGTCCCTGGTGCAGAAGTCGCCCGTGTAGAGGACCTTCTTGCCCACATCCACCTCGAACATGCTGCTGCCGTGGATGTGACCCGCGTCCAGTAGGCGAACGCGGGGATCGCTGATCATCTCGATGGGCTTCTTGCGCACATGGGCGCAGCGCATCGTGATCTCCGAACAGACCGCTCTCTTTTCGCCCTTCTTGGTGACGCTGGGGAGGTGGTCAGAATGGGCATGGGAAACGCAGTTCACGCTGCCGGCCACCAGCCTCTTGGGGTCCAGGTAGAAAGTGATGCCCTCGGCCTCGACCTCAATGCCGTTGCCGTGGCGTACCGTGGGCGATTCCCCATCCATCGGCGCAGGGGATGGAGCATGGGTTATTTAGAGGATGATGAAGGTGGTTCGGATATGCATGCATAGGCCGTGGCACCGATTCTGATTCTTGAGCCAGTACATCGCAGGTCAGAAAAGCCGAAATTGACAAGGAAAAGGTTTGGAAAAGGGCACTCTAGCGCAGCGCCTTGAGCTCGGCGATGATGGCCTTGACCTTCTCCAGGTTCTCTGGGTGCGCGGCGAAGTGCTCCCGCACCGGCGTCAGGATCTCCGCCAGGTGCGCGGCAGCGGCATTCTTGAGGTCCATGGGATGGACCTTCTGCGTCAGGTAGGCCGCTTCCAGCTCCTCATAGGAATTGAACTCCACGCGCCCGCCGAACTTCTCCGGGCGGTCGATGACGAAGACCGGGCGTCTCTGGAAGATGATGCACCGGCAGATGGCGAGGATAGGGTTCCCCTCCACTTCCGGCGGGCAGAAGGCCTTGCCCAACTTGCGCTTGATATCCTCGGGGGAATCGTGCACCAGCAGGCTGCTCTCCGGGTCCGATTTGGACATCTTGGCCGCGATGGGGTCCATGCGGTTGCCGCCCTTCAATCCCGGGATGAGGGGAGTGTGCACTGCCGCCACGGTCTTCCACTTCATCTTCTCTGCGGCCTCACGGGCCAGCATATGGGCCCGGCGCTGGTCGATACCGGCGTAGGCCACGTCGACGTTCATCTCGAAGATGTCGGCCGCCTGCATTAGCGGGTAGATGAACTTGCTCGAGTCCAACTCCCCTTCCTCCTCCGTGCGGCCCATGATGCTCAACGCTCTCTTGACCCGGGACAGGCTGGCAGACTTGCCTACTTTGATCACCGTCTCCCAGTAGCCGATGTCCATGATCTCCGAGGCGAGGACGAACCTCACCTTCTCCCTGGGGACGCCTAGCGCCAGGAAGCATTCCTCCATGTACTTGGCGCAGGTGCGGATGTTCTCGATGTTGCCGCCCAGCTTGTCGTTGATATACGCATGCCAGTCGGCGAAGAAGACTATGAATTCGAAGCCGGCATCACAGAAGTCCTTGGTCTTCTGCGCGCAGACCATCCATCCTATGTGGACCAGCCCGGATGGCTCGAAGCCAATATAACCCAGGGGAGTGGGCTTGTCCTGAAGGATCTGCATCAGGTCCTCCTCGGTCACGATCTCCTCTGTGTTCCTGGCCACCAGCTGGTATCTCTCCTGCGGGTCCATGTTATCGCCACGGAATCTCTGGCTCTCTAGATTAACTAATCGTTTCGCGCGCGCGGGAGGCCTTTGCGCAGGAAGATGCCTCTCGTATTCCAAGCACACGGAACAGCTGGCCGCGGTCGCTGGACATATGTACATCGAGCTGGCCAGTAGCAATTTCATGGTTTTGCCATTCTGACTATACATATGAAGAACATTCCGGCATATTACAAGATGTTTGTTGCGATAGCAAACCTATAACTAACAATTTGTCTATAGAGCGATTCGCAGAGGCTCAAATGCTGTCCGGTCCTGACCGGAACGGTATCCGTGCCGGCGTCCAGGGACGTCGGGAGGATATGCCAGCGTCGGGATCGATGGCATCGGGGCCATGAGCGGCTGCCGCGTGCCCTGGAAAGGCAAGCGGGGCGTCTGCAGGGCGGTCGCCGCCGAAGGGCGAGGAAGAGTGATGCGAACGATGTCACCAGGGATCAAGAAGAAGGAAGGCAAGAGCATGGACAAGAGGAACGATGCCATCAACATGTGCCAGAGCGGCAAGGTCAAGATGGTCGATTTCAAGTTCGTCGACATGCCTGGCATCATGCAGCATGTCAGCATCCCGGCCAGCAAGCTGAAGGACCAGTTCGATGAGGGTCACGGCTTCGACGGCTCCAGCATCCGGGGGTTCGCTCAGATCAACGAAAGCGATATGCTCCTCGTGCCTGACGCGGACACCTGCATTGTCGACCCCATCCTCAAGGTACCGACGCTCACCATGATGTGCGATGTCAAGGACCCAGTAACTGGAAAGAGGTTCGAGAGGGACCCCAGGTACGTGGCTCAGAAGGCGGAGGATTACCTCGCCTCGACCGGCATCGCCGACACCGCCTACTTCGGTCCTGAGTTGGAGTTCTTCGTCTTCGATTCCATCGCCTATGAGCAGACCCAGAACAGTGCCTTCTACGCCATCGACTCGGAGGAAGGCATCTGGAACACGGGCAACATGGACGGCCGGAACCTGGGCCATAAGCCCCGCAACAAGGAAGGCTACTTCCCCGTGCCGCCGACCGACACCATGCAGGACCTCCGCTCTGAGTTCGTCATGAGGCTCATGGACAGCGGCATCGACTGCGAGGTGCACCACCACGAGGTCGCCACCGCTGGACAGGGCGAGATCGGCATGCGGTTCAACACCCTCAAGAAGATGGCCGACAACGTCCTCATGTACAAGTACATCCTGAAGAACGTGGCCAAGGAGAACGGCAAGACCGTTACCTTCATGCCCAAGCCGCTCTTCGGCGACAACGGCACCGGCATGCACGTGCACCAGTCTCTGGCCAAGAAGGGTGAGAACGTCTTCTATGACAGCAAGGGATATGCCCTGCTCTCCCAGAACGCGCTCTACTACATCGGCGGTCTGCTCGCCCACTCGCACGCTCTGCTCGGCCTCTGCTCCCCGTCCACGAACTCCTACCGCCGCCTCGTGCCCGGCTTCGAAGCCCCGGTCAACCTGGTCTACAGCGCTAGGAATAGGTCCGCGGCCGTGAGGATCCCGATGTACAGCAAGTCCCCCAAGACCAAGAGGATCGAGTACAGGCCTCCGGACTGTACCTCCAACCCCTACCTGGCCTTCTCTGCCATGCTAATGGCCGGTCTGGACGGCATCAAGAAGAAGATGGATCCCGGCGAGCCGCACGACATGGACATGTTCGAGCTCAGCAAGGAGGAGCTCAAGGAGATCAAGACCGTGCCCGGAAGCCTGGAAGTGGCCCTCAACGCCCTCGAGGCGGACCACGAGTTCCTGACCCGCGGCGACGTCTTCACCGAGAACCTGGTGGAGACCTGGATCGACTACAAGAGGCGCAAGGAGAACGATATGATCCGCCTCCGGCCGCATCCCTACGAGTTCCAACTGTATTACGACTGCTGAGGCGGTCCAGTGGGATTCGCAAACCACTTCCCTTTCCTCCCTTTTTTTCCATCCAGATGTTCACTTGATGGAGTATAGCAAACCCTTAATTCGACATTGCCGCTACGCAGCCTCGTTCGGCCATGCCTGCCTATGCCTCATTGGACC
>CAZCNG010000151.1:3842-5729 GCA_964500045.1 uncultured Methanomassiliicoccaceae archaeon
GCGCTCATCCTCTACGATCCGGGTTCTGCGACGATCATGATCGGCCTCCTGCTGGCGCTGCTGGTCGCGGCCAAGTACGACAACGAGGCGTTCCGTCTCGGGTTCGTCGTGGCCGGCGCCATGGCCCTGGCCTCTTTCCTCTGGTTCCCCGCTAATGCCAGCCTGCTCGGCATCGCCGTTGTCTTCGCGGCGGCCTATGCCGATGAGGTCGTCAGCGACAAGGCCGACACACGCTCCGGTCGGGGCTGGGATGTGTTGCGGGCGAGGCCGCTGCTCAAGGTCACCGTGCTGGTGCTCTGCTTGACCGGTGTGCTGCCCTCCCTGCTCTACTTCTTCGCCTTCATGGGTTTCGACCTGGGCTATTCCTTCGTGGACGCCTATGCCCGTTTGCGGAGGTACGACAGTGTCACCGTATGACCTCGTCATCGTGGGGGCGGGGCCGGCCGGCATGGCCTGCGCCCGGCGCTATCAGCAGCTGCGCCCTGAGGCGTCCGTGGCGGTGCTGGAGCGCCTTGACGATAAGAAGCACAGCATCTACCACCGCATGTGTGGGGAGGGCATCAGTGAGAAGGGCCTGGCCGAGTGTCCGGACGCTGACCAGGACATTGTGCTGAACCGCATAACCAGGGCTGTGGAGGAATATCCCGAGGACGTCCGGGTGGAAAATCGTATCAAGGGATTGATCATAGATCGTTCCGCCCTGCTGCGCCGCATGCAGGAACGCTTTCTGGCCGCTGGCGGCGTGCTGTTGAATGACACCTTCCAGAGTGCAAGGCGGGCGGCCGCTTGGGAGGTGCAGATGAAGCAGGGGGGGTCCATATCCGCCGCGGCCCTGATCGGCGCCGATGGCAGCAACTCCACCGTCCGTGGCGTCCTGTTCCCTAGCTTGCAGCCGGAAGTGATCTGGGCCGAGCAATTCCTCCTGGACCAGGGGGCGGAACGGGACACCATCATCTTCACCTACTCCGCAAGGTACCTGGGGGCCTATCGTTGGACCTTCCCGATGGGCAGCAGGACGAAGATAGGCTTTCCGCTGGGAGCTGACCCCCGCCCAGAGAATTGCCTGGAGCGCCACGCCCGTGGCATCGCCATAGGGGACCTGCGCGGTTTCGCCAGCAAGGATGCTGCCCTGGTCGGCGATGCGGCCGCCCAGGTGAATCCGATCACCTTCGGGGGCATACGCACGGCCATGGCGGCCGGCCGGATGGCTGCGGCCGCTGCGGCGCAGGGGGACCTGTGCCTGTACGAGGAGGAGTGGGCCCGATCTCCTTTTTGTGCCGCCAGGTACATTCCTGCCTACCGGGAGCTCAAGGACCTGGACGATGCCGCCTCGGCGGCACTGGCAAGACCTCTGGTCGGCAAATTGGCGCCTTTGCGGTGCGGCATTGCCATGGTCGCTCATCCGGAGCGGGCGCAGGTGTACCGCGCCTTCATGGATGCCATGCGATACGGTTGGTGAGAAAATGGAAGATTTTGATGTCCTGGTGGTCGGGGCCGGGCCGGCCGGAAGCGGCGCGGCCAGAGCCTGTGCGGAGCAGGGATTGCGGACCTTGCTGATCGATCGCAAGAAGGAGTTAGGGACTCCGGTCCAGTGCGGCGAGGTCATCGGGGCCACGCTCCTGCGCCATTCTGGTATTCGGCTTCCGCCTGGGGCGGTGGCGGCGCGCCAGTCCTTCACCCGCTTCATCGCCGAACGGGAATTGGTCATAGACAACGCAGAGCCCTACTGGCGCAGCATTACGGTGGAGAGGAAGATCCTCGACAAGCTGCTGGCCGCGAAGGCCGCCGAGGCGGGCGCCATCGTCCGCTGTGGAACTCGGCTGACCGGGCTGGATGGCGGCGTGGCCACGCTGCAGCACTGCGGCAGCGAGATCAAGCTGCGGCCCA
>CAZCNG010000152.1:0-5687 GCA_964500045.1 uncultured Methanomassiliicoccaceae archaeon
ATGAAGATCGTCGCCATCAATGGAAGCCCGCGCAAGGAAGGCAACACCGCCAAGATGCTGCATGAGATCACCAAGGAGCACGCCAAGGTCGATCTGAAATACTTCGACCTGAGCGAAATGGCCATCGCCGACTGCAAGGCCTGCATGCACTGCAAGACGCACGACGGATGCTCCATAAAGGACGATATGACCAAACTCTACAAGGCGATCCATGATGCCGACGCGGTCGTGCTGGGTTCGCCTATCTACATGGGCGCGGAGACGGCGACGACAAAGGCCTTCGAGGACCGCCTCTACGCATACCTGGCCTACGGCGAGCAAAGAGGCAGCTTCATGTCCAAGGTCCCGACCGGAAAGAAGGCCATGGTGGTCCTTACCTGCGGCCAGCCCAAGGGCCCCGAGTTCTACAAGCCCGTCAGCGACCGCTTCATCCAGCTCTTCGGCTTGCTCGGCTTCAATCCGGTCGTAGTGGAGATCCAGGGCGGCGTCATGGCGACCCAAGAGGTCATGGAAATGACCGGCGCCCAGGCGATCTGCGAGAGGGGCAGGCAGCTGCTGTCTGGCGAGTGCGACTGATGGTCCGCACTTTCATCGCGGTCGAGATGGACGGGAGCATGCTAAGAGAGCCGCTTAGGCTCCTCAGAGCCTTCCACGACCTTAAGGTCGTACCGGAGGGCAACATGCACATCACCCTGAAGTTCCTCGGTGAAGTGAAGGAAGAGCAGCTCCCGGCGATCAAGGAGGCGGTGGACGCGGTGGCGGCCCGCCCCGCCTTCAATTTCACGGTCAAAGGCGTAGGAGCGTTTCCCAGCGCCACGGACCCGAGGATCATATGGGCCGGCACCGAAGGCGCCGAACCGTTGGGCGCGATGGCGGCACAGCTCGAAGAGAAGCTCTCCACGCAAGGATTCGAGAGAGAACAACGCCCCTTCTCGGCGCACATCACGCTGGCCCGGTCCAAGGACCGCAGCGCCCGACTGGCGTTCTCCGGACTGGATGAGTTCAAAGCCACCGTCTTCGGCACGGTGCCGGTGACGGAGCTCCGCCTCAAGAAGAGCGTCCTCACGCCCAAGGGACCTATCTACTCGGACCTGCACGTCGCAAAACTGCGCTGATCAGGTGTAGTTCTCGAACAGCGAGAACTCCGTCTGCTTCAGCAGCTCGCCGGGCGGGTGGTCCTTGATGAACTCGATGTTGTACTTGCCGCTGATGAAGTCGTCGTTCCTGACGACGAGGCGGTGGTACGGGATCGTGGTCTTGATGCCCGAGAGCGAGTAGCGATCGAGGGCGTCGCGCGCCCTTTGCAGCACCTCGGTGCGGTCACGGCCTGAGATCACCAATTTAGCCAGCAGGTTGTCGAACTCCGTCGGCACCACGTACCCTTCGTACGCGTGTCCGTCCACGCGGATGCCGTCCCCGGCCGGCTCGAGGTACTTTTCGATCCTACCGGGCGCGGGCATGAAATTGCTGAAGGGATTCTCGGCATTGACACGGAACTCCATGGCGTGGCCGGTCGGGTGCACCGCATGCAGGCGGTCCTCGACCTCCTTGTCCGTGGCGATGTCCAATTGCAGCTCCACCAGGTCGAGCCCGGTGACCATCTCCGTGATGGGGTGCTCCACCTGGATGCGGGTGTTCGCTTCCAGGAAGTAAAGATGACCTTCCTCGCTCATGAGGAACTCGAAGGTGCCCAGCGATGTATATTGAGCGCGGCGCACCGCCTCGATGCACAGGTCGCTGATCCTCTTCCGCAGTTCCGGGTCGACGGCGCACGAAGGCGTCTCCTCTATGATCTTCTGGTGGCGCCTCTGCACAGAGCATTCCCTCTCGCCGAGGCAGAAGGCGTTGCCGCGGCTGTCGCCCACCACTTGGAATTCGATGTGGCGGGCGCGGAAGAGCGCCCTCTCCATGTAAATGGTGGGATTCTTGAACGCCTTGTCCGCCTCGTTGCGCGCGGAATCCAGGGCGTCGTTCATCTCCTCGGGGGTCTTGACGACCCTCATCCCCCTCCCACCGCCTCCGCCGGAGGCCTTCAGCATGATGGGGTAGCCGATCTCCTCGGCCATCTTGATCGCCTCTTCCGTGGAGGTAGCAGGTTCCAGCGTTCCCGGCATGACCGGCACGCCGACCTTCTTCATGAAGGCGCGGGCCGATAGCTTGCTCCCCAAATTCTTCATGGCGCGCGGCGAAGGACCGATGAATACGATGCCTTCCTCTTCGCACCTCTGTGAAAATTCCGTGTTCTCGGAAAGGAAGCCGTAGCCCGGGTGGATGGCCTCGACCTTCATCCTCTGCGCCACGTCGAAGATGGCATCCATGTCCAGATAGCCAATGCCTCCGCTGGCACTGGATAGCTCTACGCTCTTATCGGCCAGCGAGACGTGCTTGCAGTGCTTATCCGACGGTGTATATAACGCGACCGTCGGTATTCCGAGCCGCTTGCAGGTCTTGATGACCCGGATCGCTATCTCACCCCGGTTGGCGATCAGGACCTTCTTGAACACAGGACAACCTCATGCAGGGACCCCGTCCCATGCCACTTCATCGCAGGGTATGTCACGGGTTTTAATAATATTTTGCTTTGAAGCAGGGAGTTCCGCGCGCATTTCTTCGGTTTTCGTATCTTTGTTTCGCCCTAGCCCCTATGCCGAGCTTGTCATGCATGATTGCCGTAGCATTACTGTAGTCATCCCACATTTCAAACCCCCGAACTGTGCCTGAAGACATGGCAAGAAGACCCCAGCGGCGCCGAGGGCGCCTCGACAGGAAGGCGGGGATCGAAGGACTTCCGCTGCAATTGATGATCATGGTCCTCATCGCCGGCGTCGGGTCGGCCATCCTCCTAGGGTGGATGAGCGGCCTGGAGGCACCGAAGACCATCAGCTCGGTGCGTGCCACGCCCTCGGAGATCGTGGTGGAGGACCTCAACCGGGACGGCATCTTCGACAAGACGAATTTCGACATCAGCATCACGGTGCTCGACCAGCAAGGCGACGGAGTAGCGGGCGCCTCGGTCATCCTGGAGGGTGCCAACCTGCGCAAAGGCACCGCGGTGGCGCACGGGACCACGGACGCGGCCGGTAAAGTTCTCCTGAGCGGCCTGAGCTGCTCCCTCTCCGGAGATAGGGTTGGCTACGTCCACGTCACCGTTTCCCGCGCCGGCTTCGGCTCAGACGTAACGCTGACCATCCCGGTCATCGCCGGGTGATCGATGATCCGCTGCCGCCGCGGTATCGAGGGCATGCCCCTCAAGCTGGCTGTGACCGCTTTGGTCATCGCCCTCTCGATGCCATTGCTCGCTGAAGCGTCGTCCGGTTTCGAGAACGACATAAAGCGCGAGCGGTGCCGGCGTTTGGCGGAGGCGGTGCGCGACCGGGCCGAGGAAGCGGTGGCCGCTGGCCCGGGCAACGTGCGCGTCCTCTTGCTCTCAGAGATAGCGGGCAGCGCAGGCCTCCGCCTAAGTCTAGGCGGCATGGCAGATGAGAAAGATAGGATCGTCGTCAGCGCCGACTCGGTGCGCGTGGAGGTCCGCTGTGTGGCCCCGCGCGTATTGTTCAACGGCACCTTGGACACGGAGGCGGGGCATTGGCTCCTGTACCTGGAGGCGATCGCACCGGACGCAGGATCCAACCTGGACGCGAGGCGCCTGACATGATGGAGCTGCTCCTCTCCCGACTGATGGCGGCCGCTGCGGCGGCGGTGTTCATCGCCTGCATCCTAGCTGTCTTCATGCAGTTCCAAGGGCAGAGCGAGGAAACGGCCCTGCAGAGGGAGGCGGCTGCGATCACTGACGCGCTCTCGGTCCCGGCCGAGGGCAGCGGATCGATCATCCTGCAGGGCAAAGATATGCTTTCTTCAGGACATCGCGTTGCGCTGATCGGTAGCGTGCTGGTGCTGCAGGCGGATGGAAAGGCGTTCACGGTGGCAAACCTCTCCCGTCTGCAGAACCACATGCGCGGAGAGTGGACCAGCGCCAGCGCTTTGCGTCTGTGCTGGAACGCCTCAGGCACCTACCTTTACCTGCTGAACGAATCGGCCAGCTTCATGACCGCCACGGAAAGCCGCCGGCAATCTTCCTTTGTGTTGTAGATGTAGAAGGAAGCGCGGGCGCAGCCGTCGATGCCGTGCGTTTCAAAATAGGGGTGAGCGCAGTGCATGCCGGAGCGCAGCATGATGCCGCCCATCTCGTCCAGGAACATGGCCACGTCGTGCGAGCGCAGACCGTGCACGTTGAAGGACAGTATTCCGGAGCGAGCTTCCGGCTGCTGCGGAGCCAGTATCTGCACTCGCTCGTCCTGCAGCAGTGCCGTCGCCTCACGATTGAGCATCGTGTCATGCTCGCTCACCGCTTCCATGCCCAGGTGTTTCAAGTAATCCATGGCGGCGCGCGTGCCCACGATGCCCGCATAATTGAGCAGGCCCGCCTCCAGCTTCTCCGGCACCGGCAGGAACTCGGCACTGTCATTGGTGGCGGAGATCACGGACCCTCCACCGGTGATCAGGGGTCGCAGCTTGTCCAACTTGCCTGGGTATGCGATCAGCAGCCCGACCCCGGACGGGCCGAGCATCTTATGAGAAGAGAAGGCCAGGTAGTCTGCTCCGATCCCTTGCAGGTCCACCGGCATGTGCGGCACGCTCTGCGCACCGTCCACGAGCACCTCCGCACCGACGTCGTGCGCCAATTCGCATATTTCTTTCAGCGGAAGGGTGCTGCCCACCACGTTGTTGGTCTGCGCCACGCTTACGAGGCGGACGTCGCGGCGGATCGCCTCCTTCCACCTTTCGAGATCGTGCATGCCGTCGTCAGGCGTCCGCACCACGCGGCGCTTGACCCCCCGTGGTTGCAGCATGATCCAGGGAACGTTGTTGCTGTTGTGCTCGATGTCCGAAGTGAGCACGACGTCTCCCTTGCGGAACGCTATTCCCTGTGCCACGAGGTTGAGCGCCTCGGTGCAGTTCTTCGTGAAGACGACGCCATTCGGTTCCGGAAAGTGGACGAAAGAGGCAGCGGTCTCGCGCGCCTCGTCCACGGCAATGGCCACGCGCGAGGCCAGCCTGTGCACGCTCCTTCCGCCGCAGGCAGGATACTCCAGATAGTAGGCGTCCATCGCCGCCACCACTTGGCGGGGCCGGAGGCTCTGGCAGGCGGAGTCCAAGTAGACGACGTCCTCCTGCTGCAGCACCGGGAAGTCCTGGCGCACCCTGGCAACATCCATCACAGCGCAATCCGACCGGCGATATATATGCTGTTTCGCTCGACCTGCGCGTCCGCTAGTAGATAAAAAAGAGAAGAGGAAAGGGGTTTCCTTAGGGTTTTACTGCTTCGGCTTGGCCTCGAGCTTCTCGGTGGACTTCTCCACCGGCTTGACGGCCGAGGGCTTCTTGCCCCTACCACGCAGGAAGAACACCACGATCATCAGCAGGATGAAGATGATCACCATGATGGCCAGGACCGGCATCCAGTCGGTGGTGGGCTTCGTGCTCACCGCACCCAGGTTGACTCCCTGGTTGCCCACGGTCACTGGCACCGTCTGCGTCTCTATGCCGGGTCCGCTGATGGTGATGGTGTGATTGCCCGGCAGCGCCGTCAGCAGGAATCCGCCGGTCGCGTTGGTCGTCGTGGTGGTGCCATCTTCCAGCTTCACGGTGATGCCGGAGAGCGGGTTGCCGTTGGAGTCCTTGATCAC
>CAZCNG010000153.1:0-5681 GCA_964500045.1 uncultured Methanomassiliicoccaceae archaeon
GCGTCCATGACGAACTCTTGCCACATGGTCGGCTCGTTGTAGGTCCAGGCCACGCCCGGACAGTCCGATTCGCGGCACATCTGCGCCACCTCTGGCACACCCAGTTGCTGCAATGGTATCGTACCCGGCTTCGCCTGCGAAATGGTGTAATTCTGGCAATGTTGGCAGCCCATATTGCAGCCGATGCTCCCCAATGACAGCACGTCCTGGCCGGGATGGAAATGGTACAGCGGCTTCTTCTCGATCGGATCGATGTGGACGGCCGACGCCTTCCCATAGGTGAGCGCGCATAGTTTGCCACTTCGGTTCTCCCGCACTGCACAGATACCCGCATGTCCGTTTGCTATCCTGCAGTGGTGCGGACAGAGCTTGCAGAGCACCCGTTCTCCTTCGAGTTCCCAGTTCCTCGCTTCCGTCAATGGCTGCTCAGGACTTGAAATGCTCATAGCCGCTCCTCTCCAGCACCTTCTTCTTGCCGTTCGCGGCCACCCTCACGCCCTTGCCCTCGTGAACCGTCCCGATCGGATGGAATCCATCACCCAGCATCCTTCGGAGGGTGTTCTCTCCGGCGGGATCGAAGGTGAAGACCAAGCCATAATCGCCCCCCATGCCCGCGATCCGCTTGGGTTCGGGCCTTTCCATCATCTCCTCCAGCAGCGGTGCATAGATGGGCACATTCTCCCAGATCATCTCCATCGCGACGCCGCTGGACGACGCTATCGAATGTAGACAATCTCCCAACCCATCGCTCGAATCCATGCAGGAACGGACCACTCCGCTGGCTGAGAGCAAGGCACCCTCCTTGAGCATAGGCCATGGGCGGACCAATGCGTCGCGTGCCCCCTGGTCGAATTCTGAGCGTTCCCATTGCAGTAGCCCTAGTCCCGCCTTGCCCACCTCGCCCAGTACTCCGATGCGATCGCCTGGCTTGGCCCCGCGACGCAATAGGATGCCGTCCTTGCGCACTACGCCCACTGCCATGCCGCTCAGGGTCAGTTCCTCCTTTTCCTTGAGGTCGCCGCCAAGATACTCGGCCCCGCAGGCGTCGCAGCAATCCATGGCACCTTGGATGATCCTCTTGGCGCAGTATTCGGGCAGGGCGCGGGGCGCACCCACGGCCATCAATATCCCGTAGGCCCGGCCGCCCATGGCGGCGATATCGCTCAGATTGACCGCGGCGGCCATCCAGCCCATGTCCCTGCGTCTCATTCCCTGGGGGAAATGAGTGTTCTCCGACAGCATGTCGGTGGTGAGCAGCAGGTAGCGGTCGCCCTGGTCCACTGCCGCACAGTCGTCCCCGGGGCCGATCGCCCCCCGGCCGCCCATCAACTGCAGGATCATCTGCACCGCGGCCTTCTCACCCATGTCGCCCAAGGTGCGCATCGTCATACATCAGCGAGCGTGCTATTGAAAAGCCTTCGCACGGTGCAGGGTTTATCTATCCTGGCCTGCATCCCTGCGGACAATGAAGCTCGAGCTGCCCTTCGGCGCCGAAGGCACCATATCCGCACTGCTTCCGGACGAAAGATTGGAAGCGGTGATCGGACCGCGCGACGTGACCTGCGGTGATCCCCAGGAAGAAATAGCCAGGGCCTTGGCCGCCCCCATGGGCGAGGGATTGGTGGAATTCCTGGAGGGCGGGGAGGACATCGTGGTGCTGGTGAACGATGCCACGAGACCGACGCCTACTCCCCTGGTGCTGGATGTGCTCAGCCGCACCATCGATCTGCGCCGTCCGCGCTACCTCATCGCCACCGGAGCCCACCGCGCCCCGACCGAGGAGGAACTGAATTACATCTTCGGGAAGCACCTGGAGACGGTGCGCGACCGTATCCATGTGCATGACGCCTTGGACGACGAGTGTGTCGATCTGGGCGTTTCCAAGAACGGCACTCATATGGAGGTCAACCGCATCGCCGTGACCGCTGACCGGCTGCTCATCATCACCAGTGTCGAGCCGCACTACTTCGCCGGCTACACTGGTGGGCGGAAGTCCTTCCTTCCCGGCGTCGCTTCCTACCGCACCATCGAGGCGAACCACCGTCTGGCGGTGTCCGCGGAAGCGCGTTCCTGCCGCCTTGACGGGAATCCCGTGCATGAGGACATGATGGACGCCTTGAAGTGTGTCCAGGACAAGAAGATATTCGCCATCCAGATGGTGCTGGACCGGCATATGTGCATCTACCGGACCGTGGCTGGCGATCTGAACCTCAGCTTTGCCGTGGCCGTCAAGCACGCGGACGAGGTATTCGCCGTGGACATCGAAAGGAGGGCGGACATAGTCATCACGGTCGCACCATTTCCGATGGACATCGATCTGTATCAGTCCCAGAAAGCGATCGACAACGCGAAATGGGCGGTGAAGGACGGTGGCGTTATCATCCTGGTATCCAAATGCCGCATGGGTGTGGGGGACGACAAGTTCACCCATCTGCTCTCCTTCAGCCGCGACACCTGCGAGATAATGAGGCACATCCACCAGCGTTACCATCTGGGCGACCATAAGGCGGCCAAGATGGCCGAGATCATGAATCGCGCCGAGATATGGACCGTGACCTGCCTCGAGGACGAGGTGATGATCCGCATCGGATTGAAGCCGGAAGCCTCGCTCCAGGACGCGGTGGACCACGCCTTGGCTAGGGATCCGCGGGGTAAAGTATTAGTGCTGCTAGATGGGAGCGTCACCGTACCCAGGGCGAGGGATTGAATGGCATCCACCATTGACGCAAAGGAGCTGGAGAAGGTCAAACGGGAGCTCATGACCTGCACCTATTGCGGGTTCTGCAAGAGCGTCTGCCCCAGCTTCCAGGAGAACACCTGGGACCCCAGCGTTGCCAGGGGACGGATGATCCTGGCCTACGGCCTCCTGAACAAGGAACTGCCGGCCGATCCTTCCGTGGTCGACTACCTTTTCAAGTGCACCACCTGCAAGGACTGCGAGCGCCGCTGCCCCTCCAAGGTCCAGGTGGTGGATGTGGTGGAACGCGCCCGCCGTGACCTGGTCGCCAATGGCTACATGCTGCCCAAGCACCGCGAGGTGGCGGAGAGCGTCCTGCGCTACGGCAACCCCTATGGTGAGAAGATCGGGGCCAAGGAAGCCTTGGGCGGAGGTGATGAGAAGGGCGAGATAGTCTACTTCGCCGGCTGCACCGCGGCCTTCCGCAATCCGGCGTTGGCGAAGGCCGCGATGTCCATCGTGCGCAAGCTGGAGGGCCACGTCCGTCTTTCCGAAGAGAAGTGCTGCGGCAGCGTGCTGCAGAGGATCGGCCGACCGGAAGAGGAGGTCGTAGGCCTGATGGAGCGGAACGTGGCCGCCATCGAGGCCGAAGGCGCCAACGAGGCGGTCTTCTCCTGCGCGGGGTGCTACCGCATGTTCAAGGAGGAGTATCCCCGCCACGTCAAGGTGCCCTTCAAGGTCAAGCATATCAGCGAGTTCCTGGCGGAGAGAGCACCGATGCTGGCGGAGATGAAGGCCAAGGTCACCTATCATGACCCGTGCCACCTGGGTAGGCACAGCGGAGTGTACGACGCACCGCGCCAGGTGCTCCGTTCCATCCCGGGGCTGGAGTTCCGGGAGATGCCGAGGCATAGGGAGACTGCCGCCTGCTGCGGCGGTGGCGGTGGGGTACGCTCCGCCTTCCCCGAGGACGCGCGCCGCATAGCCGCACGCCGCGTCGATGAGGCCAGCTTCGCCGACCTGCTGGTGACGTCCTGTCCGTTCTGCGTCAGCAACCTTCGCGCCGGGGCAGGGGAGAAGAGCGCCAAGGTCCTGGACCTGGTCGAGCTGGTGGAGCCGCTGCTCTGAGGGATGACATGTTCCGCATTAGACATTACGATGATTACGACGAGGCGGTGCTGGAATGGCGCCGACTGGGGCTTCCGCGTGACTTCATCGACCGCCGCCGCATGCTCGGGACGGTGTTCGCCTACGCCGACAGCATCGATCCGGCGGAAGCACAGCGGCTGCAGAAGATCGTTAAGGCCCAGGGAGCCGAAGGTCTCATCTGCCAGAAGCTCGGCGGAAGAACGCTCTTGATCGCTGCTCCGCCCTCCTTCTTCGAGAAGATGTCGATCGAACCAGGGGAGCTAGGCGCTACGGCCGAACAGATGTCCGCTGCGCTGCGCAACTTCAGCGCCCGGCATACTCTGCCCTGGAAACTGCCGGACCGGGATCTGCGCCTGGACCGCACCCTGGTCATGGGCATCCTCAACCTGACGCCCGACAGCTTCCACGACGGTGGCGCGCACGGCAAGGATGCTGTGGCGCATGCCCTGCAGATGGTGGAAGCGGGGGCCGATATCATAGACATCGGTGGAGAGTCCACCCGACCGGGGGCGTCCCCAGTAACGCCCGAGGCGGAGCTGGCCCGCGTGCTGCCGGTGCTGGAAGGGCTATCCGCTCGCACCGAGGTACCACTGTCGATCGATACCAGGCATTGGCAGGTCGCCAAGGCCGCGGCCGCTGCCGGCGCCAGCATCGTCAACGACATCAGTGGACTCCGCGATCCGGCCATGCGGAGGGTAGTGGCCGAGAATCGTCTAGGCGCGGTGGTCATGCACATGCGCGGAACGCCCGCTGACATGCAGGCCGACACTCGCTATCAGGACATGATGGGTGAGATATTCGCCTTCCTGCGCACGCAGATCGAGGTCGCTGCGGCCGACGGGATCGTTCCGGCCAGTCTAGTATTGGATCCGGGCATCGGATTCTCCAAATCTCCGGAGGGGAACGTGGAACTGCTGCGCCGTCTGCGCGAGTTCCGTTCGATGGGACTGCCCGTGCTCGTGGGCGCTTCTCAAAAGGCGTTCCTCGGCAAGGTGCAGGGCGACATGGCAGCTTCCCGACTGGAAGGCTCCCTGGCGGCGGCGACCATCGCCGTGCAGAACGGCGCCAGCATAGTGCGTGCGCACGACATCAGGGCGACCAGGGCGGCGGTGCGCCTGGCCGATGCGGTCGCTGGTCGCATCAGCCTTTGAGCACCAGCGAAACGATGAAGATGATGATCATCGCCGCCGCGGCCGCTCCGATGAATAGATAGTAGTTGCGCTTCTCTTTGCGCAGCAGTGCGATCTGCTTGTCCTGGCAGACGTCGCCGCAATACTTCTCACCCACGTCCACCGGTGCGTCGCATACGATGCAATGATCGTGCGGCGGAAGCATGTCCGGCTGTACGGCCATGCCTTCATCCTCCGCGCATGGGCAGAAAGAGGCGCGCACCCGCGGCGGCCAATACCACCTTGAACGCTTCCACGGTCAGGAACGGCACCGCACCCAGGAGAAGTGCTTGCGCCAAGCTGATGTGGAGAACGCCGACGAGCCAAATGGATCCAAGGAATAGGATGAGGAGCGAAGCGGCGCTGAGCATCAGCAGGATGGAGGCCATGCTCCATTGTTTCCTTCTCTCCACCAATTCGCCGATCAGGAAGGAAGCGGCCACGAAGCCGATGAGGTATCCACCGGTGACGCCCACAAAGGCGGCCATGCCGACCATGCCAGTGAACCAGCCGAAGGTGGCGCCCATGCCCAGGTACATGACCTGCGAGACACCGCCGAAGCGACCCAGCACGATCGCGCCCAGCAGTACGACCAGAACCTGTCCAGTGAACGGAACCGGGGTGAAGGGGAGGAGGAAGCGGACCTGCGCCGCCATGGCGGTGAGCAGCGCGAAAAGGAAGGCGTA
>CAZCNG010000154.1:0-5661 GCA_964500045.1 uncultured Methanomassiliicoccaceae archaeon
AAACAATATCATAGCCAGCTAAAACCTAGTTATCAAAATCGACGGAAATCAGGTTAGAACGGAAGTGATAACGGTGAATGGGAATAAGTCGATTCCCATGGGAACGATCCGAGCCGTTCGTCTCTACTCCGAGAAGTTGGGATTGGCAGAGATGCTCGACCCCCTCAAGGAGAAAGGGACGGACCTCAGCAAGCTCGTCGAAGCGCTCGTCGCCTACAAAATGGGGGAGAACCTCAGTATTGACGGCTACGGCCGTTGGCTCGAGGAGCCGCTGGTGAGACAGGTCTTTGGCCTGCCCAGCACGTCCTCGCGGACGCTGTACCGGGCCGTAGGAATGGTCGGCGAGAACCTCGCGGAGGTCACATCGATGCTGAGGAAATGGTCCTGGCGAGGTCGGGCTGGATAATAAGCTCCGATTCAATTTGCTACCCTAAATTGCAGAGTTGAGGGATCTAATTATCCCGCCCTGCTCCCACTCCCTTGTAGACGAAGCCTGCTGCCTTGATCATCTCTGGAGAGAACTTGCGCCGTCCGTCGACGAAGACCGCGCCCTTGTTCATTGCGCCCCTCACGCGTTTCAGGTCTAGGTTTGCGAATTCCCTATGCGAGACCATGAAAATTACAGCGTCCGCGTTTGTGAACGCGTAATATAGGTCGGAGACATGCCTCTCTCTGCTCAGGTGAAACTCCTTTTCTACTGCCTCGGTCTTGACGTAGGGGTCCACGACGAAGATGTTCGCCTCCATCTCTCTCAGGTCCTCCACTAGAGCGAGGGAGGGCGTCTTGCGCGTGTCGCCGACGTTCTCCTTGTAGGAAAGGCCCAATACCACGATTTTGGCGCCCTTGACTGCTTTTCCGTTCTCGTTCAGACCCTTGAGGAGGAGATGGAAGACATGATGCGGCATATGGTCGTTAATCTTCCGTCCAGCAGTGATTATCTGGGCATGATATCCATGTCTCTCAGCCGTCTTGACAAGATAATATGGGTCTTTTGGGAGGCAATGGCCGCCCACACCCGCACCCGGTAAGTATTTGTTGAAATTCCATTTAGTAGAAGCCGCCTCTAGGACCTCGATGACATCGAGGTTCAGCTTCTCAAGGATGAGGGCGAACTCATTCATCAGGGCAATATTTAGATCCCTCTGAGTATTCTCGATAATCTTCGCAGCTTCAGCGGTGCGGATATCTCGAACTGGGATGACTCCACCCTTAGTTATTTTGCTGTATATCTCGACAGCTCGGCGAATGCTGTTTTCGTTTATTCCCGCGACGATGCGCGTGGTCTTGTCGATGGTATGCAGCGAATCTCCGGGATTGTAGCGTTCGGGGCAATATGCAAGATCAAAATCCACGCCTGCCTTCAATCCCGATTCCTCGAGGATTGGCAGGAGGATTTCTTCTGTCACTCCGGGGTACACCGTTGATTCTAGAATTACCAGCTGGCCTCTAGTTAGTGCTTTTGAAATGTCCTTGGCGGCCATTTCTATGTATCTCAGGTCCGGTTCTTCACCATCCTTGGTGGGGGTTGGCACAATAATGATTGCAACATCACTCCTACTCACAGCTTCGGTCGTCTTTGTCGTCGCCGTGAGTCTTCCGCTCCCTACCGCCACCTTCACTCTTTTGTCAATATCGAGATCTTCGAGCGGCGATACTCCAGACAATATCTTCTCCACCGTGGTCTCATTGATATCACATCCAATAACATCGTTACCTGTCTCTGAAAGCAGAACAGCAGTGGGGAGCCCCACATAGCCCAATCCAATCAATGCAATCCTAGGCAAGAATATCACAACTCCATTCGATGACTGCGTTATCATTATTAATGGTTCTCTCGCGAAGTGGGTGGGTAGATGAGTACCTGTTCCAAGTCATTCTCGATTCTTGTGTCGACGATTATGCGGAGCTATCTTCACGATAGACGACCGCGAAAATGGGTTCGTTGAGGATATCCAGATACAATGGGTCTGGGCTCCATGTGGGACCGACCAGCGCGCCTCACTTTCAGTTCAAGGCGCCGGCCCATCACGACAAAGTGAGAGAGAACCCCATTCGGCTCTCAGTGCAACACTCTAGATATGAGCGATAGAGTTATATTGCCCCTGCCAATTCAAAGGCAATATTTACGGTGAAGAAATGAGGATACTGATTACTGGTGGGGCGGGATTCGTGGGATCTCATCTATCAGAGAAATTTATCGAAGAAGGCCACACGGTACTCTGTCTCGACAATCTCATGAATGGTAATGTGGCGAACATCAGACACCTGTTCTCCCGCCGCAATTTCAAGTTCATCAACGATGACATCAGAAGAAAGGATACGATGTCCTCTCTGATGGTGGATTTGGATGCGGTGGTCCACCTGGCCGCCCAGATACACGTGGACCGGTCCATAGTGGAACCACAGATGACCTATGATGTCAACGTGGCCGGCACACAGAATATTCTAGAAGCGGCAAGGATGCATGACGTGGAGAAGGTCATCTATGCATCAACCAGCGAGGTATATGGCACTGCACAGTATGCTCCGATTGATGAGAAGCACCCATTGAACGCACCTCATCCATATGGGGCCAGCAAGATTGCGGCCGACAGAATGTGTCACGCCTACAATGAGACCTATGGTATGAATATTGCCATCGTTCGCCCATTCAACTTGTACGGGCCAAGGCAGAAGGACTCGGGGTATGGCGGGGCAATATCAATTTTCATCAAACGGGCGTTGAACAACCTGCCTCCAGTAATATTTGGAGATGGGTTGCAGACCCGAGACTACACCTACGTTACTGACATCGTCGAGGGATACAAGATTATCCTAAATAGTCCGGTCAATATCGATGGTCCGATTAATTTCGGGACGGGCAAAGAGATTAGGATCATTGATCTGGCCGAGAAGATCATTGAACTCACTGGCAATAAGATGAAACCCGTATTCGTCCACGAGAGGCCAGGCGAGGTAAGGCGGCTGATCGCCGACATATCCAAGGCCAAGGATCTGGGGTGGGCGCCACAGGTAAGCATCAATGATGGGCTCTGCAAGTTGGTTGATTGGTACAAGAACTATCGCTCAGAAGAGTGGTCAAAGCCTGCATGAACAGGACCACCGCTCTCTCTAGATACTGGGCAAGAGCAAAGGTGGATCTTCATGAGGGTATTCATCACAGGCGCGAGTGGCCTTCTTGGAATCACGCTGGCCGATACTCTAGCTAGTCGAGGGGAAATGGTATATGGAATATACAATAAAAATTGCGTTCAGATTGAAGGTGCATCCTTTACCAATCTCGATCTTGTCAATTATGACTCTCTGCGAGATGCGATGACTCTCGCTGAGCCTGATGTCGTATTCCATACCGCTGCGCTCACCAACCTTACGGAATGCGAGTCGAATCCGACTCTCGCGCGAAAGGTCAATCTAGAAGCAACCCGTGTGATCAGCGCAATATCTGAGGAGATCGGTTCCAGATTGATCTTCTTCTCTACAGATTCGGTCTTTGATGGTGGGAGAGGCAACTACCGTGAGGATGATGAACCGCATCCATTGAACACATATGCTAGAATGAAAGCGATGGCGGAACGCGAGGTCGCTCGGATTGCGCCCAAGAGTCTAATAATTCGCTCGAATTTCTATGGTTGGGGGTCTGGGGGAAAAGCCAATTTCGGCGAATGGACCATCGATTCTCTTCGCCAAAGGAAGAGCATTACCTGTTTCAAGGACGCTAGGAATACTTCGATACTCGTGAACTACCTTGCCGACATAACTATCGACCTAGTCAAGGCGAGTGTTGAAGGAATCTATCACATTGGCTCTAGGGACCCAGCAAGCCGCTGCGATCTGGCCTTTGGAATCGCAAAAGCATTTGGCCTCGATGAGACCAAAATAGCGCTGGGACGTATGGAGGACCATCACTTCCCGGAGAGAAGGCCATTGGACATCACTTTGGACACCAGCAAGGCATCCGAGGAGCTAGGTATATCAATGCCCTCCACGCAAGATTGCATTGCTACTTTCAAGAAGCTTGAGGATGATGGATTTAGAGTACACGTGGCACGCTTGAGGCAGCCGAAGTAGTCAGAGGCTACTTTTAGCAGCCTGACCTCGCCAGGACCATTTCCTCAGAATCGATGACTTTCAGTGATCCGACATAATTTGCCACCTGATCCATGACCTTTCGGAGGGCCGTTCTCGGCCCTTTGCGAGTCTCTCGGGCCGTGTTTCGGCCCACGAAACTAGGTTTCGAGCAGGATCTCGTCCAATACCGACCTGTTCACGGGATCGAAGTTCGAGTAGATCAAGGTCATGCGACCCTTGTCGTCGAAAAAGTAGGTTGCTGTCAACTTCTCCATGGACCGCACGATGAATTTCGTGCTCATTTCTCTCAGTTCCGGGTGCTCGTAGCGGAACATGGAGACCATGATCCCAAACTCCGCATGAGTTATAACTAGGTGGTAACTCCAACCGGCACCGGAATACGCATCTTCTCAAGGGCCGTGCGCGCCTTCTTCGGCACTTCGGTCAGGAGCCAGGCATCGCCGCATCTGACCGCTCGGATCTTCCCCATCTCGCACAGGATGTCGTCGATGCTCTGCTTGGCCAGCAGGCCAGCCTCGCTGGCCTTACGTAGCAGCTGCGAACGCAGCAGCAAGGCGACGAAGAAGATGAAGAGCAGGCCGCGCAGCGATTTCATCTTCTGGATCCGCAGCGGCATCAATCCCAGCTCGTTCTTGAGCTGGTGGAACTGCTTCTCCACCTCGTCCCTTTCTCTGTAGAGAGAAAGGATCTGGTCCCAGGCCAGCGCCTGGGACGACAGCAGGATCATCTTGCCGAAACGGTTCTCTTCCTGCGCGATGGCCTTCTGCCTGCGGCGCAGATGGAGGACTCGATCCTCCACGTTGCATTCGAAGTAGTGGGCGAAGTGGCCGGCCACGTCCTCGAAATGCTTCTGCGGGCTGCCTCTCCAGACGGCCTTGCCGTCCAGCGCCTGCTCGACCTCCAGCAGGCGTCGGTAGAATGATTCGCTGTCCGTGCCTTCGCGCTTCTTGTTGAAGAGAATGAGACCTTTCAGTTTCGAGCCAGCTATCTCGACCTCTTCTTCGACGACGTGGTAGATCTCGTCCTTGAACAACCTGGCATTCTCGGCGTCGCCGATGCCGGCGTTGCTTTCGCTGATCAGGCCTTTGCCGATCTTGCGGCCGAACGGCAGTGGCATGATGAAGTCGATGCTGGCTTCGGCCAGCATGCCGATGTTGCCTTCGCTGTAGAACCCACGGTCGATGATGAAGAGGCATTTCCCGATGCCCATGGACCTGGCCTCCGCGGCCAGGTTGCGCAGCGTGACCACGTCGTTGACGCTGCCAGGGAAGAGCTTGAAGAGTAGCGGCATCTTGCTTTCCAGCGAGACCACCAACCCCAGGTTCACCTGGGGCAGGTCCATCCCGTCCCGATTGTAGCCGTATTCCAGCCACTCCAGGTTCTTGGAATAGGACGACAGCGAGGTGATGTCGTAGACCAACGCCTCCTCCTCGGGACGGATCAGAGAGGCGTAGAAGGAGGCCATCTGGGCCTCCTTTCCGCCCAGGTCGTCGATGAGGCGGGAGAGGCGTTGCGACGTGTACTCATCCTCGAGCTGGTAGAGCTCCGGCAGGAACGACATCTCCAGCACAT
>CAZCNG010000155.1:0-5647 GCA_964500045.1 uncultured Methanomassiliicoccaceae archaeon
ATGATGTCCACGCCCTCGCGCTGCTTGACCTTGACCTTCTCCTCGATCTCGGCGAACAGATAGGGGGGCAGCTTCTTCAACCGGGTGGCGTAGTCGAATGGCATGTGTATCAACCCTCACTCAGTCTCGCCCTCATAAATCCTCGCCGCCGGCCCTCTCATCACGACGCCGGACAGGTCCTTGGCGACCCTTATCCTTAACACCCCTCCGGGCAGATGCACTTCGACATCCTTGTCGTAGGGCACCAGTCCCTGCTGCGCCGCGGCCACTGTGGTGGCGCAGGCGCCGGTGCCGCAGGCCATGGTCCAACCCGCACCCCGCTCGAACACCTTGACGTAGAGGACGCCGTTCTTGGCCTTGACGAACTCCACGTTCGTCTTCTTGGGGAAGTATTCGTGCATCCCCAGCGCCGGTCCGAGGAGCCGCACCTCCTCCTCTTTGAGATCGTCAAAGATGACCAGGTGGGGATTGCCCATGCTGACCGCCGTGCCTCTGACGACCTGGCCATCCACCTCGATCTCCTTGTCGATGAACTCGCCCGTGCCGGTCATCGGTATCTGCTGGCACGCCATCTGCGGCGCGCCCATGGCGACGCTGGCTTCGGACACTTCGCCGTTCTTCAGGAAGAGTTCGATCTCCTTGATGCCCGCCTTGGTCTCCACGGCCATCCTCTGCTTCTTCACGCCCATGCGGTCGTAGAGGTGCTTGGCGGCGCATCTGATGCCGTTGCCGCACATCTCCGCCTCGCTGCCGTCGGAGTTGAGGACGATCATGCGGGCGTCCGCTTTCATGGTGGACTCGATGTAGAGTATTCCATCCGCCCCTATGCCGAGGCGCCGGTCGCACATCTTCACGACGAAGTCCTTGCCCTTCGGCACCGAGCCGTCGTTCTCCACCACGATGAAGTCGTTGCCCAGGCCGTGATATTTCCAGAACTTCACAGCATCAGCCTCGTCGGCAGGCGCTGGTGGCGGAACAGGTCCTCCGTCGTTTCACGTTCCCGGACCAGGTTGGCCTCGCCGTCCTTGACCAGCACCTCGGCGGCGCGGCCGCGGCTATTGTAATTGGAGGACATGGTGAATCCATAGGCTCCGGTGTCGTAGACGGCGATGATGTCCCCCTCGGTCAGACGGGGCAGCCGGCGCTCCTTGGCGATGAAGTCCCCGGTCTCGCAGATGGGCCCGACGATGTCATACATCAGCTCCGCTGGCGTACTGAATTTGTTGGCCACCGCCACGTGGTGGAAGGAGCCGTAGAACGCGGGGCGGATGAGCGTATTGAATCCAGCATCCACGCCGGCGAACCTCTTGTCCGGGTTGTCCTTGATATCATGGACCCGGGTGAGCAGCACGGTGGTATCGGCGATGATGTAGCGGCCCGGTTCTATGGCCGCTATGCTGGCACCGCAGGCGCGGATCCTCGAGCAGACCTCCTTGGCCATGAGGTCCACGTCCATCTCTTGCTCTTCGACGTGGTAGGGAATGCCCACGCCGCCGCCGATGTCGACCACCTTCAGCTTGAGGCCGGTGATGTCCTTGATGTCGTTGTAGAGGGCACAGAGCACGTCCGTGACCCTAGCGAAGGGTTCTGGGTCCTGCACGCCGGCGCCGATGTGCGCGTGGATGCCGAAGGGTTTCAGTCCCAGTGCTAGAGCTTCCGCGTAGGCGTTGACCGCCGCTTCCTTCTGGATGCCGAATTTGGTGCTCTTGGCCCCGGTAACGACGTGGGCGTGATGCCCCGCCCCGACATCCGGATTGATGCGGAACGATACTGGATGTCCCGGCGAGATCTGCGCCAGGCGGCGCAGCTCTCCCACCGAGTCGATGTTGATGGGGATGCCTTTGCCTGCCACCTGCTCCAGCTCGCTCGTGGAAGCCATGACCCCGGTGTAGAGTATCCTCTCAGCGGGGAATCCTGCCTTGAGGCACAGCTCCACTTCTCCCAGCGAGACGGCATCGATGTAGGCCCCCTCCGATTGCAGCACCCTTAGGATGGCAAGATTGGTGTTCGCCTTGCAGGCGAAGTGCGTCCTCGTTTCCATTTGACTGTTGAAGGCACCGTTGATCCTGCGGAAATTGCCGCGCAGCGCCATCTCGTCGGTCACGTATACCGGCGTCCCGAATTCCTCTGCGATATCACTGGCTGCGATGCCGCCGATCAGCATCTGCCCGTCTTGACATTCGAATTTTCTCATTTTGATCCCCCGATGTAACGGTCATGGAGCTTCTTGACCAGCTCCACCGCCTTCTCGGTCGGTACGACGAAGTTGAGCGCCACGTCGGACGCCCCCTCCGATATCAGTTCAATGTTCGCTCCCACGCCGGCCGCGACGCTGAAGACCTTGGCGGAGACGCCGCAGCTCTGCAGCATGCTGTCACCGACCGCGCAGATGAGGGTCACGTCCTCTTTGACTGTGACCTTCTCCACGTCCTCGCCCACGTGCACTGCTTCCTTGATCTCACGGGCGAACTGCACCGGCACAGCGATGGCCAGCGTAGAAAGGGATGTGGATACTGCGTATAATGTCACCCCGGTCAGAGAAATATCTTCCAGCAGTTTCGTGATCAAGGCCGGTTGGTACGCGATCTCGGACGAGTAGAATTTCACGATGGCGAGGTCCGATTTCATGGCCACGCTGCGCAGCAGGTGCTTGCTCGGCGTCTTGATGTTGTGAATGCGCGTACCCTTCGCTTCTGGATTGAAGGTGTTCTTCACCCAGACGGGAATTCCCTTCTTTCGCGCCGGCTCGATGGTACGTGGATGCAGCACCTTGGCCCCAAAATAGGCGAGCTCCGCCGCCTCTCCATAATCCATTTCCGCCAATACATGGGCGTTCGGCACGATGCGCGGATCGGCCGTCATGAATCCGTCCACATCGGTCCAGATCTCAATGACATCGGCGTCCAATCCATGCCCGAGGACAGCGCCCGAGTAATCGGAACCGCCTCTGCCGAAGGTGAGCGGCCGGCCATCGCTGACACCGTAGTAGCCGGTGATGATCGGCACGCAGCCGTCGCGCATCAGAGGCAGTACCCTCTGTTTCAGGTTGATGCTGGTCGCTGCCAGGTCCGCAGTACCGTTGCCCGGCAGCCCCGTCGCCACGATGCCCGCCTCTTCCGCAGTGAGCGCATCGGAGCTCTGCCCCTTCGATTGCAGCAATTCCGCCAAAGCGAGCGAGGAAAGACGCTCTCCCCAGCTGGAGATGGCATCCTGGAACATGATCTGGTCTTCTCTAGCGTGATATAGGGCTAGCAGCTTGCCGAGTTCGTCCAAACGAAGGTCGAGCCGCTCGGTGAAGATACCCAGTCGTTCCGTGGAGACGCGTCCCCGCAGCGCAGCCACATGCTTCTCGCGCAGCGCATCCATGGTGGCGCAGACCGGGGGGTCCTTCATCATGGCTATGAGTTGATTCGTGACCCCGGACATCGCCGAGACGATGACCGCCCTTTCTCCATCCTCGTTCATGATGATGGCGGCGGTCCGCTCCATCGCATCGCCGCTGCCGACGCTGGTGCCGCCGAACTTGAGAGCTCGGATCAAAGGCCGAGCACCTCCGCCATGCTGTGCACACAGCCGTCCCTCTTGCCCGCCACCCATCGGATGGCGAGCAGACTGCCCTCTGAGAAGGCCTCACGGGAATGGGCGCGGTGCGTCAACTCGATGCGCTCCTTGTTGCCGGCGAAGATCACGGTATGCTCTCCGACCACGTCGCCCAGGCGTACCGCGTGCACGCCGATCTCGCGGCCGCGGGCCCCGACCATACCTTCTCTCCCGTTGACCACCTTCTCCACGCCAGTGGCGGAGGAGATGATCTCCACCGCTCTCTTGGCCGTGCCCGATGGTGCGTCCTTCTTCTTGTCGTGGTGCAGTTCGATGATCTCGACCTCGTAGTCGGGGAGTGCCTTGGCCAGCAATTCGCACGACCTCCAGAATACGTTCACCCCGACCGAGAAATTGGGTGTGAGCACCGCCGATGTGCCTCGATCCGCTATCATCTTGCCCATGGTCTCTAGGGCTGCGGGCGAGAATCCCGTGGTCCCCACCACGCAATTCACTCCGGCCTTGACCGCTTGGGGCACGTGGCGTTCCGCCGCTGTGGGATTGGTCACGTCCACGAAGACGTCCGTCGATTCCAGCAGCTTCGGCAGCATGTCTGGCGTAGACGCGGAGATGCCGTCGACCAGCCTCTGCCCGGCATGACCGCCCTCGGCGGAAACGACGCCGCCCACCAGCATCATATCCTTCTGCCTCGTCACACCCTCGCAGATGAGGGAGCCTAATCTGCCCGAGGCGCCTGCCACCAATACTCGGATCATGGCAACACCTATAGTAGCTTCAGATCGCTGAGCGTCTTCCTCAGGATCTCCAGATTGGCCGGTTCCATCTCCGTGAGCGGTAGGCGGAGCGATCCTCCCGGTTTGCCCAATAGGCGCAGAGCCGTCTTGGCCGGGATCGGGTTCGTTTCCACGAACAGGTTGGTGAACAGCGGCAACAGGTGGAAGTGGATCTCCCTGGCCTTCTTCCAGTCGCCGTCGCGGGCCGCGTGCGTCATATCGGCCACCAGGCCGGGGACGATGTTGCTCGTGACGGAGATCACTCCTTTGGCCCCCATGGTCATGAGCGGGAACGTGAGCGCGTCGTCGCCGGAGATGACGTTGAAATCGGCATCGACCTCGGCCAGTATGGCCATGATCTGCGCCATGTTGCCGCTCGCCTCCTTCACTCCGACGATGTTGGGGAGCTTGGCCAGCCTCGCGATGGTCGAGGCGTTGATGTTGCTTCCGGTACGTCCAGGCACGTTGTAGACGATGACCGGTATGTCGACCGCCCTCTCGATCGCCTCATAGTGGGAGTAAAGACCCTTCTGGGTCGGCTTGTTGTAATATGGTGAAATGGATAGGACCGCGTCCGCGCCCAGGTCCTTGGCGGCCCTGGTGAGGTGGATCGCCTCGTGCGTGGCGTTGCTGCCCGCGCCCGCTATGATGTGGGCCCTCTTGGCCTCGTCCCTGACGATCTCGATGACGCGGATATGCTCTTTATGCGTCAGCGTGGCCGACTCGCCGGTCGTGCCGCAGGGAACGATGGCGTCCACGCCTTCCGATTCTTGAAAAGCGACCAGCTGCCGCAATCCTTCCTCATCTAGATCCCCGTTGGGTTTGAACGGGGTCACCAATGCCGTAGCGCAACCTGAGAACATTCACCTCACCCCGTAGTGCTCTTTGAGGATCAGCCTGGTGCGCGTCGATTGTACATTGTCATAGCGGCGGATGCGCTCGATGATCTCGTTGAGCTGGGGGGAAGAGGTCACATCGATGATGGCCACGATGTCCTCTTCACCAGTGACCTCATAGACTTCGGACACGCCCTCGAACCTGGAGATGGAAGCGGCCACCTCGGAGGTGTTGACGTTAACGTCGATCTTGACCTCGATGAGGGCCTTGACGTTCTTGCTGCTCGTTTTTATCGTGAAACTCTGTATGATGCCGTCCTCCAGCAGTTTCTTGACGCGGCTGCGGATGGTGCCTTCCGATACCCCCAGTTCGTTCGCTATCTCAACGAATGGGTGCCTGGAGTCCTTCTTCAGGATCTCTATGATGCGGTCGTCCAGATTGTCTATCACGGGTCCACCCCTAGGTGTCGCTGACAA
>CAZCNG010000156.1:0-5548 GCA_964500045.1 uncultured Methanomassiliicoccaceae archaeon
GATGTTTCATGAATCAGCGGAGCCGCTACCGCGGAAGCCGGAACCGATCCAAAGATGGTGTGTCTGAGGTCATCGGTACCATACTTACAGTGGGAATCACAGTCATACTCTTCTCGGGTATCGCACTCTATGTCGGAACGATGCCCCAGCCGAAGGGTTCCACCTCCACTTCGTTCTCCGGGCAGAGCGTGCTGCTCAGCAATGGCAATGCCATCGTGAACATCACCCAGATGGGAGGGCAGGTATTGGATAAAGGAGATACCTACGTCCTACTGACCGCAGGCGGCGCGACCTTCGGCCCGTTCACTTTGGCTCAAGGTGAGATCTTCCAGGATTGGGCGCCAGGCTTGACATGGACCAGGACGGTCAACGTCGGCTCGACCTCATCCGGCCTTCAGGCCACGATCTATCAACAATCCGTCGGCGATGTGATATGGCAAGGCATGGTCAGCGATGCCTCCCCCTCCAGCATCCCCACGATCATCAGCAGGGGTATCTGGGATGGTTACGGGACCTACAACTCGCCCATATACATTAGCACCCCGGTGCACTTCTACGTCCGCTTCTCCCCCAGCCAGGCGATGGGCAATCTTGACATCTACTCTGTGAAGGTCGATGTCTCAAAGATCGTCAGCGCAACTGACCCACAGGAAAAGGACCTAATTGTTTCACCAACAAACATGTTCTTCTACGAGACCGACACGGATACGACCGCGCTGCTGGCCTGGTCGGGAAAGACCGTGACCTTCAGTTTCGACTATTACACTACTACAGATCATAGCCCGACAGGCCCGACCCAGAAGATCTACGTTCCAGCCACCCTGCAGGTATTGAAGAATTCCAACGGCAACGGCAATGGCAACGGCACCAATAGCGGCAACCCTCCTCAGAACATCAATTATAGCGCCCTGCAAGGATTCAACATCTTCGAGAAGGCGGACTGGGACGCAAATGAGTATAATGCGACCCCCAGAATAAACTTCGCCAACACCGAAAAGGCAGTGGTCGTTGTGGCCAGTCAATACCTCGTGAATGTCATGGGGAAGAACGACCTCGGCGTCATGAACTCGGCCACGGGAATTGTCTATCCGTCGGTCTCGTCCCCTGCCAATATCTTCTCGACCTATGCATACTATGCAGGACACTACATTTATACAGCTACCATAGATTTTAGTAAAGTTGATCCAGATCAATTCTATTCATTGTCCATAGGATTGAAGGACACTTGGAACCCGCAGCATTCTATGATCGCGACCACCCAGGTCAGAGTGGGTGGAGAGAGCACGCAGCTCTATCCAGTATTCGAGACCTTCGCCGATCCCGCATACACCATTCCCAGTGACACGTTCAGCATGAATGACAAGATCTACGTGCAGGTGAAGACGCGGAATGGGTATTCCTGGGATGCCTACGGCGGCTCGGTGATGATCAGGGACTATTTCGGCGGAACTCAGGTCAACCGTGCCCCAGAACTTCCAGCGGCTTCCACCGGTTATGTTTGCACTGTCACTTCTGGAGAAGCCACCATAATCAGCTATTCCGGCCCTGGCGGAGAGCTGATCATTCCAGCCACCCTGGGAGGGTATCCCGTGGTGGCCATTGGCAACACTGCTTTCCAGAACCATGCGGATATTAGCTCGGTGACCATACCGGAATTCGTAACCTCTATCGGGACATCGGCGTTCAGAGGTTGCACGGGTATGGACTGGATCACCATTGGAGCAAATGTGACCAGCATCGGAAAATACTCATTCGAGGGCTGCGTAGGTCTCAACCTGATCACGTTCCTAGGACGTACGGCGCCGACCCTTCCAGAGGGGAATCAAAATTGGATCGACAATACCCCGACAACGATAAGAGGTCAGGCCCTGGCCACTTCGAGCTTCCTGCCCAATTCCGACAGCAACCATAGGTGGAATGACTTGCAGATGGGAGTGCTCATGCCGATCGACAAGAATCCGGTCAGCACGGTCGCGCAACTCACTGGAGGCAACTCCAACACCTACCGTTTCAACATCGACCTGAGCCTAGCCGACCAAAAGCCTTGGATCAGCGGCCAGAACCATTACACTCTGAATTACGACACCTTCAAGACGGCCACCACCGGGCATCAGGAGCAATACTATTTGGCGAAAGTGATCTACGTCAGCGGACCCTTCCAGACTCTTGATATTGTGACGTCGGGAGCGTCTGTGGGAGACCATCACCGCCATCTGGCGGACTCCAACAACGCGGTGCAATACTATCTCAACGATGATGATTGGCAGGACCCCTACGCAGTCGCAACCTATGTGGATGATTACAGGCCCCATAATTGGAAGGCCCCAGAGGGCTCCATGGCGACCATAGGCGATATTAATGGCGATGGCAAGGCCGATATCATCGCCATATTGTATGATAATGCGGACAGAAAAGAGACAGAGACCTCCCTGAACATCTACATCAATGATGGAACGGACACTTGGGCGAGGTCTATCATTGCCATGCTCCCCTACGGCGCAGTTCCGACGGCATTGACGGTGGGAAATGCGGATCTCGACGGAGACCTGGACATCTTTGTGGCCTACAGCTTCCCCATTCATAGACATCATTCCAACCCCAATGCGGTGGGGTCTGTTGGAGTCTATATCAACGATGGAGCTTGGACCTATGAGGAGATCACCAACAGCAATTATCCCATCAAATACATGAGCGTTGGAGATTTGGACGTCAACCAGGGCAGCAACATCCCCGGATGTGCGCTGGATGTCCTGATCGGATATGACAAGGCGGGAACGGGCGGTTCGGGTGCCTTCATCCTTTTCAGGAACTACAACAACATGGGACATGATTGGGCTGCGGTAACCATCACATTCTCCGATGCGAGCTCGCCTTATGAAGCGGGCGGAGTCAAGATCGTCGACATGGACAGCACCTGGAAGAACGAGATCGTCCTGATGGACAAGTGGCAGCAGGTATGGATCGGCACTTACGATCTTAGTACCAATACCGCCACAGCTGCTATGATACCAGCTACTGCCCATGCATCCAATCCGAGCCCGACCAATACCATAGCCTATGGATTAGGGACTGGGATCATTATCGGAGAGAGAGGCGAGAGGCTGCAGGACGTTGTCCTGACGATGTCCTCCTGGATTAAGGTCGGCAGTAAAGTGTACATGACCACGATCGATATCACAGTCTTAAACCAGATCAGCGTCAACACCTTCTCCAAAGTGAACCTGGCCGATGAGATCTTCTATTTCAATGAAGATCATCACTCGCCCAGGGAGCGGACCAACCCCACCACGACGGTGGTGGCCGACATAGATGGCAATGGCCTGTCGGACATCCTGCTGGGCGGATCAGATGGTGAGATACGTTACCTGAAGAACATCAAGGCCACCACGGACGCCTCCTCGTGGGTACCTATACAGGTGGACATGGGATCGGAGGGATTCGGATGGACCCGGACCACCGTGGTTTCCAGCCTCTCCGTCGGTAACATCCATGGAGGCACGACCATCGGGCCCGTGGTGGTTCCCGGCGTCCCGGACCTAGCTGCAACCCCAGGCAACGTCAAAGTGACCTTGACCTGGAGCGGGCCGGCTATTGATGGCGGTTCGCCAATCACTTATTACAAGGTGTACAAGTCCACAACCTCGACCGGCACCTACACCATGATCTCATCCTTCTCCGGCGGGGTGCAGAGCTACATCGACACGGACGTCATCAATGGCCAGACCTACTGGTACAAGATCAGTGCGGTGAATGCGATGGGCGAGGGCGCGCAATGCGCTCCGGTCTCGGCGACCCCGGGACCGACGATCCCCAGCGCACCTACGAATCTGGCGGCCTCGGCGAGCAATGGCCAGATCGTCCTGACCTGGGTTGCGCCAACGGATGATGGAGGCAGCCCGATCAGCTACTACGTGATCTACCAAAATGGGGTAGCTTTGCCCGCCCACCCGGTCGGATTGACTACCACCATAACGGGACTAGTCAATGGACAGAGCTACTCATTCACCGTCGCCGCGCACAACAGCGTGGGCAACAGCCCGCAAAGCACATCGACTAGTGCTACTCCAGTGGGACTGCCTACCGCGCCGCAGAATCCCTTGGCGGTGAATACCAAGAACAAAGAGATCACCATAAGCTGGCAGGCTCCGGCCTCGAACGGAGGCAGCCCCATCATTCGGTATAACATCTATCGCTACAACTCCGTCGGAACGCTAGAAGCGACCTATACCTCCACGGGGCTTTCATACCGGAATACGGGACTCGTCGATGGAAGGGGTTATTGGTACAAAGTGAGCGCAGTCACCGCCATTGGAGAGGGACCACTATCAACAGATGCTAGCGCCATAGCTTGATGGTCGTGTTCTTGGCGAGCCGTTCGCTGCGGCCCCCTTCTGGTCGGAGGATCAGATGACCTGAGGCACCGTTGCCACGAGTCAGGAATCAGCGGATGCTCAAGCGGTTGAATGGCCGGAAATCTAAGGTCGGTGCAATGAATAAAGGGGCGCGTGCCTCGCTAATGCACGGAATATGCATGTGCCAAAAAGGAGATGGGCAAGGCGCTCCTGCGCACTCTAGCGATGGAGAGTTCCCCTCGATGCTCAACGCTCAAGAAAAACATATGCTTGCTATTCTGCGATGCGGACTGGCCATTCCAAAATGAGCGCAACATTTATAAATGGAGGCAACCCCATCATGTTTAAATAACATGATTCGAATGGGCTTTCAATTCACCACAGATGAGATCTCACCATCTCACTGAAACATATTACCAATCAAGATCAATCAAATGACAAGGGATGATTCAAATGGCAAGGATGCACGCACGCCGCAGGGGCAAGTCCGCCTCCCAGAGACCGATGGTGACCGAGAACCCCGAGTGGGTCCCGGTACCGAAGGATGAGATCGTTCAGATGGTGATCAAGTTCGGGAAGGAAGGTATGCCCACCACAAGGGTCGGTATGGTCCTGAGGGACCAGTACGCAGTTCCCGACGTGAAGCTCGCCACCGGCAAGACGATCCTCGAGATATTCATGGAGAACAACCTCACCCCGAAGCTGCCCGAGGACCTCGTGGCGCTTATGAGGAGAGCCATCTCGCTCAACGTTCACGTAGTAGCGAACAAGAAGGACAACGCTAACCACCGTGGCCTTCAACTCATCGAGGCGAAGATCCGCCGCCTCGTGAAGTACTACAAGAGGCAGGGTCTGCTCACCCCCGAGTGGCAGTATTCTCTGAAGAACGCGGAACTGCTCATCGAGTGAGCAAGAGATGGACGAGTCCGTCCAGCTTCCCGCAAACTTCTTAACCCGCTATCAGCGGGCCGCGGAGGCGCTCGCAAGCGCCTCCGAGGTCCGCCTCATTTCTCACAACGATGCAGATGGCATATGCTCGGCCACAGTGCTGTGCTCAACGCTGCAACGGATGGGCAAGCGGTTCCAGTGCACCCTGCTGCGCTCCTTCGAAGAGAAGGTCATCGGGCCTCTTGACAAGGAGTGCGACCTCCTCATCGTCAGCGACATGGGCTCCTCATCGATCACTTTCCTGGAGG
>CAZCNG010000157.1:0-5538 GCA_964500045.1 uncultured Methanomassiliicoccaceae archaeon
CTGGTCATCGGCCACGAGCATCCGTCCGTGCGTCTGCAGGACCGCGTCGGCGGCACGGTCAAGCTGCCCTGCTTCCTGCATCTGGTGAACGAACAGTTGCTGGTGCTGCCCGCCTTCAGCCCGCTGGCGCCCGGGATGGACCTCACGCTCTCGCAGCAGGCGCTGTCACCGCTCATAGACGCCGCGGCATTGCTCGCCTCGCAAGTATACGGTTGTTCGGAGATCGGACTGCTGCCGCTCGGCACCCTGCAAGGATTGTCAGAGATGCGCCTCTAGTTGGCGCCGATCTCTTTTATCTCCCTGCTCAGGAAATAGGACAGCACCGTTCTGATGCCGACGACCACTGCCAACAGCATCAGATCGTTCATGTTCGGCGTGACCACCGACGTGAGTATGTCGGCCGCGATGAAGAAATCCAGTCCGAAGATGATCTTCTGCGAGAACTGTCCGCGGATGTGCATCTCACTGTCCGGTATCCTGTGCAGACCCCGGGCGATGATGCCGACGGAGGCCTTGGCGGCCCCGTAGATGATGAGGGCGGAGCCGATCATCACCAGGATCAAACTGACGTAATTGATGAGATCGAAGAAGGCGGGGAAGTCGATCATGCCGGTCCGTTCTCCTCTGCTTTGATCTCAACCGCTGCAAGCTTCTTCCCTTCCTGCTTGGCCGGCGGCCAATCTCCCATTCTTTCCACGCGGTACTCGAACTGCTTCATCTCCTTGCCGTACACGTGCACTTCCTTGTGCGGCGACGGCTTGGTGTGCTCGGTCAGCATGGATATGGCATTGGTCGGGCAGATGTCCACGCAGGTGCGGCATTGGATGCAGCGCAGGCGCGCGATGCTCTGCGTCTTTCCCACCTTATCCGTGCCGATCGCTTTGGTGGGGCAGTTCCTCTCGCACAGGCGGCAGTAGATGCACTTCTCCATGTCCCACACGACCTTGCCGCGGTTTCCGAGCGGGACCGTGGACGGGCCGGCGGGATACTGCACCGTGTCCGGTCGAGAGAAGAGGGATCTGAACACGGAGGAAAGCATGGACATCATATCACCGGTCCGTGCAGCAGATGCAGGGGTCCACTGACACGACGATCACCGCTACATCATGCACCATCGCTCCGCCCATCATGGCGGCGACGGCGGGTATGTTCACGAACGCCGGCGTCTTGATCTTGACGCGGTCCAAGCTCACGGCTCCCTGGGCGCGGATGTGGTAGAACAGTTCGCCGCGGGGCGCTTCCACGCGCGACCAGCCTTCGCCGCTCGGCGGTAGGGTCTTGACCGCGTTCACGAACGGTCCGTCCCGCAGCAGTTCCAGCGCCTGAAAGATGAGGTCGGCCGACTGCACGCACTCGTCGATGCGCACCTTGGTGCGCGCGTGGCAATCGCCTTCCTCGTAGTAGCAGGGTTCGAACTTCATGCCCTCGACGCCGTAGGCAGCGAAGCCGGTGAGGCGGATGTCATGGGGCAGGCCGCTGCCGCGGGCGGTCGGACCGACCACGCAGTACGTTTCCGCCATCGCCTTGCTCAGGACGCCCACTCCGTGCAGGCGCTTGCGGAACGTGCGGTCGGTGTGCACGATCTTCTGGATATCCAGCAGCTGCGGCTCCAGCGCAGTGATGGTGTCCTCGACATCCTTCGCTTGCTCGTAGGTGATGTCCTTTCTCAATCCGCCCACGGTGTTGAGGGAGTAGTGCACGCGATTGCCGGTGACGCGGTTCACCAACTGCATCACCTGCTCTCTTTCCTTGAAGAGCTTCATGAAGAGCGCTTCGTACCCCATCGTCTCTGCGATATGCCCTACGGCCAGGAGATGGGACGTGAGTCTTTGACATTCCATGAAGATGGTCCGTACGAGCTTGGCGCGCAGCGGCACCTCGATCTTGTACACGTCCTCCATGGCCTGCGCATAGCAGACGCCGTGGTGGAAGGAGCAGATGCCACACACCCTTTCGGAGAGGAAGAACGATCTTCTGAAATCCTGCGCCAGCGCGTACTCCATGCCGCGGTGGTTGTAGCCGATGTTGATGTCCGCGCCGACCACGCGCTCTTCTTCGATCCTGAGGCGCAGGTTGAGCGGCTCCAGGAAGGTGGGATGCTGCGGACCGAAGGGGATGATGGTGGACGGCATCACTGCACCTCCTTCTTGCGCAACGGATTTTCAGGAGACTTGCCCTTGACGAGCAGCAAACCGCCGACCTGTCCTTGGAACTTCAGTCCCAGGAGGTCGATGATCTCCCTTTCCATGTTGATGGCGCCCAACCAGAGGTCGGAGGCGTCGTCCAGCTCCTCTTCCGCCGTGACCTTGTAGCGGATGTCCAGCACCGTATTGTTGTGGTGCAGCCAGTAGATGAGGTCGAAGCTACCGTCGCCGTTGTCGGCGGCGGAGATGGTCATAAGCCTCGGTTTCGGAGACTTCAGCATCAGTTTCTCTATCTGCTGGTGTAGATCGCCGTTGGAACTCATGGTGAAGCCTCCTTGACCTTCTCGCGCCACTTGCCGATGGCCATCACGACCGCGTCGATCAACGCCTCCGGGCGGCAGGCACAGCCCTGGACGTACATGTCCACGGGGATCACTTTGTCGATGCCGCCGCAGACGTTGTAGCAGTCGAAGAAAGGTACTCCGGTGGAAGCGCAATCGCCGCACGCCACGACCAGCTTCGGTCCCGGCATCTGTGCATAGAGCCGGCGCAGCGGCTCCTCGCATTTGTACGTCACCGGTCCCGTGACCAGCAGAATATCCGCGTGCTTTGGGTTCGCCTTGTTGACGATGCCGAACCTTTCCACGTCGAAACGTGGGGTCAGTAGCGCCCACACCTCGAGGTCGCAGCCGTTGCAGCTGCCCGTGTCAAAATGCAGTATCCACGGCGATCTCATGCGAGCCCGCTGCATCACGCCCATGGTAACACCCCCTTGTCGATAAGGTACATCCAGATAAGGTTCAGCACTCCCATCAGTATTCCGAACGCGAGCGTGAACGTCACCATGCTGCGGCGCGTGAGACGCGTCGTGACGTTGTCGATCACGATGACCACGAAGTAGAGGACGAAGATCAGCAGGAGCTTGCCGATGACGTTCAGGTAAGGGTCTGGATCCGCATACAGCAGCGAGATGAAGCCGAACACGATCGCCAGCTCGATCCAGTGCGCATATTCTGTCACTGCCAGATAGCTGCCGGAATATTCCACGTACGGTCCGGACGCTATCTCCGTCTTGGCCACGGCGATATCGAAGGGCGACTTGTGCGCCTTGATCAAGAGCACCGGAATGAGCGCCAATACCATGAAGGGAAGCACGGTCAGCATCTGCCCGCGCACGTCCTGGGCCATGAACCCTCCCTGCCAGAGGCCGATCAGGAAGATGAACATGAACAGCACCGGCTCGTAGGCCAGTATTTGCAGCAGCTCCCTCTGTGCGCCGAGGTGCGAGAACGGTGAACGCGCGCTGAACGCTCCCAGCACGAAACAGAAGCAGCCGGCCGCGGACATGAAGAAGACGACCACCAGGTCGCCTCCGGCCGCCAGCAGCGCCAAAGAGAACGCTTGCAGCAGGAGCGCCGCATACGCGAAGAGCGCCTGGGACGAGTTGATCAGCTTGCGGTCCTTGCCCAGCAGCTTGATGATATCATAGTATGGCTGCCAGATGGGCGGCCCGCGCCGCGCTTGCATGCGCGCCGTGATCTTGCGGTCGACACCCATCAATAGGCCGACCAGCAGCGGCGCGGCGATGATGACGCCGATGATGACGAGCACGCTCTGCAGCTCTACCATACCTTGGCCTCCAGGAGCACGGGGATGACGATCATCGTGGCCAGCACCAGGGTGGCGAGCGCATTGATGTATTTCGTTGCCCGCAGCACCTGCGTCTCCGGAACGTAGTACTGCCCGGCGATCTCGAATTCCGGCTCCTCGCCGCAGGTGTAGGGGTCCGACAACTCCTTCTCTTCCGGTCTCGTCAACGCCGCCAGTCCGACGAAGAGCAGCGCGAAGATGATCAGGAAGGCGAGATACGGGAAGGCCCCCAGCGAGGTGACGAGGTTGAAGGCGCTGTTGTCGACGGCCACGAGGTGGAACGTCCTGCGTACGAAGGGATTGACCAGGCCTTCGACGAGGAAGCCGATGAGGAAGGAGAGCAGCAGGCCTCCTCCGACCAGAGAGGCCAGGGTATAGCGGTACAGGCGCGGCAGCTTCTCCTTGCTGGCCTCCGCGCGCTCGACCCTCCTATCCGCGGCGAAGATCTGCCCAGCCCATTTGCCCAGGTACACCGCCGGCGCGGCGATGCCCAGGGCCAGCAGCAGGCCGACCAGCGGCATCGTGGTCCCCGCCTCGGCGATCATCCACTTGCCCGCGAAGAGGCCGAAGGGCGGCAGCGCCAGGAAGAACGCTCCGAAGAGGAAGGCCAGCGCCACGAAGGGCATCCGGTCGCGCAGACCGTGCATCGATTCGATGTCCTCGTTGCCCTGCTCGTCCTTGAACACTCCGACGCAGAGGAAGAGGAGCGCCTTGGAGATGGCGTGGAAGATCAGGAGCACGATGGCGGCGGTGATGGAGAGCGGCGTGCCGATGCCGATGCAGACGAAGATCAGACCGAGGTTACCGATGGTGGAATACGCAAGCACGCGTTTGGCGTTGCTCTGGGTGATGGCCAACATCGTGGCCGCCACAAATGACACCAGTCCGACCAGCGCCACGCCCCAGAGCAGGTATTGGCTGGCGCTCAGCTGTGGCGTCAGGCGCAGCATCAGGTAGACCCCCAAGTTGACCATCGTGGCCGAATGGAGCAGCGCCGACACGGGCGTGGGCGCCACCATCGCACCCAGTAGCCATTTCTGGAACGGCATCTGCGCCGATTTGGTGAAGGCGGCGAACGCCAGGCACGCTATGGGGAGGAGCTGAAGCCCCTGCAGGTTCGTCGGTAGCAGCGTTATCGAGAGGGTGGAGAAGTAGTACGCCAAGAGGAGCGTTCCGAACAGGAAAGCCACTCCGCCCGCCTGGGTGTATTCCAGCGCCCTGCGCGCGGAGGCCTTGGCCTCGTCCGTGCCGGTGAAGCCGATGAGCAGGAAGGAGCACAGGGTCGTGACCTCCCAGAAGAAGAATAGCCAGGTGAGGCTGTTGCTGAAGACCGCGGCGTTCATGGCGCCGATGAAGAGGAGCATGACGGCGAAGAAGTACCCCTGCCGTCCGTCCTTCTTCATGTAGGGGATGGCAAAGAGGCAGATGAGGCCGCCAATGAGCGAGGTGATGAGGCACATGACCACGGCTAGGTAGTCGACCAGGATGACCGGGTCGGCCTCGATCCCGGTGGTCAGTTCGAGGTAGGCCAGGGGGATCAGCTGCAGGATGGAGAAGATGACGATGGGAATGCTCTTCATCTTCCAGCCCAAATATAGGAATCCCAGGGGAAGGGCGAGATCCAATACCACGATGAGGAGATCGGCGGGACCCAGCTCCGCACCGATGGCGGTGATGGTCGAAAGCCCGTTCTCCCACATGTAGTAGAACAGGTAGGCGGCCACGATCATGGTGATGCCCACGA
>CAZCNG010000158.1:0-5510 GCA_964500045.1 uncultured Methanomassiliicoccaceae archaeon
TCGCCGATGGTCTTGAGCGCTTCTCCGACGGAGTCGAAGCGGTGCCGCTGCGGCAAACGCAGCACTCCTTCGATGGAATAGCCGCCGGCGGCGCAGGGGCTGACCCCCTTCATGATCTTGAGGTCCATGCTGTCCGACCGCTGTCTAGGTACCTGCAGGCCGATCTCTTCCGCGAGCTGCCGCATCTTCGGCGGCATCACCTTCCATCTCCAGAAGCCGTAGCGGACCAGGTCCTCGGTGCTCCCGGAGCTCTTGGCCCACCCCTTGAGCCAGTCCTCCCACTTAGCATGCAGTTGCGGCTGTATCCTGGCCGTTTCTTTCCACTCGCTGCCGAGGCAGGAGGCGCACAGGTAGCAGCCGATGCGCTCCAGATCCTCTTCGTACAATGGGTTGAACGGAAGTGCCCTGAGCCAGATATAGCCCCAGACATCGGCGGCGGTCCAGTGCCGGATGGGGTTGAGGATCGTTTGGTTAGGAACGAATGGGTTGGTCTCCACAAAGCCGATCGAGGAGCGGGCGAACGACTCCAGCGCGCGGTTGCCTTCGACGGTGACCGTGCCCTCGGGATACTCCTTCTCGATGAGCTCGGTGAGCGGACCCAGCTTGCATACTTTGCAGCACCAGCGGAAGTCCTTGGCGGGCGGACCAAAGGCGTCGACATTCTCCCAGAAGGCGTTGCCCGCCTTGGCCACAAGGCAGCTTTCGTGATACCTCTGGACAAAGTCCTTGACGTAGTACACGGTCTCCGGGAATTCCAGGCCCGTGTCGATGAAGATGAGCCGATACTTGGCGGCCGCCTTCTTGATCAGGCCGTAGCAGGCCAGCGAGTCCTTGCCGCCGCTGAAGGACAGAGTGACGGGAAGTTTCTTGTTGCCGAAGAAGGAGCGCATATCGCTGACGGTCTTCGCTTCCAGTTTCTCCAAATAGGTGCGGTTGCTGGCGACGAAAACGTCTCGGTCGGCCTTGGGGGGCATCTTGATCTCCTCCAAGCGGCCGATGTCGCGGATCAGGATCGACTTCTCCGTTGCTTGCGCCAGTTTTGACGAGGTCTTGGCGGCACCGGCGCCGACCAGATTGCCGGCGCGGACCAGGAGGGGCTCTCCTTCCTGCCACTGCCCTTCCATTTCGGAGATGTCAATGCCGCCCACACTCTTCCCTTTCAGGTGGCCTTTGACCTGCACGGTGACGACGTTCTTCACTGCCCTTTCCACCAGCAGCATCGCCCCTGCCAGGCGGATGTCTATTTTCAACTCTCCCTCCTTGAGGTCGTAGCGGATGTTGGCGATGCAATGACCGCCATAGATGACCTCGTCGGCCCGATCCTCTCCCGCCAGTTTGTTGAAGAAGAGCATCCTGCCGTCGAGGAACGACGCCGTGCCGAAATGCTTCATGAAGAGGCGGCGCACGTTCTCCGCGCCCTTGCGGAGCGCCGGGCGAACGTCACCTGGAAGTGAAACGGAGAACGGCCGGCCGGGGGAACTGCAGCGGTCGCACTTCTCTCCTAGGATGAGAGTGCCGCAGGCGTCGCACCAGCGCCATTCGGTCTTGCCATGCCTGCGAGGGGTCATATGACCGTTCCTATTAAGGTCCTCTACTTCAATCTATTGCACATAAGCATCTGTCACTGAGAAACCGCCTGGTCGGCGGGATATGTTTAAGAACGCGTCCCATAATCGCGCAAGGCAGGATGTACAGCGATCAGAACGTCATCAATATCACGCCCGGCTATGGCAGCGTTCGCTTCAGTCGCCGCGAGATCCTCAACATCATCATCGCCGCCGCGGTCCTCACCGCGGCCTTCACGATCTTCTTCCTTCCTTCCGCGCAGAGCATCCTGAAGGTCAGCTGGCAGGAGGCGCTACCCTACGCCTTGGGCATCTCCGCCTTCGTTACCGTGGTCGGATTCCTGCTGCACGAATTCGCGCACAAGTTCCTGGCACAAAAGTACGGCGCCTGGGCCGAGTTCGGTCTCTACCCACTGGGGTTGTTGATGTGCCTGGTCTTCTCCTTCTTCGGCTTCATCTTCGCAGCCCCTGGTGCGGTGTATATCCAAGGTAACATCACCAAGAGACAGTATGGTATCATTAGCATCGCCGGACCGCTTACCAATCTGGCTTTCGGCATCGTCTTCATGCTGCTATGGATATTCGTGCCGGTCGGCGTGGCCCTCGGCTTCGCCTTCTACATGATAGGTTTCCTGTCCGTCTGGATGGCCCTGTTCAATCTGATCCCCTTCCCGCCCTTTGACGGCAGCAAGGTCATAGTTTGGAGCGTCCCCATATGGGCCATGACCTTCGCGGTGTCCGTCTTCTTCAGCCTGATCGGCTGGGGCGTCATCATCATCCGTTAACGATCATTCCAGGTCGCGGCACGGGTAGCGCAGGGAGCAGATTATGCCGCCTTCCCATTGCATCATCTTACCGGGGTTGAGGATGTTCTGGGGGTCCAGCGCCTTCTTGATGGCGATCATGGCCGGGATGGCGCTCTCCCGCTCCTTGAAGAAATAGGGCGCCTTGGTGATGCCGACGCCATGTTCGCCCGTGACCGTGCCACCGAGCTTCAGGACGACGTCGTAGATCTCGGTGACGCACTTCTCTGCGCGACGCCAGGAATCCTCGTTCTCCGGGTCCACTAGCATCTTGGTGTGCAAATTCCCGTCAGCGGCATGGCCGTAGGTGCCGACCACGATGCAGTTGCGCTTGGAGATCTCACTGAAAGCGACCACTGCTTCGGGCAGTCTCGAGATGGGTACGGCCATGTCGTCCGCTAGAGAGACGGAAACGGAGGTGGCCCCGTATCTAGATAATGCGGACATGACCGATTTGCGCGCCGAGGTCCAGCGCGCCATGGTCCTCGCGTCGGAGGTATGCTCCACGCTGATGGCGCCGACCTCGCGGCACACGGCCTCGACCTTCTGCTCCTCGTCCTCGACCACGCGCGGGTCGCCGTCCACCTCGATCATACATAGCGCTTCGCAGTGTGGCAGGCCCGCCTTCACCGCCTTGTTCACCGCTTCGATGCAGGTGCGGTCCATGATCTCCGTCGCAGAGGGCAACAGGGGCGTAGAGATGAGCTTGGAGACACACTTTCCTGCATCTTCCATATGGTCGAAGGCGGCCATGATCATGGCGGTGCTCTTCGGTTTCGGCGCAATGCGTAGCGTGACCTTGGTGATGATGCCCAGCGTACCTTCGCTGCCGACCATGAGCCGCTCCAGCTGGTATCCGGAGGCGTTCTTCAAAGTGCGGGTCCCGACCTGCATGACCTCGCCGTTGGCGAGCACGACCTCCAGGCCCATGACATAATCTCTAGTGGCCCCATACTTGATCGCCCTCATGCCAGAGGCGTTCATGGCCACCATACCACCAAGAGTGCACGCCTCTCCGCTGCCTGGAGCACACGGGAAGAAGAAGCGGTGCGGCGCGAGCACTTCATTGAGCTTATCGTAGACAACGCCAGCCTCCGCCACGCAGTATAGATCGGCGACTTTCACTTCCAGGACCGAGTTCATGCGCGTCATGTCCAGAACGATGCCGCCTAGGATGGGCACGGCGCTGCCGCAGAGGCCAGTTCCGGCCCCGCGCGGAACTAGGGGGATACATTCTCTTCCGGCCAGTTTGACGATGGCGGAGACCTCCTCGGTGCTGCGGGGCCTGACGATCACGTCTGGTGAGTGGTGATGGATGGACGCGTCGAATCCATAGGTATACAGATCCGCCACCTTGTTGGAAAGATTGCTTTCACCAACGATGCTCTCCAGTTCCTTGATCAACTGCTCGTTCATGTCGCTCGGCTGCAGTTAGGAGCCAGCCCTTGAAATAGGTTGCTGAGGGGAAGGGGCAAGCTACATGTGCGCCCAGTCTCATACACCGGTTGCCAGCAAGACGGAAACGGCGATGAGCAATCGCAGGTCCGACCTGGAGGGTGCCTATGGAGAAGATGACCGATTATATGGACGTCGAGGAGATCATCACCGAGCTCTTCTTCGGCCTGATCATGGCGCTCAACATCGGCAACATCATGCGCCTAGCTCTGATCGACCAGAGCGACGCCTTCATCCTGAGCGTGATCACCTTTGCCATCCTAGGGGGCAACTTGGCCTGGGGGCTGGCCGATGGCGCCATGAACGCCTTGGCCCGCAACGTGCGTCTGCATCATGAGCACAACACGCTCGAGCACCTTTCCCGCCTCGAAGATGAAGAGGAAGCCCGCACGGAGGCCCGCCGCATCGTCAGGGATGGCATGCCGCCGCTGCAGGCCGATTTGGTGGACGACCGCATCGTGGACATCATGGCCGTGCACCTGATCGAGCGCGTACGCGAGAAGAAGATGCCCCACCCCAGTATTGGCGCTGAAGGCTGGGTCGTTCTTTTCTCCTCGATCCTCCTCAACCTCGTGGCCGCCCTGCCGATACTGATGGTATGGTACCTCGTCGGATCGGAAAGCGTCAATGCCGCGACCCTGATCTCCAATGTGGTCGGAATGGTGTTCCTCTTCTTCCTCGGCCTCTCCATGGGGCGACGCGCCTCCGGCCGCCTGAATGTATTCGCCGGTCTGGCGATGACATGCGTCGGTCTAGCCATCGTCGCACTGGTCACCTTCGTGGAAGGTTGACACAGAAGCGATTCGTGAAAGCCTTAATGAGCCTCGAAGGCGCATCTGCCCCTGAGGTCTCTGGACGTGGCGCTGAAGGACTACATGGCGGTGGAGGACATGACCACCGAGTTCTTCTTCGGACTTCTCATGGCCTTGGACATCACCAACGTCATGCGACTCGCGCTCATCGGCCAGGATGACGAATTCATCATTTCCGTCATCACGGTCGGCATCATCGGCTGCAACTTTGCCTGGGGGTTGGCAGATGGCGTGATGAACTCCATCAGCCAGTATTATGAGAACCTCAAGCAGTACCAGTTCGCACAGAAGCTTCGCGGCATGCCGGACGGCAAAGATGCGACGGATTTGACCGCCCGAGCGCTCCGGGACAATATGTCTCCAATGCAGAGCGACCTGGTGGATGAGGTCGCATTGCGGACGCTCAGCGCCACGGTCGTCACCAACGCCCGGACCGCCCACCTGGAATCGCCCAAGTTCGGCAAGCCCGAATGGATGGTGCTCATCCTCTCCACCGGTCTCAACCTAATCGCCGCGGTGCCCATCCTTTTCGTCTACTCCATCGCCATCTTCATTGGCCTCAACGCCGCCACGGCCATCTCGAATCTGGTCGGGTTGCTGATGCTTTTCCTCATTGGTTACTACCTGAGCCGGAAGGCCAAGAGCCGCAAGAGCCTCTACGCAGGCCTATTGATGGTCGGAGTGGGTCTCATCATGCTCGTGGTGGTCGTGGCCATGGGCGGCTGAACTTTACCCCTGAGGCAATATAATATCGTGGAATTTGTTATATAATCTAGAAGCCTGATGGCAATGCATCTGGGGGGACCCGTATAGCAGACGTGAAGAGCAAGTGGAGCAAGAGCCAGCTTTCCATGGTCATAGCCATTTCCCTGGCC
>CAZCNG010000159.1:0-5486 GCA_964500045.1 uncultured Methanomassiliicoccaceae archaeon
CGTTCCGACTCGACCGCCTCGTACTGCGCCATAGCGTTTCAGGGAATCGGCGCGGGGGTATAAAGCATTCCTTGAGCTCATTACATGCCGTTGTCAAAGAGGTGGCAATCCTCTTGACCATATCACTCTCGAGATGAGATGGGAATTGATCATTTCTGCTCAAATTGCTACATGTACTACAAATCCACAAATAGAGTCAATAGGAATGGCTGAAGCGATAGCTATGGCAACCTCGTCCTTCGGGAGACCTCTAGTGATTTCAGATGATGAGGCGGCTCAGAAGATGCTCCGAGCCCAAGAAGAAGCCAAGATACCCCGCCCGATAAAGAAGATCGATATGGATGCGAAACTGGAGAGTGGCAGACTATTCCTGAAGAAGAAATACTCGCACTGAAGGACATTCTAGGTTCCGCCGGTGCTGACGCAGTCAGGAGGCAACTTGACAGATTTCATTGCAGCGTCAACAGCGATGTCGAGGATTTCTTAAAACACAAGGCGATCAGATTCGAAGAGGAACACAATTGCCGGACCTATTTGATAGTGGGGCCGTTGGATGAACAGGACGAGGATATCACCATCCTGGGATTCTTCAGCATCGCAATCTCCTCAGTCCAGATGAAGAAAGAAGTTGCTAGATCGATCAGAGATGCACTTGGTGTCCATTCAAAAGACATGATCATATCCAGCTTCTTGATCGGTCAGCTTGCCAAGAACGATTCATGCCCGGACAAATTGAGGGGTGCCGATCTGCTGGAATATGCGATCAACCTCATTCTCAACGCCCATGATATCGCGGGCGGAAGATTCGTTCGCGTGGATTCAGCCATGATGAGAGATTGGTATCATTCTACCCCCAGAACGGATTTCGGGAAGTCATGGCCAGCGAAGGATTCGTTCATATGGTTAGATTTCTCAATCGGAGAGATCTAGATTCCACTTCTTCAGATGCATCAAGCTAGACGCAGTGGGGTGAACATGTCAGATGAATTGCCATTCGAGGGCATCCTGGGTAACACCTGCAAGCTCAGGTTCCTGGAGAACCTCATAGCAAACGGATACTCTCAGTTCAATATGAATGATCTCGTAGCGATGGCGGGAGGTGCCGGGGCCGCCTCGGAAAAGGCCATCGCCTCATTCCTGAAATGGGGGATCATCAAGAACGTCGAGGAGCAAGAAGGAGAGACCCAATACGTTCTCGATCGCACATCACCATTGGTAATCTGCATGACCATGTTTAACGAGGCGATTATCTTGAAGATGTATCCTGGCTTGCTGGAGGAGATCCGAGCTGCGGAGAGAGCTGAGAAGTCAGGAGTCTTGAAGAAATAGGATAGTTCCATCTCCGCCTGAGTATTCTAAATCCAATCACCCTTCGAACAGAAACGAACCTTCTCAGATCCATACGTCATCATACCCTTGACGACGTTCGGATTTCACAGCAAAGGATCTTGTTCAATGGTCTGTGCAGCAGCACCGTACGCTCCTTCTTCTTCAGTTTGCGCGCGTCGAACACCTTCACACCATGGGACGCTGCCAGCTTCTCGATGGCGATGCTATCAAGCAGAGGTCGATCCGAAGTGGCAAATGCACTGCATTCTTTGTCCACCATAGCCGAAGCGACAAGAAATGCATCAGCGGGAGAGAGGAACCGATCCAACGCTATGATCTCGAAAGCCAAAGCGAACACTTCACCTTCCCTCCCGATCCCGAAAAGGTCGAGCCGGCCTCCACGGAAGAGGCGGCTCAGTTCCGCCGCTGCCTCCGTGTACGCAGAAGTGGTCCTAACTTCGACCATCTTCCCCAAGACCTCCCCCATAGCCAATATGGAAACGCGGAATTGCACGCCGGGCGAAGCATTCAGAAGGTGCCTCGATTCAAGTCGGCGATCACACTTGTCATCTGGGTCGATCAAGCCCCGCAAGAGGCTGGAATCAATGTGAATCACTTTGGCCATATCCTTTCCTCCGCGAAGTCATAGGCTGTCTCGGCCACATACTCCAGATCTGGCATCCGCCTGGTCACATGTCCAACCACATCATTCCTAGTGCTGCCCTTGTTATAATCATGAACTCCGACGATAACGGAGAGCGCCAAAAGGAAATCATCGCCTTTCTGGACCGCCTCGCGTACCGCGTGAACACGGTCATCATCGATCTCGTAGGCAGATAGAACATCAGCCCATTCGATCTTCTGCAAAGCTCCATCCAGGTTCTCCGCATACGGCCCGCAGATGTATTGATCAAACTTGAGGACAGCCACGGGCTGGTATCCTGAATACTGCAGAACGCGTAGCGCCCAGTGGATGCGATGCTTGTTCTCATCCTGCCAATCTTCCATGTCTGGCTGCTTCTTGAGGCCAAGTGAGGCCAGGATCGCAGGGAGCTCCTCGATCTCCGGAACTTGCACTTCAGCCCACATATCTCGAGCGGACATCGCCATAACCTAGTTGATTATGCGTCTGGAAGATAATACCAATGACTGCATGTAGCTTTGCGGAACCTTTTCTTGAAGCTGGAAAGGCTACGGACATCCCTGACCAGCCAATGGATCAAGACCAATGCGAGTGATGACCAGGGCCATGCGACATGGAAAACGCCAATGAGGAATCATCTCACCCTCCAACCCCCGGCATGGTGCGGCCCATATCGTCCGACGCCTGCTCGAAGGGGACCTTGAAGCGGAAGCGCATCCCCTTGGTCCTTCCTTTCACTTCCAACACCCCCATTTCGACCAGCTCCTGCAGCCGGTGCCGCACCGTCTGTTCCCCCGCCCCCTCGACGAAAGAGACGGCATCCTTCACGCTGAGCCAATCCCCGCATTCCTTGAATCTGATGATCAATCTCTTGGAATTCTCATCCATCGTAGAGGAGAGGAGATCCTTTGGAGCTAGAGTCTGCACCGCGACCTCGTAGCTTCGCAGCACCGCGATGGAGAACATGTCAAGCAACGGTCCATAATCCGCAGCCTCGTCCGTATAGGCCAGGATATTGTAGTAGACGTCAGAGTGAGTGAGCAGCTCAGCGTCCAACTTACATAATGAAGACCTCTTGAGCCCGTTCTTCTGCAGATAGAGATGGAACAGTGTGCGGCCCACCCGGCCGTTCCCATCCTCGAACGGATGGATGCTCTCGAATTCATGAAAGAACAGCGCGGCCGCGACGATGGGGTCGAACGCGGGAGCGGTCTCCCGCAACCACTTGAGCAGGCTGGCCATCTCCGCCGCCACATGGGGACCAGGACAAGGGCGGAATATTTCCGTCCGTTCCGGTCCATTCTCATAGACCGACGTCTCCGTGGTCCGCAAGGAACCGATCGCTGCGGTCGATCCAGTCCCATCGAGCAGCGTACGATGCAGCGAACAGATCCACGCCTCTTCCCAATCCCGCGGAATGCTCTCTTCCCCGGCGTGGAATAGGGCGTGGTTGATGATCTCCTGGATGGGGCCGTTCCGCTGTTCTATCATCTCGCCTTGCAGCGTGGACCTGGTGATCCGCCTGACCTCCTCCTCGGAAAGGGGGTTGCCCTCGAGCTTGGTCGACCAATGAATGTTGGCCGCGTAGGCTTCTGTGGCGATCTCGGCGTAGTCCTTGGCCTTCAGGATGAATCGACCCAATTGGAAATCCAGTTCCCTTATGCGCAGCAGCCTCCGCGAGAAATCTGGGGAGACTGTGATCTGAGGGGAGAAGGGCACCTTCCGCTTATGCCGCACCGTCGCGAAGCGCGGCTTGAAGTCCCTTAGAATATGATGATCATTTATCATAATGAACTATTACAATATCGGTTGAGATTATTATTGTTCGCATTATTGTGATATTTCGTTATCTCAATAAACCGTGAGAACAATTCACTAAGCTTCCATGTGGCGGTCGTTCTGACGCACGCATATCATGCCTGCATAGGATGGTGTCTAGAAGCATCACTTCGTCCATAGATAATACTCTGCGAATTCGCACGCCTCCTCAGCCACGTACTCTTGGTCCGGCATCAGGATGGGTATCGAACTATCTCCTCTGGTCGCACACTGGTTGCGAACGGCCCTTCCGACCGCCAAGGCCAATTGCATTAGGCCGGGGTCGATTTGAATCACATTATCCATCTCCTGAACTTAGGCCAGGCGATCATGTTTCCGATAAGGGCTGCGTTGCCCGCCGAAGGCACAAATGAGCCGTCCGGCCCAGCTGCGAAGTATTCCTTCCGCTTCTGTGGGTGCGCGCGTCGAGTATTCGTAGCCCGCGACGCTCCGCCTCCGAAAGCAGAGAAACGCTCTCGGCCAATCTGCGGTCCGTGGTAGCGAACGTGCTGCAATCCTCATCTATCATTGCGCACGCTGCGAGAAGGGCATCAGCCGGCGTGAGCATGTGGTCCAGCTCCATCAGCTCATTCGCCAATAGCATCGCCTCACCGTCCTTTCCGATGCCAAATAGATCCAATCTATTCCCTCTGAAAAGACGACTCAAGTGCGCGGCCGCCTCAGCGCAGGCGGATGCGCTCCGGGTCTCGGCCATCTTACCCATGACCTCTCCGATGGCTAATATGGATATCCTGAAACGCACACCTGGAGAAGAGTTGAATAGGTGCCTGGCTTCATTCCGTTTGCCGTTCTCATCCTCCGGGTCCATCATGCCCCGAAGCAGACTGGAATCGAGATGAATCACTTCGACCATATCCTTGCCTCCGCGAAGTCGCAGGCGGCCGCCGCCACTGCCTTGAGGTCTGGTATCAGCACAGGAATCGCCCCTGCTATTTCGGCTTTGGAGGCACCGGGATTGCGCTCGGCCATCCCCACGGCGAGGGAAAGGGCCAGAAGGAAGTCGTCTCCCATGGCAATGGCCTCGCGCACGGTGCATATACTTTCGTCATCGAATCTTGGCGCAACCTTCACTCTAGCCCATTGAATCGCCTCCAAGTCATCCTGAAGCGCCTGATCGAATGGGCCACAGATGTAGTAGTTGAAATCATAGGAGTGCGCCGTTTCAAACCCTGCGTACTTCAGGATGCGGATGGCCCAATGGATGCGATGTGCATCCTCATCTTGCCAATCCTTGAAGTTCGGCTTCTTGGTCAGACCGATTGATGCTAGGATCGCGGTAAGATCCCCATTAGCGGGTGCCGGATCATCGGCGGTCTTCTTTCTCGTGGACATCGCCATAACCTGGTTGATTATGCGTCTGCAAGATAATACCACGGACTACATGTAGCCCAGCAGGGAGCGGGTGCCCAGAAAAGATCAAGAAAACCGTGAAAGGAGTTTATGGTAAAGCGTTTGCCGCGGGACGCTTACTGCGTCCTGCGCTTCTTCTCGACCTTCTCTTCCTTGACGTCCATGGCCATCTTATCCAGCTTGTTCATCAGGTCGACGGTGGCCTTCATGAGGCTCCAATCGACCGACTTGGCGGTGAAGGTGGCGGTCTTGGTGGAGAGACGACCGGAAAGAGAGTACTTGGCGCGGTTGCCGCCGGGGTTGTACTTCTGCACGTGCAGCGTGA
>CAZCNG010000160.1:0-5478 GCA_964500045.1 uncultured Methanomassiliicoccaceae archaeon
GAAGAGAGTGGGGACGCTGATGGCGCCGGAAAGAACATTCTACCTGGACGCGGGCCCGGTGGTAGCCATCATTTGCGAGGACGATATGTTCCATCGCGCCACAAAGACGGCCATGTCAACCTTGTCTGGCCGGAAGGTCACCTCTATGCCCCCCGCAAAAGCATTGCCTGCGCTACGCGGAGGTGGTCGGCCGCTTTGGTGAGGCCACAATAATGCCTGATCATGTGGCGTGCGGCCGTTCATGTCGGGGTGAGATGCGCAAGCCGCACATGATGATCAACATCGAGCGATCTGGCCAATCCCTCGTAGCCCTGTCGGTCTGAGTTTAAATAGACTACATCTATGCCGATGCTTCAAATTCATCGGCGTTCATTTCTTTGCTGAGCGCCATGAGCCACCATACCGAAAGCGAAGTTTCCATTCATCCTCGAGATGATGCCCAAGCATCGCCAGTTTCCGTACCTAGGTCAACGAAGAAGAAACTGACCAGAGCTGATAGTCCTCCTCCGGACCCGGGCATCGTACGGGACCTAACACCAGCGGACCTTGCCAGCCAAGCCTATGTTGGTCCCGACGTCAACATCATGTTCTATGGCGAGAGGACGTTCCAGAAGATCATGAACGGGGAGAAGGTCATCATTGTGCCCGTTCCTGGTAAGAAATGGGACCCGGAGGCGACCGCCCGGAAGATGCGCGAGAGATTCCCGGAATGGAGTGGACTAAGCAAGGCCAGCATCCGTCGCATCCAGAGGGAGATGAGGCGCTGACATCTTCCCTACTTCGAGAGATACCGCCCTTGCCACATGAACTGAGGGAGAATGATATAGCACCGGCGCGCCTATGCGGTAATAACAGCTTTCGACCGAAAGGATCGAGAGAGCGAGGTGTGGCCATCATGTTCGCAAGGGTGCGGTTGAGCAACTGGAGGAATTTTACGGAGGTCGATTTCACCATGCAGAACCGGGTCTTCCTCATCGGTCCCAATGCTTCTGGGAAATCTAACCTGTTGGATGTCTTCCGGTTCCTAAGGGAGCTGTCCATGGAGGGCGGTGGATTGCAGCCCGCCGTCAAGCGAAGAGGCGGCCTGGCGAGCATAAGGTCCCTGGCGGCCCGCAGCGATACCAAGGTATCTATCTCCGTGACCATGGACCTGGACGGGGAAGAATGGTCCTACCTGATCGAAATGGACAGCGACAGGAAGGGCGAGGTCCGCATCACCAAGGAAAAGGTGATGCACGGCCTGGAAACGCTGGTCGATCGTCCCAGCCTCGAAGATAAGAAGGACCCTAAACGATTAACGCAGTGTACTCTGCAGCAGGTGAATGAGAACTTCCGCATGCGTGCCATGGTCGAGTTCTTGCAGAGCGTGGATTACGTTCACATCGTCCCTCAGATCGTGCGCGAGCCGGACCGCTTCCCCGGTCTCGTCGACGATCCCTACGGAGCAGATTTCTTGGAAAGGATGGCCTCCACCAACGCCAACACCCGAAAGGCAAGATTGCGCAGGATGGTGCAGGCATTGCAGTTAGCAGTGCCCCAGCTGGAATCCCTGGAGGTGGCGCGGGATAAGAAAGGGCGGCCGCACCTGAAAGGCAAATACCGTCACTGGCGTTCCAAAGGTGCGTGGCAGGCGGAAACCACCTTCTCCGATGGCACATTGCGATTGATAGGTTTGTTGTGGGCTCTGCAGGATGGCAAAGGCCCGCTGCTGCTGGAAGAGCCGGAGCTTTCCCTGCATCCCTACATCGTGAGGAACATCCCGCGCATATTCATCAAAGCGCAGCAAAGATCTCCGCGTCAGGTCATACTCAGCACGCACTCCCCGGAGATGCTAGGCGACGAAGGCATCGGCCTGGACGAGGTGCTGGTCCTCACGCCTGAAATGGAAGGGACCCGGGTGGGCAAGGCCTCCGATATCGAGCAGATCACATTGCTGATGGAAGGGGGCATGAGGCTAGCGGACGCCATCCTGCCCTACACTGCACCGCGCGATTCGGGACAGTTGACCATGCTCGAATTTTAGGAGTCAACTGATGTCAGGACAGCAATTCGTGGACATGGTGGTGGAATCGGATGTCGACGCCGCTGCGGCCCGGAAGATACTGGCCAGTTGCCAACTGTCGGTCGCAAGGGAATTCGGCAAGCATGGGAAGGAATGGGTCCTCAAGAATGCCTCGAGATATTCGCTGGCCGCGGAAGTATCTCCCTATTTCCTACTGGTCGACCAGGATGATGATGCCTGCGCCCCCTCCACCCTGAAGAAAGCAGGGTCGGTCCGATCCCGCCTGCTGGTCTTTAGGGTCGCCACCCGGTCCATAGAATCTTGGCTCATGGCCGACGCCGAGGCGTTGGCTGATTTCCTTGCTGTCAGCCCCGCACACATCCCGCCTGATACAGATGCTATCACGGATCCGAAGGCAGTATTGGTGGGCATAGCAAGCATCTCTCGCAGGCGGGCCATCCGCGAAGGAATGGTGCCAAGAGCAGAGTCCGGACGAAAGGTGGGCGCGGCCTATGAAACGATGCTGATCGAATTCTGTGCCAAGCACTACGACCCGATGCGGGCGGCGCCGCGTTCCAGGAGTCTGCAGCGGTCCATCGGACGGCTGCAGGAGCTGGAAGCGGAACTATCCCGGTAGATTTGGTCATCTGCTGTGGATTTCACGATAGGTTTGAGTTTAAATAGGCTACATCTATGCCGATGCTTCAAATTCATCCGTGTTCATTTCTTTGCTGAGCGCCATGAGCCACCCTACCGAAAGCGAAGTTTCCATTCATCTTCGAGATGACGACCAAGCATCGCCAGTCTCCGTACCCCGGCCAACGAAGAAGAAACTGACCCGGGCGGATAGTCCTCCTCCGGACCCTGGCATCGTGCGGGACCTTACCCCCGCCGACGTGTCTGGCAACGAGTACATCGGTCCTGATGTCAACATCATGCATTATAGTGAGGAGGCCATGAAGAAGTTCTACGCTGGCGAGAAGATCATCTTTGTCCCAGTTCCTGGCAAGAAATGGGACCCGGAGGCTACCGCGAGGAGGATGCGCGAGGATTTCCCGGAATTGAGCAAACTTAGCAAGGCCAGCATCCGACGCCTCAATCGTGAACGGAGGCGTTAAAATGGCGGGAGAGGAGGTCGCCTACCTGGATGCCGGCCCGATCGTAGCTATGGTGTGGGCGAAGGACAAGTTCTATGATGCCACTAAGAAGGTCTTGTCGACGTTGCCCAATAAGAAGGTGACCTCTTTCCTCGGTTGCCTGGAAGCCTTGGTCGTGCTGCGCAGGGTAATCAGTATCGAGCAAGACGGCCCTCTGGATCAGAGAACTACCTATCGACTATGGGACGCTATGGTTCGGGAGATGGAGAACGCCGGGGTAGAAGTGAAACCAGTCCACATCCTCGAACTTTTCGACAACGAAGAAGCCATGGAAATGCTCGGGTTGCTGGCAGGTTCCCCAACGCGTCCGCTTCCGCGTTCTAAGAAGGGCAAGGTCTGGATCCGCAGCGTGGGCGTGATGGACTGCCTGCATTTGAAAGCGGCGGAGTCGCTGGGCGCGACGCACTTCCTCACTACTGACAGATGTTTCTCAAACGTCGAGACGGGCCTGGTGATGATACTGATCGGCGATGATGATGGTTCAGCGGACGTCGTCTGGCCGGCCTTGATGGTGAGGTCTTTGAATGTCCCTCGCGATGAGCTCGCCCCGCCGGAAGGGGCAATGCTGACCAACTGAAGCCTAGTGAATGCTAGGAAGTGAAGACGCGAAGCGCCTGCTCATCTTGGTGGATGGTCTAATTGTAATAGTTCTAGAATAATACGAAAATAGAAGTATTTAGTATTCTATGGAACCTATTAGTATGGAAATACGAGGCGTCTTTGAGGAATGGAGCGAATACGCTGGTGCGAAGCGCCTACGCCAGCGCCATTTCCCGCTCCAAAAGGTCGTCAGCTATGCTGAGGACAAGATCGTCACGCTGACCGGAGTGCGGCGCTCCGGCAAATCCAGCTTGATTATGCTGCTTTTCCAATTGTTGCGCTCGCAGGGCAAGGACGTCGCCTATCTCAATGCAGAGGATCCGCGTCTGGATGGCTTCGACGCGCTGGACGCGTTCCTCGCCTGGTTCGGCGATGATGGCTATATGCTCATCGACGAGGTGACCTCCGTGCCTGGTTGGGACGGCTGGCTGGCCCGCGTGCATGAGATGACCAAGCCGAACCTGCACCTGATCGTCACTTCCTCCAAGAGCTATCTGCAGACGCCGAGCAACCCATTGCGCGGCCGCAGCCTGCACATGGATGTTCACCCTCTGACCTTTGCTGAGAGATTATCGTTCAAGGGTCTGGACATTCCCAAGACGGTCGCAGGCCGTGGCGTACTCGAGCGGGAGCTGCAGGACCACCTGAAATATGGTGGATTCCCGGAAGTGGTGCTGGCTACGGAGGAGGGCAAGAAACAGGATCTGCTGACATCCTACTTCCGCGAGATACTCGCCCTCGACGTGGGCGGAGCGGTCGGGATCGAGACCGGTGTCGTGAATCAGTTCGGTAGGTACCTTCTGCGCAGTCCGTACTTTTCGGCCACCGCATGCCACAATGCATTGCAGGGCGCCGGCTATCGCATCGGGAAGGAGAAGGTCCTATCTATGGAGAGTGCGGCGGCCGACTGCCTCCTCTTTCACTTCCTGCAGGTCCACTCGCACAGCATCAAAGACCTCAACCGCTACTCGAGGAAGGTCCATCCTGGAGATCTCGGATTCTACTGGAGCGTGGCGGGCGGTGAGGACCAGGGCCGGAAACTGGAAACTTTGGTATTCCTTGAGGTCATGAAAGCGAGAAGCTACGGTGACGAGCTTGCCTATTGGAGGAACGCCAAAGGCCAAGAGGTGGACCTGTTGCTGCTATCGCGGGGCAAGGTCCGCCAGGCCATCCAAGTATGCTATGACATATCGAACGAGAAGACGATGCAGCGTGAGGTCGAAGGGCTGCGTCTGTGCTCTCAGGATCTGGATGTCGAGGAATGCCTCATCGTCAATAGGGACCGGAGCGGCGAGATCGATATGGATGGGCGGAAAGTGCGTCTGCTGTCGGTGCTGGATTTCTTGAGCGGTGGAAATGTCCCTCTTCCAGGGAAGTCATCTCCCTAGTTCGCTCATCTTCGAAGGCTTCGCGTTGATGAAAACTGGCCGAATTGATTGCATGTAGTCGGAACCAGATATATTCTAGAGGGTATCATCTCAAGCATGGCGATGACGATGAGAAGAATGAAAGCGAGGGAGAATGCGCATCGCATCGCGGCCCTCCCATCGATCCTGCATGGGCTAGGGTTCGACCCGAGGCCCTGTCTGGAGGATTGGGAGGATGTGGCGACGCATCGCATCCATTGGTCCATGCGCGTGCTGGCCTTTGCAGGATATGCCCCCGCGCAGGCCTACCCCTTCGGCCTCTTCATCCTGGGGCCATTCTGCCCTGAGCTGG
>CAZCNG010000161.1:0-5450 GCA_964500045.1 uncultured Methanomassiliicoccaceae archaeon
TCGTAAAGGGAGTGGGGAAGCGATAAGCTTACCCACTCTATCCCAAAGAGAGCCAGAAATAATTCTGTTGGGATCGCATCGCCTTGGCCCTCAGTTCTCTCACCTCCTCGGGAGGGAGCATGTTGATGTCCTCGATGCGAAGTTGGCACAATGATTCTCGATCCCTCCCATAGAACCGCTGGGCGGAAAGATTGGCATCGACTATGGCACCGCTCTCCTCCTCGATCAAGAGCATCACAGAATCGTGATTGTTGAACAGGGAGTGGAAGCGTTCCTCATCCTTCATCAACATCTCCTGCGCCCGCTTGCGTTCGGTGATGTCCCTGCTCACCCCGAAAAGCACTTCTTGTCCATTCCACCGGCCTCGGGTAACTCTTGTCTCGACCTCGATGCGGGTGCCATCCTTGGCCATGATGGGCACCGGGCAGGAACTGGCCGTCCCGGCTATCATTCCCTGAACGATCTGCAGCGCCTCGTCCCGCCGTTCGGGCACGTGCAATAGCAGCACATTCGTGCCCACCAGCTCCTCCGACGTGTGCGACAGGCGTTTCTGGACCGCATCATTCACTGCCAGGATGTGCCCTTGCATATCCACCACAAAGACCATCTCCTCGATCGAATGGAATATGGCCTCCAGATTCTTCGCCGCTTTCTTCGCTTCCTTCTCCGATTCTAGCCTGCCTATCGAACTGCTGAGTTCCCTGCAGATGGAGATAAGCACCTGTTTCTCATCTTCCGATATCATATGTCGTCTCATGCTGGCGACGTTCAATGCCCCGATGGTCACCCCCTTGGAGGTCAGGGGTATGCTGGCCATCGAGCAGAATCCGAATCGTTTCGCTCGATCGGGATTTATCTGTGTATAATCATCGGTGATGATCGCTTCGTTCTTGATGAACAGCGTATCATAGGGTTCCTCATCGATGGACAGGCCATGAGTTCCAACGAGAAACTCCGGGGAAAGATTAATCGAGCAAACAACATTTGCAGTTCGTGTGGAATGGTCCACCAAGTAGATCCCGCCAGCGTCGAAGTCCAGCAGACGCAACGCTCCCGCCAGGGCATCATTGAGGAGCTGCGACAGGTCCTCTGTCTTGTTTGCCGTGGAGATGATGTCGTTGAGGAGCGATAGCATGGCCGACTGTCGTTGCAGCGTGGCCTCGGACCGCATCTGTTCGCTGATGTCCGTGCAGCCACCGAACACACGATCGTGCGAAGGGTCCTCTCTCGAAGATGGGTGTGTGGTGTTGACCGCCAGCCAGCGGACCTCCCCGTTCTTGGTTCGGATGCGAAGCACGCAGTCTTTGGAGGTCCCGGGCGGAAGATCCGCGACATTCACTTGGAAGATCGAAGCGTCTTCAGGGAGGACCAGGGGTCCCCAGCATCTCATGCTCCGCATCTCTTCGATCGAGTATCCCAGGATCCCCTCCACGTCGCCGGCCATCCAGTCGATCGCATATTCGCCCCCCTCGGGTCTGACGCAGGAAAAGACAAAATCCGTTGTGGTTTCGGAGATCCTCCTGTGGCGGCCCTCGCTCTCCCGCAGCGCCGCCTCCGCCTTGTTTCGCTCGGTTATATCCTGACTGACCGCGATGAAGGCGATCGGTCGCCCTTGCTCGTCACGTAGGTAGGAGATATTGTTGCCGACCCAGATGGTGGTGCCATCCTTGCGGTACTCCTCCAGCTCCAAGTATAGTTTCGATTCCAGATCGAGCTTCCCGCTCATCGCCAGTTCCTTCTGCGCAGAGAGGGTCTCCCGGATGAGCTTCGCGGACCCCGGCGTCAACACCTCATCCAATGATTGTCGCAGCACTTCCTCGGGCGTGAATCCGCGCAGTTCTTCGATCGAGGGGCTGAGATAGGTGAAGTGGAGGTCTAGATCCAACACGCTCACCACGTCCGCCATATTGTCCGCGATCAAGCGATATCTCCGCTCGTTCTCCTCGAGCAGCATCTCTGCCCGCTTGCGCCTGGTGATGTCCTGCAACGTTCCGAACACGACCCTCTTCTCGCGGTCGTATTCGGCGATGGAATGGATATCGATGATCTCCCCATCGCCTTTTCGGCGGATCTTGGCCTCCACATCATATGGCTTTCCCTCTTCGATCAGGGATTTCATGGACTTGTTTAGAAGGGGGACGTAGTCCGATACTATGACCTTCCTGAATTCGGAATACTCCATTGAACGTTCTTCTAGACCGCAAATTGCTAATGCTTCCTCGGAGCCGGAGATGATCTGTGTGTTCATATCAAGGCGCCAATGACCCAGCCCCGCCACTCTTTCGGCGCGCGCGAGATTGTTCTCGCTCTCCCTTAGCGCTTCTTCTGACCGATGCTTTTGTACTGCTGCCCTGATGCGGTGTTCCAATTCCACGTACAGGGGAGCCGGCTTCCCACCCTTCTGCAGGTAAGAATCTGCGCCGTGGTTCAAAGCCTCGATGACCACATCCTCTCGGCCCTTCCCAGTGAAGAGGATGAAAGGGATACGGTCTCCCTTGTTGCGCAGCGATTTGAGGAATTGGATGCCGTCCTCGATGGGCATCTGGTAATCGGAGATGACGGCATCATACTGCTTCTGGCCGAGAGCAATTCGAGCCTCGGCCACTGAGCAGACAGTGTCCACTCCCATGCCTCCCGATGCGTCCAGGAAAGATCTCGTTAGCTCGCAAAGGTCAGGTTCGTCGTCGACTATCAGGACATGGATGGGGGGTGGTGTCATTCCAATGCCACATACCATGCCTTTTCCTGGCATTTATATCATCGCGAGATGCAGGTGCATGTTCGGCGCATTGATGGTTTCCTAGCACTGGACGCGCCGGATGGCAGTATTGCGCTCAGCACGACTTGCTCTGGTCAGGACAACCATTGAGCACATCGCTCTCGTACCGAGCCCTTGAGTTCGTAGGCGAGCATGCCCGGTCATTAGTTTCGAAGAAGCGGCTACGTTGGGTCGAGCGTACCCTCCCAGCAGAGCAAGCTTCTGGATCGGCAGGCGCTCAAAGGCGACTCTGATCGACCCAAGGTCGCTTCCTAATGAGGGTGCCTGATTGACGGCGTGTTGTGGTGGCCAGGTCCGGGCGGCAGAGACTCGTTCATGAGCAAGAAGTGGGGTCGGTCCATGGGCAGCATGGTCGGGAGCGAGCGCCTTGCCCGCGGCGTCGATTCGGACGCATACGCTTCCCAGGGGACGACCATGACCCGCATCATTGATTGAACGGATATCCGACTGGACACGCTACCCATCAAGAATCCACGTGCTGCAGTAGGGCCCCTGGTGCCCATTGCCACCAATTCCTAGCCGTGATCTGAGGCCATCAGTATCCTTTCTGCGGCGTGGTAGAATTCAATTCCCGTTTCGTACTTGACGCTGGTATCATTGAGGTTCGACTCCGTTAACTCCAGGCATTGTTTTCCCGATCCTTTGTCCCCCTCATGAATGTCGATCCTACCACTAGCAGGTCATGGTCCGATGGGGCCACCACGAAAAGCAACTTCACCGAGGCACCAAATTCCTTCGCTGTCTTGATATCCGCTCATCGATCCCGACATTTCATCTGGGTGGATGATAAGACCGCCGTGGTCCCCTGTTGCCATCGGTTCTTGAACATATGTTTAATATATTCTCATAAGTAGTCATAATGTTTAATATACTGTGAAACCATAGCCGTACTATGGGGAGCTCGAAGATGATAAGCTTGGGTCGGCCAGAGATAGACCAGAGTGCCTTCATCGACCCAATGGCTTCCGTGCTGGGAAATGTCTTCATCGGCGAAGGGGTGTATGTTGCTCCCCACGCCTCCCTACGTGCCGATGAACCCGGGTCGAGCATCATAATCGAAGGGCACTGCAACGTCCAGGATAATGTGGTCATCCATGCCCTGCGCGATTCTGTCGTCCGGGTCGGGGCCAGCTCGACTCTGGCGCACGGTTGCATCGTGCATGGTCCTTGCGAAATAGGCAAGCGTTGCTTCATCGGTTTCGGCTCGGTGCTTTTCCATTGCAGTCTGCTGGATGATAGTGCGGTCATGCACAGGGCTCTCGTCACCAACGCCGTCATTCCATCGTCTCGCATGGTGGCTTCTGGTGCCATCATTGAGGCTCCCGTGGAAATGTCCGATCTGATCGAGATCCCGCAGGAAACCCGTCGGTTCATTGATTCAGCGCATGAGATCAACGTCCAGCTTGCCCACGCATACAATTCGGAATCTTCCTCGCTTGATTTCCCTAGAACTATGGGGAATCAGGAAGGATTAAATTGGACCAAGCGATGAACGCGATGGGATGTCTCTTGGATGATCTTACCCGATGGGTCCTAGGCGTGGAAAGGCGCGTGCTGGTCATGAGCGCGCTAGAGACCCCCGGGGCATTCAGCGCAGCCGACATCGCTGACAAATGCGATCGCTCGGTCCAGAACATCAGTCATGCTATACATGAGCTGGAGGAGAAAGGGCTCATCGAGTGCCTCACTCCAGAGAAGCATACCTGGAAGAGGTATCTGCTCACCGAGCGGGGCCGATCCATCCTGGGCGAATTGAAGGATGGGGGGCTAATCCACTAGTTGGGCGGCAAGAGGTCCGGTGACCCGATCCTTCGGCAGGCCCGGCGAGGGCTCCTTTTAGGGGTGCGGCGCGCTCAGCTCATGAGCACGCCACGCATCGAGACCGACCCCATTACCACGTGCTCATTGAAGAAGCGGATCTCATCCCTCGGATTGGACGCTCCCAGCACATAGAGCAGCGGCAGATAGTGGTCCTCGATCGGTATGGCCATGGTCGCCTCCTCGCCCAGTTCGGCGTAATTCATGAGGGAGGCGTGATCGCCAGCCAAAATGCGCTCTGCCAGGACCTCGTCGAAATGTTCTGCCCAATCGTAGCCGTCCTCCTTGTTCCAGTCCGCCGCGCGCAGATTGTGCACCAGGTTGCCGCTGCCGATGATGAGCACTCCCTCCTCGCGCAGGGGCGCTAGCTGCCTCCCCAGCTGATAATGGAAGGAAGGATAGCGTTCCCGGTCGATGCTCAACTGGGATACTGGTATGTCCGCCTCTGGATACATTTTTCGCAGGACCGTCCAGACCCCATGGTCCAATCCCCGGTCGCGTTCGAATTCCAACGGGACGTCAGGGGCCAGGGCGCTGACCTCATGGGCTGAGTCGGGCCATCCCGGGGGGGCATAGAAGGTGTTGTAGAGCTCCTCCTGGAACCCGTAAAAATCGTGTATGGTCCTCGGCTTCGATGACGTCGTGACGGCCACCCTGCGCGGGTACCAGTGCGCTGAAATACAGAGGATGGCCCGGGGCCGCGGCATCTCCCGCCCCAGCTGGTGCCAGGTGCGGGTGAATTCATTGTCCTCCACCGCGTTCGTGGGGCTTCCATGCCCGACGAACATCACAGGCATTTGAGCCTGTGTCGCAAACCACTTGATTCTTGATCGGTGATCCGATCCCTTTGTCA
>CAZCNG010000162.1:0-5359 GCA_964500045.1 uncultured Methanomassiliicoccaceae archaeon
TCTACCGGCCGAAGAATCTGGACGGGGTAGTGGGCAATCCGAGCGCGGTCAAGAACCTCAGGCTCTGGGCTCAGGCCTGGAAGGAAGGCCGTCCGCAGGAAAGAGCGGCGGTGTTGATCGGTCCGCCCGGCGTAGGCAAGACCACGGCCGCGCATGCGCTCGCCCGTGAGATGGGCTGGACCCTAGTGGAGATGAACGCCTCGGACCAGAGGAATGCCGAAGGCATAAGGAACGTGGCCCTGCGCGGTGCGCTTTCCAACTCATTCTCATCCGATGGCGAATACCTGTCCAACAAGGATGGCAACCTCAAGCTCATTATCTTGGACGAAGCAGATGCCCTTTCCGGCCGCGAAGATTCCGGCGGCGTGGCAGCCATTTCCGAGGTCATACGCTCAACCAAACAACCGATCTTGCTCATTGTCAACGATTTCTACGAGCTCAGCCGCCGCAGTTCCGTGGTCAAGACGGAAACGCGGCAGATCAAATTCCAGAAGGCACATCCGTCTTCCATCAAGATCGTGCTCCGTAAGGTGGCCAGCGCCGAAGGCATTGAGGCCGACGACAAAGTGTTGGATGCCATCGCAGTGGAGTGCGAAGGCGATATCCGCGCCGCCGTTCGCGACCTGCAGGCGGTGAGCATGGGCCGCACCAAGATCGAAGAATCTTCCTTGCTGGCCCTGGGCGACAGAGCTACCGTGCACAGCATGCGCGACCTGATGCGCGCCATACTAGCCGAACGAGACCCGAAGGCCGCTAAGTTCATGATGATGGACGTGGGCGAGGAACCGAGCTTCGTGCTTACCTGGCTCGACGAGAATATCCACCGCGCCTACAAAGGCACGGAGATGGTCAACGCCTATGAATGCCTCTCGCGTGCTGATGTGTTCCTGGGGCGCGTGAAGGTCCGTCAGAATTACACCTTCTGGAGCTATGCCACCGACCTCATGGCGTTCGGAGTCACGCTCAGCAAGAAGGAGGCGCTGCCCGGTTACCAGGACATCCAATTCCCCCGCTTCCTGATGGGCATGTCCGGAAGCAAAGGAGCTCGCGGCGCCCGCAAGGAAGTGGCGGGAAAGTTCGGCGAGTATCTGCATCGGTCCGAGAGCGCCATCATCAAGGACATGCTTCCCTCGTTGAACACCATGTTCAGCCATGACGAGGAGCTGCGCATCTCCCTGGCCAAGGAGCTCGACCTCACCCAGGAGGACATCGCTTTCCTGTGGGGGTTGAAGGTCGATGCCCCGGAAGTCAAAGCCATGATGACTACACTGGCTCCACCGCTCAAACCGAAGGAAGAGAAGGAGAAGCCCAAGCCGCGCGCCAAAAAGGGCGCCGGCCAAGCCACATTGGGGTGAGGGCATGGTTTCGGGCGACCTAGGCAAGATATTGTCCAAGCAACAGTACCGCGTCGAAGGCGGGCACGCTGCGGTCAAGCTGTGCCACTGGATGAAGCAGAGCCTGCTCAAAGGCCGGGTCTGCTACAAACAGGACTTCTACGGCATTCAGACGCACCGCTGCCTGCAGATGACTCCAGCCGTCAACGATTGCACCCACAATTGCCTCTTCTGCTGGCGGATCCGTGGCTTCGAATCCAGCGTGGACAAGTGGATGGAACCGGAACAGATGCTCGAGCAGCTCATCGTGCAGCAGGGCAAATTGCTCTCGGGATTCAAGGGAGATCCCCGCTGCCAGGAGAGCATGTGGAAAGAGGCGACCGCGCCGAAGCAGGTAGCTATTTCCCTGGCGGGCGAACCGACCATCTACCCGTACCTAGGCGATTTCATCGCCCTCTGCAAGAGGAAGGGCATGACCACCTTCCTCGTCACCAACGGCACCTTCCCGGAGGCGCTGGAACGTCTCTCGTGCCTGCCTACGCAGCTCTATGTCACCGTGGCGGCGCCGAACGAGGACCTCTACCGCCGCCTATGCGTTCCACGGATCCCGGATGGATGGGAGCGCCTCATGAAGACCCTGGACCTGCTGCCCTCCCTGGACACCAGAAAGGTCATTCGACATACTTTGGTCAAGGACTGGAACCTGGGCTGGGAGAAGGAATATGCCCGACTGGATGAGAGAGCGGATCCGCTGTTCATCGAGCCCAAGGGCTACGTTTTCGTCGGAGACTCGCGCACGAGGATGAGCATGGACAACATGCCCTCGATCCAGGAGGTCCTGGAGTTCGCAAATCGGCTCGGTCAGGAGATGGGCATGACCACCCTGAAGCAAAGGTCGGACAGCCGTGTCTGCGTCATCGGGGAAGAGAACAAGGAAACCAAGATCCCAGGATTATCGGACTAGACCCTTTTGGCCAAGTGGATGTCCTCGGCGGTATAGCCGGCGGAGTCATAGAGATCGAGCGCCCGTTCATTGTCTGCGCCAACGCGGAGCCAGACCTCACCGAGGTGATGCGCCCGCGCCCAGGACTCGGCGCGCTTCATCAATTCGCCGCCGTAGCCCTGGCCCCGCTCGTCCTCGACCACGTAGATGCCCAGGACCCAGGCCACCTTCTCCCGGTCATGGCCTTCCAGCTCGGCGGTGAGCCACAGCATGCCGACGCGCTCATCCCCGACCTCGGCGATGAAGAGGTCCTCCGCTGCCTTGCCCGTATTATGGAAGCGCGCGAGCGACCCCCGTTCACGGTCCCGCAGGATTTCCACAGAGATGCCCTTCCTCCTCCACTCGGGAAAAGTGAGGTGGGCGCTCTCGGCGAGCGCATCGAGGATGAAGTCCTCATCTTCGTCCGTCGCTTTGCGCAACAGCAGCTCATGGGACACGATCAACGCATCCTGATGGTCTCGAGGTTCATCGGGGCCCTCGTCTCGATGTTGAACTTCTTATGGAGTGCGGAAGCCAGATCGGTGCACTTGTGCTCCTCGCCGTGGCAGATGACGACCCGCTCCGGCTTTGGCTCCAGGGAAGAGATGTAATTGACCAGCTGACGGCGGTCGGAGTGTCCGGAGAATCCATCGACCGTTTCCACGTCCATGCGGAACGGGACGGTCATCGGCTTCCCCTTATCGTACACGGTCAGTTCGCTCAATCCCTTCTGAATGCGCCTTCCCATCGTCCCTTCGGCCTGGTAGCCGCAGAAGACCAACGTGTTCTTCGTGTCGTCGCTCCAGTTCTTGACGTATTCCATGACCGGCCCCCCGTTCATCATGCCGCCGGTGGCGAGGACGATGCACGGGTCCGGGTCTCCGCAAATGTTCTGCCTCATCTCCGAGGAATCTACTCTCTTGAAGACGTCGGAAAGGAATGGATTCTGCCCCATCTGGAAGATCTGCGTGCGCAGCTGCGAGTTGAGATACTCGGGATAGGCGGTGTGGATGGCCGTGGCCTCCCAGATCATACCATCCAAGTAGACTGGCAGTTTGTCGATCTTGCCGGTGCGCATCAGCTCTTCGATGACGAGCATGACCTCCTGCGAGCGACCCACTGCGAAAACGGGGATGACGACGTGGCCCTTGCGCGCCATCGTCCTTTCCAGCACGCACTTCAGCTGCGTTCCGGCATCCTGCCGGGACGGCTGTATGTCGTGGTAACCGCCATAGGTCGCTTCCATGACCAGCGTCTCCAAGCGGGGGAACTTGTTGGTTGCGGCATTGAATAGCCAGGTGCGCTCGAACTTCATATCTCCGGTGAAAGCAATATTGTAGAGGCCGTCCCCGATGTGGAAATGGCACACCGCCGAGCCGAGGATGTGGCCGGCGTTCTGGAAGGTGAGGCGCATATCCGGCGCGATGTCGGTGGTCTCGTTGTACTTCAGCGTGATGATGTGTTTGACCATCTCGCGGATGTGCGTCGATTCGAAGGGCACCTTCTTGTTCTCTCCCGCGGTCACTTTCAAAGAGTCCACGAGCAGCAGGGACATCAGGTCCCGGGTGGGCGGGGTGCAGTATACGGGGCCGTCGTAACCGTACTTGAACAGCGCCGGCAGCAGGTTGCAGTGGTCCATGTGCGCATGGGTGATCACGACAGCATCGATGTTCTCCAGCGGCTGGACCTCTGGTGCTTCGAAGAACGGACCGGGGTGGGACGACTCACCGGGCATGGTGCCGCAGTCGATCAATATCTTGGAGTCGCGGGTGCTGAGAAGTGTGGAGCTGCGGCCGACCTCCCGGTAACCGCCCAGGGTGGTCATGCGGATCCAGTTCTCACCCTCGTACTTGGGACGCACGAGGCGGCGCGCCACCTTACGAAGGAATTCCTTGCGGTCGTCCTGCATATGGCGGAGCAACTGGCGGATCTCAGACACCGTCTTGGACGGGATCGGAGGAGCGCGCACCACCTTGGGCGACCAGCCCACTTCCTTCTTGATCTCGTTGAGCACGGCGCCGCCCTTGCCGATCACCAGTCCAGGATTCATGGCTTCGATGAACACTTCGCCGTCGTCCTCCTCGAAATAGATGTCGACGATCTCCGCCTCGACCGGGATGATCTGGCGGAGCTTCTTCTCCACCTCATCGGGATTGGCCAAAGAAGATGGGTCAGGCCTGATCGCCACGCGCTTGCGCAGCCCTTGCGCCAGCTGGCGCACCAGGTCCCCGTTGTTGGAGAACGCTTCCAGGTCCTTGGTGTAGATTACCACCAATGGTCCTTCGAAATCAATATTGGTGATGTTGACTGCCGAAGGGACTATTTTTCGGACCTGTTCCTTGACATCGTCAAAAAGTCTGTCGCCGCTCATGAATACTCACTGCTCAATACGAAATAAGAGATTGGAGAAGGGATTTAGAGAAGAGGTTTATGGTCTGGGCACGGTGATGCCCATGCGCGAGGCCCTCTTGGCGATCTCCTCGTTGGAGACCTCCATGAAGCCTTCCTTGGTGATGGTGGTGACCGCCATTCCGTCTCCGGAAGCGGAATCCCGCTTCATCGCGACGTTCAACGCCCTGATGGTGACGTTTATCGCGTCGTCCAGGGAAAGGCCCTTGACGTAGTGGTCTTCCAGGACACCGTAGGCGAAGAGGGAGCCGGACCCGACGGACACATAGTGGTCCTCGATGCAGCCACCGGCCGCGTCGATCGAGTAGACGTGCCCACCCTCGCGGTCATAGCCGCCGATGATCAGACCTACATAATAGAAACCCTGTGAACCGCCGCCGCGGCGCAGAATGTTGGACATGAGGGTAGCGCCGGCCTTGATGGTCATGGGGGCCATCCTCTTGAGCTTGTACAGCTCGACCTCCGCCTTCATGTACCGAGCCAATACCTGCGCGTCGCCGACCAATCCGGCGGTGGTAAGACCCATGTTGTCATCGATCTTGAAGACCTTCTGGACCTCCTTGTGAGCGATGAAATTTCCCATGGTGGCCCTGTGCTCGGAGGCCAGGATGACACCGTCCCTGTGCACTATCCC
>CAZCNG010000163.1:0-5211 GCA_964500045.1 uncultured Methanomassiliicoccaceae archaeon
AGATGCCCAGCACCAGGCTCAGCATGCCCAGGGCCATGTCGCTGACCAGTCCGTAGAGCGAAGGGTCGTTGATGAGCTCGATGACCTTCGGCAGGATCGAGAAGATGCCCAGCACGAAGAGGATAAGACCGAGCGGCGTCAGGACGCGCTTGCGGATCTTATCGTCCTTCATCATGTTGATCAGAATGTAGTAGGTGCCTTCGACCGTGGGGGCCTGTTTGACCCAAACCCGGCGCACAGAATCCACCTTGACGCGGCTGAAGACCATGGGGTAGATGTACTCGTCCTCGGCGCCGTCGCTGACAAGGATGACCCGGTCCGGGCGGATCACTTCGAGGACATTCTCCAGCTGCGTCGCCAGCGCCAGGTCGGACTCGTAGCCGACCTTAGGATCTCCGCAGATGGTGGCCACCTCGACGTCCATTCCTTTCTTCGTCATCTCGTCGTAGATGGAGATGGCGGCCAGGAGGGTGTTGGTGTCGGAATCCTCGGGGTCCTTGAGGCCCAAGCCTATGGCTGCATCGAGGTTTTCCTCTCTTCCAATGAACGGACTGTGCAACCCGGCCTTTATGCCGAAATCGTCGTCCCGGTCCACGTTGAGGACTAGGATCTTCATTGTCCTCTCCACCAAGCTGAGGATATAATAATGTTCTGTACTCAAATATTATTATTGGAATTATCCTCCAAATCGATTCTCAGGGCACAAGGCTTATGACGGCTACTCTCATCCTCTTGATGAGAAGATGCGGATCATTTGGCATGGGCATTCCTGCTTCGAGGTCAAGGGCAGCAGCACCGTCGTCATCGACCCCCACGACGGCAAGAGCATCGGCATCAAGCAGCCGATGGTCCGCGCCGATGTGGTGCTGATCAGCCACGAGCACTTCGACCACAACTGCGCCCGCATCGTGAAGGGTGAACCGACGGTCGTCAGGGACGTGCAGCCGCGCGTCGAGAAAGGCGTACGCATCTCCGGCCTGAATGCCTTCCATGATGAGGAGCGCGGAGAGAAGCGCGGACGCATGAACATCTTCACTTTTGAGCTGGACGGGATGCGCTTCTGCCATTGCGGAGATCTGGGGCATCGCCTCTCCGACGAGCAGGTGCGCATGATCGGCAAGGTGGACTTCCTCATGGTGCCGACCGGAGGCATCTTCACCATCGACGGCCTGGCCGCGCAGGAATTGGTGCAGAGGACCGCGCCCAAGGTGGCCATCCCCATGCATTACAAGATCGGCGGACTGTCGATCTCCATCGACACGGTGGATACCTTCCTGGCGGGCCTGCCGGAAGAAAAAGTGGTCCGGGTCGGCAATGAGGTCGAGTTCCTGGATGACGAACTGCCGGAAGATCTCGAATACTGGATCTTCTCGCAGTGATCAATACAGGTGCAACGCGTCTTCAATGCGACCGAGCTCGATGGGCGTTGACCGATACCCTACGAGCGCGCCCTTGCTGTTGGCGATGAGACAGGCGCCGACCATCGAGGCACCGTAATTGGCGGTACCGATGGCGCCGTCCACCTTAAGCACCGACTTGACCAGGTCGAACTCTTCCCTGGTGATCTCCGGGTGGCACAGAACGCCCTTGTTGGTGGCCACGCATACGCTGCCCACGGTGCTGTGACCGGCGATGGCCAGCTGCACGGCTTCCACCTGCAGCACTTCGGCGATGGCGCGGAACGATTCCGGAGATATCTCGGGGTTGATGACCGCGCCATTGTCGTTGCACAGGATGTTGTTCCCGGCGGCGTTGTGTTTGTCCTCTAGCCGCAGCACGGCGAGGTGCTTGGAAAGCTCCTCGACCTCGCTGTCCGTGGCCATGGCGCTGACGACCGCGCCGTAGGAATTCATCGCTACCAACGAGCCGATGATGTTGGCCTGGGCCATGTTCATTACCTGGATCTCCACGCCGAGCGCCTCGACGACGATGGCACGGAATTCCGGGACGCTGTCCATGGGGAGCAGGGCCAGGCTCTCGTTGGCGGCGCAGTATACCCCTATGTACTCTACGCCGTTGTAACTGGAGAGTTTTATCATTTATCCGCTCACTGCTCTTCGGGGAGGGAGACCTCGACCAGGCCGTCCTCGAACTTGACCGCCTTGACCTTGATCTTGGTCGGCGGCTTCTGGATACCACGGAACCAAAGGGCCTCGTTGACCTTGCCGTCGATCCAGATGTTCTTCTCTTCGGACTTGGTGTGCCTGGTGACGTACTCCCTGACCACGATTACGGCCTTGTTGGCGCGTATGGTGTACGGGACGCACTTCATCTCCCTCAGGGGGATCGTGAAAATGAACTCGGTCTGTGTCTGCTGCTCTGCCATGTAGCTCACTCCTTTAGCTTGCTGGTCCGCCAGGACCTGCGGTGCGGGTGGCGCAGGAAGGTGCGGTTGGTCCTCATCATGACCCATGCCGGCACCCTGCGGTTCTGGTTCAACTTCTTCATCAGCCTGATCTTCATGGCACAGGGCTTGTTCCTTGACATATGAATTACCTCTTCTCTATTGTGATCTCGCGTTTCTGAGGGGCGACCCTGCGCAGGATCTGCTTCAGGGTCGGCTCATCAACTTGACTCTTGATCTGGCCCATCTGCACCAGGCGGATGAGCTGGTCCTCGACCATGTGGGCGACATCGGGGTAGGCGATCTTGACCGTGGCGAGCCTGTCCCGGGCTTCGGGAGTAAGGATCTGCCTCATGATCGCCGCACGCTGAGCCTCAGCTTCCTTCTGCTGTTCCTCAGCCGCCGCCCTCTGCTGGACCTGCTGTGACTGCATCTGCTGCATCTGTTGCATCTTGCGCTGCCGCAGCATTTCCAGCTCGTCGTCCTCCATGGAGAGCACCTCTTACTTCGCCATCGCGTCTGCGACTTCTTTGGAGGTGTTGTCCAGCAGGGACCTTCCCTTCGCTGTGACGACCCTTCCATTGTTCTTGTCCTTCGCCACCAGGCCGGAGGCCTCGAGCTGCATGAGCAACTTGCGGGCTACGGACCGGCTTCCCTTCACGGCGTGGTTGGGCCTGGCGCCCCGGTCGGCCGATCCGCCGTACTCGGCGGAAAGGCGCGAGGTGCCGATGGGTCCGTTGATGTACACCTTGCGCAGCACCGAGGCTGCTCTGGTGTACCACCAGTCGGGCTGCAAAGGCGCCTTCTCGGTGTGCCTGCCAGTCTTCACGAAGTCCGCCCACTCAGGCGGCACTATCGTTCCCAGCTCCTTCATCTTGACCGCAGTCCTCTCGATCAGCTTGTCGGAGGGGACATCATATACAGTGACCATGTCAATCTACCTCAGCCAGCATAGCATGGCTTATTAACCCAAGGCAAATGCTCGCGCTCCTAATATAGTGCTCCTATATAAGAATTTGCCACTCCAATACCAGTGTGGCAGTACGCGTTGCACCGACCGTTAGCATTGAAATACCGCAGTGGTATTTGACCGCTTTGATGAGAAGGGTCGTCGCCATCACCGGATCCTCCGGAGTCATCTACGGCATCCGCCTGCTGCAGGAGCTGCAGGGGGAGAAGCTGCTGGTCATCTCGGAGATGGGGAAGAAGCTCATCGAAACGGAAACGAATCTCAAGGTTTCCGAGGTCGAAGACCTGGCCGACCGCGTTCTCGACAATGCGGACCTCTTCGCCAGCATCGCCTCGGGCAGCTTCCGCCACGACGGCATGGCAATATGCCCCTGCTCCATGAATACCTTGGGGAAGGTGTCGACCGGACTAGCCGACAACCTCATCTCCCGCGCCGCGGCCGTTTGCCTCAAGGAGCGGCGCCGCCTCGTCGTCGTCCCGCGCGAAACGCCCATGGACGCCATCATGCTGGAGAACCAGATGCGTTTGGCGCAGGCCGGTGCCATCATCCTGCCCGCCTGTCCGGGCTTCTACCGCAAACCTGCTTCAGTCGATGAGATGATCGACTTCGTGGTCGGCAAGACGCTCGACGCCCTGGGACAGGACAACGACCTGTATCAGCGGTGGCAGTGATCACTGCTTCTTGTCGCCACCTCTCTGGATGCGCTTCGGGGCCCACCAGTTCCATTTTCCCATGAGGGACATGATCGCGGGTACCAAGTAGGTGCGCACGATGGTGGCGTCGATCAGGATCGCGACCATCAACGCCATGCCGAACTGCATCAACATGGGATTCCCGGTCAGCAGCAATGAACCGAAGGCGGAGGCCATGACCACGCCGCAGGCGGTGATGATGCCGCCGGTGTTGAGCATGCTGTGCTCGATCGCCTCGTTCGTGCTCATGCCCTTGTGCACCTCCTCACGGATGCGCGTCGAAAGCAGGATGTCATAATCCATACCTAGGCCGAGGCAGATGACCACCAGGATGAGCGGCACCAGGAAGTTCAGGTACATGCCCATCCCCCATTGGAAGATGAGGCTGGTGATGGCGATGGTCCAAGAAATGCTCAACAGGATCGTCAGAATGGAACGGAGCGGGTTGAGGACGGAGCCGAGCACGAACATCAGGACGATGTAGATGAGCAGGATGGCCACGGCGATGATCTTGAGGAAATCGTCCGTGGTCGAGGAAGCGATGTCGTACATCGAAGCGGTGCCTCCGCCGACGTAGGCGGCGGTGATGGCCGGCTCGGTCCTGTCGACCGAGGCGGCCATGGCACGGATGGTGGTGATGCTCTTCATGGCCTCCTGGCTGAACGGATCGGACTGGAAGACGATGGTGACCAGGGCGCTGGTGTTGCCCTTGCCGATCATCATCTGCATGACCGCGATCTCCTGCGCCGCCTGCACCGTGTAATTGTGGCTCAGGTCGGAGTAATTGATCGCTTGCCCGAACGGCCTGGTCGGAGAGAACAGTTTGGCGATGCCCTGGACGGTCAGCAGGCGCAGCGACATGTTCTCGATGGCATCCAGCCTGCTGATATCCCATTCGCCATTAGCGGTGATTATGGGTCCATCCAGGACGAGGGCGACCTCGGTCGGCTGGATCATGCCGCCGCCGAAGCTGACCTCCATCTGCTGGATTCCGGCCTTGGACTGACAGGGGGGCATGCTCTCCACGAAATCATAGGATTGTGGGGTCGTCGCCACCAGGTATAGGGCGGGCACGGAGACGAGAATGGCGGCCAGCAGCAGTACCTTGGCGTACTTGATGGAGGTGCGCGCGCTGTGCATGAAGTACCTGTGCCCCAGCTTCGATTGCGGCTTGATGCCCTTGGAGGGCCAGAAGACCTTGTCCC
>CAZCNG010000164.1:0-5124 GCA_964500045.1 uncultured Methanomassiliicoccaceae archaeon
GCCTCCTACACCATCGTGGGGGAGAAGGTCAGCCGCAGCCTGGAGCCGCTGCTGGCAACCCCTTTGACGGACGAGGAGCTGCTGGCCGGTAAGGCCATCAGCATCTTCCTGCCGTCGGTGCTGGTGGTGTGGGCGGTCTTCGTGCCCTTCTGCATCATCGTGGACGTCATCGCCGGACCGGCGCTCGGTTACGCGCCGATGCCGAACCCGCTGTGGCTGACCGTGGTCTTCCTGCTCGGTCCCGTGATATCGATGCTCGCCATATTGTGCAACATCATGATCTCCGCGCGCATCAATGACATCCGCAGCGCGCAGCAGATCGGTGGACTGGTGGTGCTGCCGGTGGTGGCCTTCCTGTTGATCGCCATCCTCGGCGTCATACCGCTCACGCCGCTCAACATGGTGCTCTTCACCGCGGCGCTGGCGCTGGCGGACGTCGGACTGTTCTTCCTGGCGCGGAAAGTGTTCCGCCGCGAGGAGATCCTGGTGCGCTGGAAGTGACTACTTCATTCGCAGACGCACCGATTCCGCGTGCTGCATGAGGCCCTCCGCCTCGGCCAGGGCGATGACCGTGGGGCCGATGCTCTGCAGGCCTCTCTGGTCCACCTGCTGCACCGAGATGCGCTTGCGGAAGTGGTCCACGTCCAGACCGGAGAGCATGCGGCTGTAGCCGGCGGTGGGCAGCACGTGATTGGTGCCGGTGGCATAATCGCCGCACGCCACGGCCGAATAGGCGCCCAGGAAGATCGAGCCGGCATTGCGTATCATCGGCAGCGAGTCCTCGCGCGTCTGCAGATTGAGGTGCTCCGGCGCCAGCCGGTTGATCAGCGCAGCGCCCTCCTCAAGGTCGGCGGCCAGGAGCCAGCCGCAGTTGTCCAACGACTTCTCCAATATCTCACGGCGCGGCGATACGGCGAGCATCTCGGCCAGGTACTTGCCGACCTTCTCCGGAAGGGAAGGATCCAGACTGACCAGGGCGCAGGCGGAGTTCGGGTCATGTTCTGCTTGGGCGAGGATATCGGCGGCGATGTATTCCGGCACCGCGCTATCGTCCGCGAGAATGGCGATCTCGCTCGGCCCGGCGGGGAAGTCGATCTCAGCTTCTTCCCGAAGCAGCATCTTGGCCGCGGTCACGTAGATGTTGCCCGGGCCGACGATCTTGTCCACCTTCGGCACCGAGGCCGTTCCCAGCGCCATGGCGGCGATGGCCTGAGCTCCGCCCACCTGGCAGATGACGTCCGCCCCGCCCATGTCCAATGCCACCAGGGTGAGCGGATTCACCGGAGGCGGGGTGCAGCAGACGATCTCGTCCACGCCCGCCACGCTCGCAGGAATGCAGCACATCAAAGCGGTGGAGGGATAGGAGGCCCGGCCGCCGGGGATGTACGCTCCGGCGCGCTTCAGCGGCACTACCTTGACGCCGGCCTTGACGCCGTCCACGATCTCGCGCATCCACAGCGGGGGGCGCCCCTGCATCTCGTGGAAGCGGCGGATGTTCCTGGCCGCCAGACGAAGATGGTCGACCATCTCCATGGGCACGCGGTCATAGGCGCGGCTGATCTCCTTGTCAGGCACGCGCACATGGTCCAGCTTCACCTTGTCGAACTTTTCGGTCAGTTCGATCAGGGCTGCATCTCCCCTCAGGCGGACATCGTCTACGATCCGCCGCGCCGACTCCGTCGCCCCCTCCAAACTGGACCTGCGACCCTTGGTCCAATCCTCGGGGGTCATGGCACGCCACATGACCCTGCATGCCCGCCGGCCTAGAAAAGAATGCGCCTCGCCGGGCGTCACAGGAGGGAGATGCTCAACCTCCCCGGCCCCTTCGCCCCTGGTCCCCTCACCAGGACGAGCATCAATCTCTCTCCGCGGTAGAGGAGGTTGAGGGGCCTGCTCCCGCCCAGGTCGCGCAGGTCGGTCAGACGGACGCGCACCTTCGGCGCTTGCATATCCTCCAGGTACAGCAGCAGCGTCAATCCTTCGAGTTCCGTATCCTCCGCTTCGACGCGGAGCATTGAGAGCGCGTCCGCCATGCCCTTGGCTCCGTCCCGGTCGGAATCGAAGAGGACGGCGCGATCGCCGTTCCACATGGGGACGCCAGCAAAGACCTGGAATTCCCCAGGGCGTTGCGCAGACCGTCCCATACCAACGATCTGGTCAGACAGCATTTCGCTGCGGGGGGCTATGCATTGCTGCATGCCGCAAAGCTCGGCATCCTCTTCGTCCGCATAGTTTGACCTCTGCGCAACCCTCGAACCGACGCTGTACGAGACCCGGGCCGCTGGCGCTGGGACGGCGTTGAGTGCGAATGCACTATCCCATCCCTGCGCCAGGGCGTTGGGCACGACCACGGTGCGCGTGGCCCGCTCCCCCTTCTTTTGGGAAACAGCTACGAACGCCGTCTCCGAAGAGGCGATCCCATGGCGTAGGGAGACCTCTGCCACCAGACCGCCTAGGTTAGATCTCCCTTCGGCCATCTGATTCTCGGCGTAGACCTTCCTATCCAAGCGGGCGGAGGGCATCTTCTCTCCCAGGGAGTGGACCTTGCCGGTCAATTCCTTGCGGTCCAGACCGGAGGCCATGAGGACTTCCAGACGCCGGATGAGCCGCGCTCCGTAGAGGGCGGAGACGCCCGCCACATCTTCGGCCTGGCAGCGGGTCACCTCACCACCCGTTTCATCTTTGAGGATGAAGCAGCCGCCGGGGGCCTTGCCCTCACCGCGCAACAGGAAGAAACGGCTCCTGCCGGCGGGAATGTCGTCCAGCACTGCGACGTAACCTCCTTCCCTAGGCGTGAATTCCAGGTTGCCGCCCGGGGCGATAGCCTCGGTGCTGCACAGCGTCCACTGCTCCAGCAGCGGGCGTGAGACCTCCTCCAGCACTTCGTCCAGTGCCGTGGTGATGTCCCCTTCCTGGGGTGAACTAGTAAGGAAACGCGCCACACCGCCCCCCACCTCGGCCATCTCATTGGCGAGGAAGGCGTTGGGCGAGGAATCGATGCAGATGATGCTGCTCCTCCGGCCGTCCTTCTTACCCCGCTCCTCCTCCACCAGGCGGACGATCCTGCCGGCGTCGCTCACTTCGGCATCGGTGATCACCACCAGGTGTTTCGCAACCCTTCCCTGCCGTCGCGGCTGTGCCAGCGCCTGCTCGATCGCCATGCCCAGCTCGGTGCCGCCTGAGGATGTGTTACGCAGATGCTGCTTGGCCGCGACCACCTCCGCCTTCGATGCTCGGACCGGTGCGGAGCGGAACCAGTGGGTATTGTCCTCGAAGAGGCAGAGGTTGAACATATCCCCCTCCCCCAGCGACGTGAGCAGCTTGTCCACGGCCCAGTCCGCGGCCGCCCACTTCGGACCGCTCATGGAACCGGAATGGTCGACCAGGATCTGCAGGTCGAGCGGGGCGCGCTGCCGCTGGCCCGTGGGCGGGGAGAAGAGCACCAGGAAGCTGGGGTGGAACTCCCCTTCGGTCAAGGCCAGAAGGGTCGGCCTGTCCTCGGCGGCCGCGGGCTTCCAGGTGAGCAATAGGTCCCGGTCCGGGAGGACCTCGCCCTGTTCCAGCGTAAAGGCCGTTCCATGCGCCGCCAGCGCGTGGCTCTGACTGGTGATCGTCCCCTGTGCGCAGGCGAGCTCCAGGAAGAAGCGGTGGCCTGGATCCCTGACTACCGCCAGCGGTTGTCCCTGCGCGAACCGGGAGGCGACCTCATCCTGCCTCACGTAGCGGGGCATCGTGGTGAGCGGAACGCGGAACGAGAATCCGATGCCTTCCGGGCTTCCCAGCTGCACATAGGCGGTGGTGACGCTGACCTCCTCCCCGGGGGCGATGCCGTGGATGCGGAGGGTGAAGACATCAGGGCTCTCCCGGGTGACCAGGGCCGCCTGTCGTCCCTCCTCCTTGGCCGTCTTGTATTCCGCTTCCGCTCTCGCGCGCAGGTCCAGCTTTGCTTCTATGGTCGTGTCACCAAAGGTGACCAGCATGCCGCTGACGGCCGCGTCGCCAGGCAATGGGAACCTATAGAGGGCTTCCAGGACGTGAGCGCAATCCAGTTCCGTGAAGAGGAAGCGATGCGTCACCTTGAGCGAGGCCAGGGGTCCGCACAACTGCCCTCTTAGGGTGGTGGAGCGGAGCGGGATGAATCCTGCGGAGCCTTGCTTGCCTATGATCTCGAGGACGCCGTGACCGCCGCCCACGGAGTTGTAGAACCAGTTTGGATTCAGCATGTTATCTGAGGCCAAGAACGCCAACGGCGAATATGTCGATGATGGAAAACCGTATCACCAATGGCGATACTGATTCCCTGGGGGGATTACCCAGTTCAGCTGTATCCGTCCATATCGTAGTTGATGTGCTTGCTGCGGCAGTGGGCCTTGTGTCGCAGCACGTCGCGGACGGTGTTGCGCAGCGCGGTCGCGTTGGTGAAGCCGACGATCTGGCCCAGCGTATCGCTGCGGCATAGGATGACGAAGGTCGGCGTGCCTGTGACCCCCAGTTTGGAAGCCATGTGCCCGTTGGCGTCGGTGTTGACGCGGACGCATTCGACCTCGTCGGCGAGGTCATGGGCCGCCTCTTCGAAATGAGGTGCCACCTCTTTGCAGACGGAGCAGCCCGGCGACCAGAACTCGGCCACGACCATGCGGTCGCTGCGCCTCAACATGTCCATGAGGATACCGTCGGTCACATCGCGGATGGGCATTGGCATCTCACTCGCTGCGGATCGATTGGTGGGGACGGTTCATAATACCTGCTAGTGGCCGCAGTGGCAGGAGTGGACATGATGGTGGTCGGCGCTCCCTTCCAGGCCGATGATCTTATCCAGATGGTCCTCGACCTCATTCCAGTCGGCGCATTCGATCACGTCCTGCGTCAACGGGGTGTCGCAGGCGATCTCCCAGGAATTCTCGGGCGGGTCGCTCAGGAAACGGAGCACGAACATGCGGAAGCGCACCGGACCGGTGGTCTTGGGACCGCTCACGACCGACGCCCCCATATCATTGGGGAAGCGGTAGATCTTGTGGACGCGGTTGCCTTCCATGCACCCGCATACGCACTTGGCGTTGAGATCGATCTCGTACTGCTCCATCACGCCTACACCTTCTTGCCGTGCATGAGGAAATCCTTGCG
>CAZCNG010000165.1:0-5121 GCA_964500045.1 uncultured Methanomassiliicoccaceae archaeon
CCTCGGCCCGGGCCGTGCGGGCATAGAAATTGTAGCGGTTGCGCGCCTGGCTCTCACCGATGAAGGCCTTGGCCAGATTGTCCATGGTCTGCTTGCGGAGGGTCATGGCACAGCCATGGAAAGGCCGGTATATCTTCCCTGCCGTCCTAGTCGGGAGCGATGTGCATCAGGCGCAGCCCCTCGTTGGGCGCCGACATCGGAGTATCCACGGTCGCCTGCAGCTTGTCGTTGATCAGGCAGGCCCGCGGTGGCCGGGGCGCGATGAAGCCCATCTCCTCCGTCGTCACCGGCCTGAGCAAGGAGAGCGGCAGGTCGAATTCCTCGGCCACCGCCCTGCCGAAATTGAACTTGCTCATGCAGACCCCCGCGCACACGTTCCAGGTCCCGTGCTGCATCCCCTCGAGGAGGTCCAGGGATGCGGACGCTGCCTCGGGTGCATAGGTCGGCGTGACGAAGTGGTCGGAGATCAAACGCACCTCCTTCCCCATGGTCAATTCCTCCCGCACCAGGGAAGCGAGGTTGTGACGACCTCCAGGCGGCCTCTTTCCATAGAGCAGGGCGAGGCGACAGACGAGGTTGTCGTGCGACGCGTCCAGGACCAGGCGCTCCCCCTCCAATTTCGTCTTGCCGTAGACGGAGAGCGGATCAGGCATGTCGAATTCGTAGTGCGGCATCTCACTGGCGCCGCTGAAGACCGCGTCGCTGGAGTAGAATAGGAGGCGCGCGCCGATCTTCTTGCAGGCCACGGCCACGGTGAAGGTGCCTTCCATATTGACGCTGTAGGCGTCCACCGGCCTGTGCTCGCACTCCTCCAGCGAGGTCATGCCGCCGCACAGCGCCACGGCCCAGGGTGCCTCCTCGGCGATCAGGTGGCTGACGGCCCGATCGCTCTGCAATTCAAGCTGATGCTGCTCCCAGGGTGCGCTCCATTCCCTGTGAGCGTAGGTCCCGACGACCTCCATGCCCCGGGCCAGAGCAGAACGGGCCACTTCCCGGCCCAATAATCCGGAGGACCCGATGACCAGCAATTTCTGCGCCATGCTTGGCAAAGCGAGCCTCGGGCGGATAATCTTTACCTTCAGAGGTCCGTTCCAGAAATAGTTAAATACGGATGAAAATGTATCGATGACCGATATATAGGGTGGTCGACATGACCGAGACTGTGGGCAAATCGGAGGGCATCTCCCTCAAGGGCAATGGCATCATCCTCGTCGACCTCGCGGCCATCGCCATGATGGTCATGTTCATCGAGATCATGTTGGTGCCGGCCTTGCCCAACATCGCCAAGGAATTCCCCGGCGAAGCGCAGTGGATCTCGTGGGTGCTCTCCGCCTACATGCTGGTAGGGGCGGTGGCCACGCCGCTCCTCGGTCGTCTAGGTGACATCTACGGCAAGAAGAAGGTCATGCTCATCGCCATGATCATCTACACCCTCGGCCTGTTGGGCTGCGCCATCTCCTGGTCGATCACCTCATTGATCATCTTCCGCGCCATCCAAGGGGTCGGCCTGGGCATGTTCCCGTTGGCCTTCGGCATCGTCCGGGACACCTTCCCGAAGAAGCAGATACCCATGGCCATCGGCATCATCAGCGCCATGTTCTCGGTCGGCGTCAGCATAGGGTTTGTGGGCGGCGGCTACATCGTTTCCGCCTTCTCGTGGAGGGATTGTTTCTACATCGTGATCCCGGCGCTGGCCATCATGACCGGCGTCGCCTACGTCACCATCAAGGGGCAGGGAGAGACCCGCCAAGGCTCCTTGGACCTGCTGGGCGCAGGCCTGCTGGGGGGTGGCATCTTCTGCCTGCTGTTCTCCTTGACCCAAGGGGAGAAATGGGGCTGGACCTCCGCCGCCATCATCGGCCTGTTCCTGCTCTGCATCATCTTCCTTGCGTCATTCATCCTGTGGGAAAAGAGGGCCAAGGACCCCATCATGAGCCTGCGCCTTTTATGCGAGCGGGGCATCCTGGGCGCCAACGTGGCCGCCCTCTTTGTGGGGTTGACGCTCTTCCTATTCTTCCAGACCTTGCCCTTCTTCCTCATGGGCCCGGTCCAGTACGGCGGATTCGGGCTGACCGATACCTTCACCGTAGGACTCTATATGCTTCCTTCAGCGGTGGCACAGCTCATCTTCGCCCCCCTCGCCGGAAAGATGGCGCGGAAGGTGAGCGCCGACAAGATCCTGGCCGTCGGCCTGGCGGTCACGGTGATCGGGTACGTGTTCCTCATCTTGATGCATGCCGAGGTCTGGCAGGTGTTGCTGGCCGTCTTCGTGACCGGCGCTGGCCTCGGCGTCTGCATGGTCTCCCTGATCAATGTGGTCGCCCTCTCCTCGCCACAGAAGGACTTCGGCGTGGCCTCTGGCATGAACACCCTCTTCCGCATCGTAGGCGGCAGCATCGGCCCGGTGCTGGCGGCCGTCATCATGGCCAGCTACCAGGTCGGGTGGAAGCCGTCGCCCTTCGGCCCGACCATCCTGGTGACGACCGAAACGGGATTCATCATGGCCTGGATAGTGGGCGGCATCTTCGCCTTGATCGGCCTGCTGTTCGTGCTCGTGCTGCGCCCGGGCAAGGACATCACCTTCGACGCCCCTGGCAAAGAGGCATGATTAATAGCGGAAGCGGAATTCACCACCTAAGGACATGAGGATAGCAGCTTTCAACGGCAGCCCCAGGGAGATGGGCAATACCGGACGCATCATGCGCGAGGTGCTCCTCCAGGCGAAGCAGCAGGGTGCCGCGGTCGAGCTGTGGCAGGTGTCCGGCATGGAAGTGGCCGACTGCACGGGCTGCCTCGACTGCTCTGCCGAAGGCGTGTGTTCCACCTCTGACGAGATGCGCGAAGCGTACCAGAAGATGAGGGAGGCGGACGTGGTGTTCCTCGGCTCGCCCATCTACATGGGCGCGGAGACCGGTTCGATGAAGTGCTTCGTCGACCGGCTGCGCGCCTTGTTCGACGCCAAGAGCGTCCGCGTGATGGGTAGGGGCAAGAAAGCGGTGGTGCTGTTCACCTGTGGCCTGAGCGATGGAGATCGGGTCTACGCCTACCTCAATGTCCGCTTCTTCAAGATCTTCGTGCCTATGCTCGGCTTCGAAGAAGTCCTAACGATCATCGTCCCGGGTACTAAGGATCCGGAGCATATCATGGAAAACCACTGCGCGCAGAATGCGGTGGAAGATATCATTCGTTTCATTGGGAAGGTTGGTTGAACATGAACGTAAGACCTCTGGGCGTATGCCCCTATTGCGGCAGCAGCCGGCTCGTGCCCCTCATCCTCATCGGAGGGCCTTTGGCCGCCGTGGACAATAAGAATGATCAATGCAAGTGCCTGGAGTGCGGGCGCCTTGGCATCCCGATCGAGTTCGATGCGGTGCACGACGTGGACCCGTTCTTCGCAGCGCAGGATGCCTTGGAGTCCCCGGACTTCATCGCCATACCGATGCTGCCATTGCAGATGGAGGGGGCCAAGCAAGAACCATTGGTGCGCGCCCTGACCTGGGACAAGGAGGGCCCGTGGTGCGTGGGGCCTGGCACCCCCATACGCGATTATCTCAAGGGACGCGGCATCGCCAACGACGCTGAGATGCTCCTCGTAGATATCGATGGGTTCCGCAGCGGCAAACAGGAGACGGATGCGCTCAAGGTGCTGCTGCGCCGGCGCCCCTCCGCGTGGTTGAGCATGGGGATGACCTCTGAGCAGGACCTGTACGACGGATTCGCCATGGGGGCGGGCATCGTGCTTGCCGACACCTTCTCGGCGCCGTCCCCGGGGCTCTTCAAGGAACTGTACGCGCTCTCAGACCGCTGCCACCCCATGGTGATATACGATGGGCATGTGGTTTGGTACCGTGAGGGCGAGAAGGACCTCGACAAGGTGCTCGACATGCTGTCACAGATCGGCTTCATGGAGATCGTCGTTTTCGACATCCGCGCCTCGGAAGGAGAGAAGGATGTTGAGCTCCTCGCCAAATTGGCGGCCAGGGGCGATATCATCATCGCCGGGGGCATCAAGCAGGCCGACCTCGCAGCGCTCGAGAAGATGGGGATGCGGGGGGCTATCCTCGATCCCGACTTCACGGAGGGGTCAGATGTGGTCGGATGATACAGAAATGTATCATCTAGTATCACGAATATAAAGAAGACGCATACGAATTATCCAGTTAGACCGAAAAAACGACTGGAGAAGCGAATCCGGATAACATCATAGTAATTAAACATTCTCGCGTTTTCTATCCGGGAAATAGATGTTCTCTGGACCACCGGGTGTTAATGCCCCACTTTAAGACCCGTTAAGCCAAAATTTCAAAAAGCTTATATCACCAGCAGTTGAATGAATCGTAAGGATTGCCAAGGGCGGTCCCATCTAGAAGTATGGGGGGATTGTGTCTGAGGGAATGGGATGATAGCGGAAGGTCTAGGCTGCCTTATTTGGATCCAAGCCTGAACTCTGCGAGCAACTCTCCCCCCGGGCATGTCCAAAATTGAGGAGAGTCAAAAAATGGCAGAAGATCTAAATGTACATGCAAAAGTGGCCATGGCCGATGTCTTCGGCTGCCTATTGGTCGGCTGGGTGGCGTTCTTCGTAGCTGCCTTCGGGTTCAAGATCATCCCCGGAGCAGGCGGCTTCATCAACGTCTTGTTCGCCACCGGCATCGGCTGTGCGATTGTGACCTATTTCATGTTCAAGAACGAGAACATCCTCGGGACCGCTATCTTCGGACCCCTGTGCGTTTCGTTCATCGCCTATGCCTTGGCAGCCTGGGGAGTCTTCGGATTGGCCCCCCTTGGAAATGAGCTCGGTCTGTTGATCGGATTCGTGGGCCTCATCTTGCTCATCGACGCCATCCTGTCGCTGTTCCAGCCAGTTAAGATGCTGTCCGTGGTCCTGTTCATCGCAGCGATCGCCTACTTCATCCTTGGCTACACCCTGAGCGTTCTGTACACACAGACCCCGTCCCAGGCAACTGTGGACTCGCTCTTGATGATGATCGGGATCTTCTTCGCCCTGCTCTGCATCACCGCCACCTACCTGGGTACCGCGGTCTGCGCATTCGTCATGAAGGGCAAGCCGATCCTGCCCCTGCTGATCATGGCCCCCAAGAAGTAAGGCCATACAGGGTC
>CAZCNG010000166.1:0-5120 GCA_964500045.1 uncultured Methanomassiliicoccaceae archaeon
CGCCGCGGTCCCCCCCGCACATTGATATCGAGCCGTTCCTGGACGGGAGCATCGAAGACTCCGATCCCTGGCTGGCCGCCTGGCAGGAATTGGTATTGGAGACCGTCGAGACGGAGGAAGCCGATGAGGCTGCCATCTCCGCCCTTGTCGCTGGACTGCTGCCCCTGCACGCGGAAGCGATGTGGAAGGTAGGGGAGACGATGGTCAGCCGCGTCGAGCTCATCGAGGGGCTGCTGCGCGCGCTATTGGCCGAAGCGGAGTTCGACAAGGTCACGGTCATCGGAAGGGCCGTTTTGGACGGACAGCCCTACGAGGGCGAGATGAAGGTGCACCGGGTGGCACTGTTGCTCCTCCTGTCCGCCGCTGAGAGCGACGGCAAGGCGAGGGAAGGTCGAGCTCGGGAAGCGCTCGAGCTGCTGGACGAGGTCGCTCCGGGACCGACGCCGCTGCGCCTCGATGCGCTGCGCCTGATCTCCGAGGGGTTGAACTTCCAGGGCGACGATGAAGGCGCGGTGGCGGCGATGGAAGAAGCGCTGGCCATGGCGACGACCAAGCCGCTGGAGCTGAGCACGAAGCTGGCGCTGGCCCGCACCTACTTCCTCGCGGGCAAGAAGCCCAAGGCCAATGCCCTGGTGGCGGAACTGCTGCCGGTGGACCAGCACGGCCTGGACAAGGAACAGGAGGTCGCCTTCCTCTCGGACCTCGTGGCGCATTACACTTTCATCGGGCAGGACCCAGCGGCCGTGAAACTACTGGAAGCGCGCGCCACCGAGCTGGCCGGCCACGACCCCATCGACCGGCGCCTGCCTCCGCTGCTGGAGATGCTAGCAATGCTGGACGCCCGCAAGCATAACCGCCCTGCGATGCAGAAGCATCTTGCTCAGGCGTTGGAGGTCCTGGGCAACATCTGCGGCAAGGGAAGCATACAGTACCGCGCTTCGGCAATGCGCATCTCCGCCATCCTGGAGGAGATGGAGCTGCCGGACGAAGCGAAGTCGATGCTGGCCGCGCTGATCGAAGAGGACCGCCGCCACAGCTATACTGACGAATTGGCTCAGGAGGCGCTGCGCTCCTACATCGCGATGTGCCTCGAACTGGAGGAACCGAGGGAGGCGATCGCCGCCCGCCAGCGCCTGCTGGAAGTGCTTTCTTCCCAGGGCATCGTGGACACGGACGAGGTCCTGCGCGAGGAAGTGCTCCTGGCCGTGGAGCATGCCCGCGCCGGTGAGGAGGACGCGGCCGTCCGTCTCATCCGCCGGGTGGAGCCGCGCGTGCGCGCCCTGGACGATGATGGGGAGCAGGCCATCCACCTGTTGGCGCTCGCCGAGGCGCACCAGCACCTGAAGGACTGGATCTCCATGGAACGGGAAGCATCCCAGGCCGTGGCCATCCTAAAGCAGAAGAAGAGGGAAGTGGACCTGCTGGCGGACGCGTACACGGCCTTGGCCTACGCGCGCCGCGGGCAGGGGCGCATCTCCGAAGGGAGAAAGTCCCTCGACGAGGCGCTCCGCCTCCTTGAGAAGGTATACGGCAAGGACAGCGAGGAGTACGACGAGCAGCGCGAGTGCATCGAGGACTTCCCCACCACGCCCACCTATTCCCGGGACAGGGCGCCGGTCGGACGCGAAAAGCGCTGAACGGTGGATGCCTGGACGGCGGAACGGAGGGGGCGTTCCGCCGGCAAATCTCCTGCACGCTTCTGGAGCAGGCCAACATTATCTCCAAGTAGGTGCTCAACATCATCTATTGCCATGAGTGACGAGAATTCCCCCTCGAAGTATGCTGACATTGATGATATCATGAGCGCCGAAGACGGCGACCAGGACCCCTGGCTGGAGAGCTGGAAGTCCCTTATGGGTCTGGTCATGCAGGACGAGCCGCAGGCCAAGGACGACGAGATCCTCGCCGCCTTGGATGCGCTCCTGCCCCTGGCCAAGGAGAGCCGCTGGGCCATGGACGGCAACGATGCCGGACCGTTCGATCTGATCAACGGCCTCCTCAACGTATTGGTCCAGGAGGAACGCCCCCGCATCGCCGCGATGCTCGCCGCGCACATTCTCAAGAAGCAGCTGTGGGAGGCGGACACCATGGTCCGCAAGGCCGATCTGTTGGTCGTGCTGGCCGCGGCCACCGAGGACCACAAGAAGTCGCTCTCCTACGTCCGGGAAGCGGTCACCATCCTGTCCGGGATGGAAGGAAGTGCCGCTCTGGAGCAGAGGATCGACGCGTTGAGATTGATGGCCGGCATCCTCCAGGAGAAGGGAGAGACGAAGGCGGCCGTCGATGTCATGGAGGATGCCATGCGTCTATCGGAGCAGACCGAGTCCCAGCCGATCATGATGATCGTCCGGCTGGACCTCGCCACTGCCTACATGAGCGCAGGGAAGAAGGTCGAGGCCGCTTCCACCGTGGCCCCGCTCCTGCCGACCAACAAGCTCGGCCTGGAGCCGGAGATCGAGATGAACCTGGTCTTCGACCTGGTGACCTATTACATGGGTGCGGATTCTCCCGCCGAGGCGTCCAAGTTGCTCGAGGACAAGGTCGCCGAGCTGGCCAAGGCCGACGCGAAGGACCCGTTGCTACCTGAATATCTGGAGAAGCAGGCCGCGTTGGATGCGGCCAAGGACAACATGAAGGGCTTCCTGAAGAAGTTGTCCCGGGCGCAGGAGCTGCGCGCGACCCTCTACGGCAAGGGCAGCGAGCAGTACCGCGATGCCGCCCTGAAGGGCGCCAGCCTGATGCTGGGCTGCGAACTGCTGGCCCAGGCGCGTTCCGCTCTCATGACCATCGTCCGCAACGATGAGCAGGAGAACGTCGTGGACGAGGCGGCGGTCGAAGCGCTGGAGATGTTCATCGAGGTGAGCGAGAAGGTCGGCGCCAAGAACGACATCATTGAAGCGCGCGAGAGGCTTCTGGTCTACCGCGCCCAGCTGGGCGATGAGGACCTGGAGCTGATGCTGGTCGACCAGTCGGCATTGGCCATCGACTACGCCGCCTCCGGTCAGGTCGACAAGGCCAAGGATCTCCTGGCCCGCGTCATGGAGAAGGCCCCCGAGGTCGATCTGTCCGCCCGGGGCGATGTCCTGCTGACCGTGGCCGAAGGCTACCACCTGCTGAAGGAGTGGGTCGAGATGGAGAAGGCCGCCGTGGACGCGGAGGACTGTCTGCGCCGTTCCGAGGCCGAGGTCGATCAGATCGTGGATGCCATGACCGGCATCGCCTACGCCCGCAGATTCCAGGGCCACACCGATGAAGCGCGCGGCATCATCACCAAGACGCTGGAGCTGCTCAAGGAAGCTCATGGCGAGGCCAGCGAGGAGTACCAGGACCAGCTGGAATGCCAGGAAGAGTTCCAGCCGCCCAAGGGAAGAGGGGTCGCGCGTCCGCCCAAGAGGGGAACCTCGGAGCTGAAGAAGGCCGAGGCCTACAAGCACGACATGATGAGATAGACGCTCCATTCTTTGGAATGGAAAGGCCGATGGAGCCGGTGCTCTCGGCAGTATCCTTTCTTCTCACTTTCCGCCTTTCCTGAAGTAGCAATCGCCCGCCTGACAGATCTCGCTCTCCAGTTGAATGGTGCAGTGTGAGAAGTGGAACTTCTCGTACAGTATGTATTCCGCCTGTTCGCGCAAACAGGAGCAGGTGCTGACCAATTGGTCCTCCATCACGAGGTGCACGGAGATGCTGTAGATGCCCGAGGTCAGGGTCCACATGTGGATGTCATGCACGTCCTTGACCCCCTTGAATTGGAGCAGCTCCGTCTCAATATCCTTGGCCGTGACGTGCGGCGGGGCGAACTCCAGCAGGATGCTTCCCGACTGGCGCACCAGCGAGAAGGCGTTGTAGAGGATGACGCAGCCGATGACGATGCTGATGATCGGATCGGCCTGCATCCATCCCAAGAGGAGGATGATGACGGCGGCCACGATGACGCCGATCGAGGACAGCAGATCGCCCAGCATGTGCAGGAACGCGCCGCGCACATTGAGGTTCTCCTTGCTGCCGCCGTGCAGTATCCAGATGCCGAAGATGTTGGCCACCAGCCCCAGGATGGCGACGAGCATCATGATCCCGCCCTCCACCGGCCGAGGATTGGCGAGCCGGTCGAAGGCCTCATAGATCAGCACGAAGGAGAGGACCACCAGGACCGCGCCGTTGATCAGCGCCACCAGGATCTCGACGCGCACCAGTCCGAAGGTGCGGCTCTCGGTGGCTTGGCTGCTGGCCACGTAGGCCGCCCCCAGGCTGAGGCCCAGGGCCAGCACGTCCGTGAACATGTGGCCCGCATCGGACAGCAGCGCCAAACTGCCGCTCACCAAGGCGCCCACGATCTCGATCAGGGCGAACGACCCAGTGATGATCAACGCGATCAAGAGCGGCCGTATGTTGCCCTTGCCGTGCGCCTCCAGGCCATGGTCGTGCCCATGTTCGTGATCATGGCCATGTTCGTCCTCCATTGCGCAAAGATGCAAGCACAGCCCTATTCTACTTATCTGCGCAGCGGCCATCGCAACGCGATAAAGATGAAGGTCGCACTCGGGGCCAAACCCCTCATCTATCCGACGCCGGTGCTGTGCGTCGGGACGTACTGCGAAGACATGAGACCGAACGTCATGACCGCCGCCTGGGGTGGGGTCGCCTGTTCCGCGCCGCCGGCGGTGACCGTCAGTCTGCGCAAGGCCACGCTCACCCACGGCAACCTGATGGCGCGTCGTGAGTTCACCATCTCCATCCCCGATGAGAAGCACCTTTCCCAGGCGCATCTCTTCGGCTCCGTGTCCGGCCGCGAGGTGGACAAGTTCCGCCGCACCGGGTTGACGCCGGCGAAGGCGAGCATGGTCATGGCCCCCTACGTCGAGGAGTTCCCCATAGTGCTCGAGTGCGAAGTCACTCACGTCAACGAGCTGGGACTGCACACGCAATTCGTGGGGAAGGTCCTGGAGACGAGGGTGGATCAAGAGGTCTTGAAGGACGGCCTGCCCGACGTCGAGGCGTTCCGTCCGTTCAGCTTCATGGTCGGCAGCGGGGAGTACTACTCCATGGGTTGGAAGTTGCAGCCGGAGAAGTCATCAACCCACGGATGAATCCGTGGGCTTGCCATTCCAGCTTCATGCGGAACC
>CAZCNG010000167.1:0-5116 GCA_964500045.1 uncultured Methanomassiliicoccaceae archaeon
CCGACAAAGGATATCGTCCGTCGGGCAGTGCCGCCGACCGCGGCGACCTCTTCGATACGGTCTGCTCAGACGCGCTGTATAATAAGCTCGGTTTCCTGGACAGCATCGGCCTCGACCGTTTGACGAGCGCCTGCGACCGAGACCTGCGCAATTGCATCGCGCATCTCGACTACGTGGTCTTCACGAATGGGTCGGTCGGTTATCAGGGAAGGAGGGCCACCCTCATCATGACCGAGAAGGAGTTGGAGGAGAGGTGCGAAGCGCTGCGCGCCACCGTCGATGTCGTCAACGAAGGCATCCGGGCCGGGCTGGCGCACGCCAAGCAATAGGCCACAATCAACCTTTTATATCTCCAACAGAATCAGCCACACAGCACGCAGGGATGACAGAGCGGCCATGTGGCGGACTGCAGATCCGCATACCCGTGTTCAAATCGCGGTCCCTGCTCCATCTTATCCTTCTCTTTTCTCTGAAAGTCGGACCAGGGCGAGTCGCATCTCTTCCTTGGCGAAACTATCCTGTTCATTCTGAAGTGCGGCCTTGATGTTCCTGACCGCGGTGATGTCACCGATCTGGCCCAGCGCCCAGGAGGCGTAGCCGCGCAGCCGCGGGTCGGGGTCGTGCAACTTCTTCACCAGTACATTGGTTCCTATCTGATCTCCGGAGTTGCCCAGGGCAATGATGGCGTTGCGGCGCAGCAGATAGGAATTGGGGGCGCTCCATTCTATCCAGTCGAAATCGGTCTTGTACTGCTCCTCGCTCATCATGACGAGCGGACCGAGCGATGGGCTCCGCGTCCACCGTCCGAAGCGATCCTCCATCGGGGCCTTGGCGGGAAGGACGAACTTGTTGCGCGGGCATACCTCTTGACAGATATCGCAGGAGAAGATGCGGGTGCCTATGGCACCCCTCAGTTCCAACGGGATCTCCTCGACGGAGGAGAGCAGGCGATCGATGCAGCGACTGCCATCTACTTTGAAAGGGGAGGTGATCGCCTTGGTAGGACACATTCTGAGGCAGGTCTGGCAGCTGCCGCAGCGGCAATCCTCCTTCTCCCCCGAGGGAAGCTCGGCATCCGTGACCAACGCGGTCAATAGCACCCATGACCCGTTGTCGAAGGACTGCAGCAAGGAGTTCTTGCCGAGGGTACCCAACCCGGCGCGTTGAGCGACGTCGCGCAGTGGAAGCTCCTCTGCGAGGACCGCCTTCACACCCATGTCCTCTAGGAAAGCTATCAGAGAATCCGTCTTCCGCCGCAATCCGGCGGCATGGTCCTTCCATAGACCTCGACCGATTATGCCGCGTGGGTCGCCTGACCTGGAAAGGTCAGCAGTCCTCTCATCATAGTAGGCGGCGGCCAGCACTATCGCCGAGGCGGCCTCGGGCAACAGGGACTGGGCCAATCGTCTCAGGTCTGCGCTCTGGGAGCCTCCTGCCTTCGCGCTGGAATCTACCACATTGTCCTGGAGGGACCGCAGCGAGACCACGGCCACGGAGTCGATGCCTCGCTCTTTCGCTGCCTTCTCAACTTCCTCTCTAGTGATCGCCAATTCGCCCACCTCCTGGTCTTTGCATGGATCGCCGATCCTGCGACTTCACGACGAAGCGATCCATGCCCCCTTCTCCGCTCTTCAGGACCGAATGCCTGTGCGCGGACCTGGGGAAATAATTTGTAACCCTCACCTATAAAATAGTCGTCGTTGAAATAGAAGAGGACAAACTGCCCGCCAGCCGCGCAGATTCAAATACGATAAGATAGTTTACAATCGTTAAGGCGTGAGATTGATGCCGTCCATTTACTTCGATAACAGCGCCACCACCAGGGTCGATGATAGGGTCCTGGAGGCCATGCGTCCATATTATCTAGAGAACTACGGGAACGCTTCTAGCCTGCACCATTTCGGAAGAGTGGCCGCCGAGGTCTTGGTCGAGGCGCGCAAGCAGGTGGCCGCCGGGATCAAGGCCAAGGACGCTGAGATGATCATGACCTCCGGCGGAACGGAAGCGGACAACCTAGCTATCATCGGACTCGCCTACGCCAACAAGGAAGGCAAGCGGAAGAAGATCATCACCTCCGTCATCGAGCACCATGCGGTGCTGCACAGCTGCGACTTCCTCGATTTTCTGGGTTACGAGATCGTCAAGTTGCCGACGGACGCGGAGGGCATGGTGGACCCGGCCCTGCTGGCGCAGCACGTCGACGACAGCACGCTTCTCGTCTCGATCATGCTGGCGAACAACGAGATCGGCACCATCCAGGACATCAAGCAGATGACCACCATCGCCCATGAGAGAGGGGCGTTGTTCCACACGGACGCGGTGCAGGCGGTCTGCAAGATGCCGATCGATGTCAATAAGCTCGGCGTGGACATGCTCTCCATGAGCGCCCACAAGTTCCACGGACCAAAAGGCGTGGGTGCGCTCTACCTGCGGAAAGGTACCCGCGTACGTGCCATCCTGAACGGTGGGGGCCAGGAGCGGGGATTACGATCCTCCACGGAAAATGTTCCTGGCATCGTCGGCATGGGCAAAGCGATGGAACTGGGCACGAGCATGCTGGAGGACGACATGGCGCACATGCAGCGCATCCGCGACCGCCTCATCCAGGGGACGCTTTCCTCCGTGGAGAGATCCTACCTCAACGGGCACCGCACCAAGCGCCTGTGCAACAATGCGCATTTCCGCTTCGATTATATCGAGGGCGAGTCCCTCGTTCTCTACTTGGACATGAAGGGCGTCGCCGGATCCACCGGCTCTGCGTGCTCGTCCAAGAGCCTGGACCCGTCCCATGTGCTGATGGCATTGGGATTGGAAGCAGAGCAAGCACACGGTTCCCTCCGCCTCAGCCTGTCCCGCTTCAGCCGCATGGACGAGGCCGAACAGTATCTCAATGTCATAGGGGAGGTGGTGGAGAGGCTGCGCCTCATGTCACCGACCTGTCCTCCCAAGGAGTGATGAGAATGGCATACACACAGAAGGTCATGGACCATTTCACGAACCCCCGCAACATGGGCGAGATAGCGGACGCCGACGGCCTGGGCAAGGTCGGCAATCCGACCTGCGGCGACATGATGTACATCTACATCAAGGTCAAGGACGACGTCATCACGGAGATCAAGTTCAAGACCCTGGGTTGCGCGGCGGCGATCGCCACCAGCAGCATGGTCACGGAACTGGCCAAGGGAATGACGCTGAAGCAGGGATTGGCCCTCACCAGGAAGGAAGTGGCCGACGCTCTGGAGGGGCTGCCGCCGCAGAAGATGCACTGCTCCAACCTGGCCGCGGACGGATTGCACGACGCCATCCGCGACTATCTGGTGAAGAACGGCCGCGAGTCCGAAGCACCGCCGAAGAAGGAGCATGACCACGACGAGCATGCGTGTGAAACGGATGCGCCGATCCAGATCCATTAGAGAAAGAGAATGAATGGCCCGGGGTCACGCCCCGGGCCTCGGTCCTGCCTAGATGACCGAGAGGAAGATAGCTCCTGGCGGGCAGACATCGCGACAGAGGCCACAGGCGATGCACTTATCTTCGGCAAAGACGACCTTCCATTCCGGAGCGGATATGGAGTACGCCTTGGCCGGGCATATCGAAACGCACATGCCGCAATCGGTGCACAGCTCATCGTCCTTCCGCACCAGCGGACGGAGCTCGCTGATGCGCACGTTGTTGTCTTCCAGGTAGCGGAGCCCCCTCCCCAGGGCGCCGGGCGGTCCGATCAGGGTGACGATCATTTGGCCACCGGACTCCGTGATCTCCGCGCGCAGGATGTTGACCTCGAGGCCGAACTCTGATATCACGCGCGACGTCAGAGGCACCTCCACCGCCTTGGGCTCGAATTGCAGCAGATACTTCTTCTCGTTCATTGGACCGCCTCCTTCTCAGAACGGATCTCTAGACCCTTCTGCTCCCTCACTTCGGGAAGAGCCTTGACGGGGCTGGTCAGAGTGAAATCACCCTTTTCTATCCACTGCTTCAGTGTCTTCGCGATGGTCTGCGCCTTGCGGTACGAAGACAGGGACGAGGTGCGCACCTGCTTGCCGTTGAGGTCGATGCTGCCGGAGCGCAGTTCCTTGTAAGAAACCTGTTTCACCGGCTTGCGCGCCCTCGACTGGACATCGTAATCGAGCACGGAAGCAAAGAGGTCCGAATCTCCGCGCGAAGCGTCCCTCATGACCTCCTCGTCCAGGATCGGGATCGGCACGCCGATACCGATGCCCAGCGAGGTGCCGTACTTGTGGAAGTAGAGGCCGCGCACGTGCTCGGGGGTCATGCCGCGGAGGTCGCCGATCAAGGCCAAGTTACGCGAGGCGTTGACCGGAACACCTTCCACCGTTGGAGATGAGGTCTTGAACTGCGTGCCTTCCCAGGCGACGAAGCCTTCACCTCCACCGAGGAAGATGCGGGTCCCGATGCCGATGGTGCGCAGCTTCGGGTCCTTGAGCAGCGGCGACAGCTGTCCAGCGCTGCAGAAGGTCGCGTTGCCGTTCCGCGGCAGCAGCTTTCCCATGTACGTGTAGAGCGCTTTCTCGCCGGAGTTGACCGCGACCGCGTAGTTCTGATACGCGTTGCGTGGATTGAACAAGTAGGCCTGGTTGAGATTCTTGAGGGATATCCAGGTCTCGATGTCCTTGCGCGGATAGCAGTCGGTACCATAGGCCGTGGCCTTGAGCTTGACCGCCTTGCCACGCACCAGGTCCTCGATGACATGGGCGCCGCCGTACGACATCTCGCCGTTCTCCTTGATCTCAGTGGCACCTACGTACGCATCCACTGCCGCGAGTCCCGTGTACGCAGGTATATCGTTCAGCCACACCCGCTGCATCTTGATCGGCGGCTCCGAGTGGCCGAAATTGAGGAAAGCACCGGAGGAGCACATGGCGCCGAAGGTGCCCGTGGTCACGACATCGACCTCTTGCGCAGCCTTCGCCACTCCCTTCTCTCGCGCCATAGCAACGGCTTCATCAGCGGTGATGACGACCGCCTCGCCGTTCCTTATCTTGGCGTTTATCTCTTCTATGGTCTTTGCCATTCTATGCCTCCAGTGCCCTATTAACGATTGTTGGGCATTTGGCGTAACTATTGTTAATAAATAAGCCTTACGCAACAATAT
>CAZCNG010000168.1:0-5102 GCA_964500045.1 uncultured Methanomassiliicoccaceae archaeon
CAGATCGGCGAACGCGTCAAGGTGGGCATGAGCCAGAAGGCCAAGAAGAACAAGGGCATGCTGGGATTTCCAGCGCCTTTCGGATACAATTATGCCACTGGCAAATTGGAGATCGACCCCATCGAGGCGGCCATAGTTCGCAGCATTTTCGACCGCTACGAGGACGCCTGGACATTGAGCAATATCGCCGACTGGCTGAACGAGAACGGAGTGAAAGGCAAGAATGGTGCCAACTGGCAGAAGGCAACGGTCCGCGGTGTGCTCACCAATCCCATGTACCAGGGGGACCTGATCTGGGACGGTATCAAGCAGCCTTGGCCGCAGGGCATCATCATCGCTCCGGAACGATTCGGCACCATCCAGGCCATCCTGACCTCGAGACAGCGCTCGCCGGGTAAACCCAAAAAGAAGCGGAGGCAGCAACATGCCTAGGGTGGCCATCTACATCCGCGTCTCCACGGAGGATCAGGCTCGCGAGGGGTTCTCGCTGGACGCCCAGAAAGAGAGGCTCATCGCCTATACTGAGGCGCAGGGTTGGGACGTGGCCGAGGTCTATGTGGAAGACGGCCATTCGGGCCGCAACATCAAGAGGCCAGCCTATCAACGCATGATCGCCGACAAAGGAAAGTGGGATACTATCCTGGTCATGAAGATGGACAGGATCCACAGGAACTCCAAGAACTTCATGATCATGATGGAGGACCTGGAAAAGTGGGGCAAGAAATTCACCAGCATGAACGAGTCGCTGGATACTTCCACTGCGGTCGGGCGGTTCGTGGTGGACATCATCCAGCGCATAGCCCAGCTGGAGAGCGAGCAGATCGGCGAGCGGACCTACATGGGCATGGCCCAGAAAGCAGAGAGCGGGGAAGGTCTGATGGGCTTCAACCCGCCCTATGGATATACCATTCTGGAAAATGATCTGGCCGTCGTCGACGAGGAGGCCCAGGTGGTACGGTCGATCTTCACCCATTATCTGCAGGGTGAAACGATGACCGAGATCGCCTGGAAATTGAACCGGGATTCTTCGATGACGAGGAGGGGCAACCTCTGGACCAAGTGGTCCATCGGCCACCTGCTGCACAATCCCGCCTACGCCGGCTTCCGCCGCTGGGACGGGTTCCTGGTGCCGAGCAAGCACGAAGCCATCATCACCGTGGACGAGTTCAACCTGACGCAGCGGGCGATCGCCGACCGCGTGCGGGACCCACGGCTCAAGAGATTGATCGAGCTGCCCCGCACCTAGGGAGCAGTTTTATTCTCTTTAACAGCCTTGAGGGGGCAATGAAGCTCAACGGGAGGTGCCGCTGGGCGCTGGACGATATGGAAACGGCGCTCTCCTGGACCGAAGGGCGCAACTCCCTGGGCATCCGAGGTGTTCTCGACGTCCTAGGAGAGTCGGCCCGCACCGAGGCAGAGGCGTCCGTCAACGTCGATGAAATCCGCACCCTTATGGCCGCCATCCATTCCAACCGATTGGGTGCTGCCGTGGCCCTCAAACCATCTGCTCTGGGCAGTAGATTCGACCTGCACGGGGCGAATATGCGTGCCGTCGCCCTCGCCGAAGAGGCGGCGTCGCTGCAGGTGCGCATCGAAATCGACATGGAATTGGCTTCCGAGGTGGCCTCGACACTTGCCTTGGCAGAGTTGTTAGCCCCCATCGCCGAAACGACCGTGGCCGTGCAAGCCTATCTTCGCAGGACGAAAGCGGATGTGGAGAGCCTTGTTTCCAAGGGCATTCGCATTCGCCTCGTCAAGGGGGCCTATGCCGGAGACCTCGAGGAGTATGGAGAAATCCGCCATTCCACGATGAGAATCTGCCGCGATCTGATAGAGCGCGATGTGGATTTCTGCATCGGGACGCACGACCCGGAGATCCTATCCTTCTTGGTAGAGGGGGAGCCGATCCCGCATCTCGAACTCGGATTCCTCAAGGGCCTAGCGGGCGAAACGAAGCTTTCGTTAGCCGAGAAGGGTTGGAGCGTCTCCGAGTATCTCCCCTTCGGCAAGAAACGGAACGAGTATGAGAGGAGAAGGCAGCTCTATCTTGACAAGATGGAGAGGCTGCACATCATCCCTCTTCCGTGACATTTGCATCCGTACCAATTTTGACCGTTAAATCTTCCATAGGAAACGAAGGGGCTCATTGTATCGTACTGCTACGAATGAATCCGCGCAAACCCGGTTTTAGCGCTTCTCTCCTGCACGAAACGACCAAAACAGGGTGGTTTTAGGTGATATTCGGGAGACCGTCGTTTACTATAATGAATCAATATATGCAACATTCTATTGATATCATTATTTACTATGAATTGCATGATACACATGTTATCATTGAAGCTATAGACATCAATGATTGAAGGTGACCAAGATGCCGGAAGAGGGGAAGTCGGAATTGACGAAGACAAGCATACAGATCAGCCCTGAATTGAGGGACCGGATATTCCGTCTCAAGTTCCGCCGCACCTACGAACAGTTCTTTGCCGAACTGTGCGACCTGTACGAAGAAGAGGAGAAGAGGCGAATCACTCCGGTCGAGCAGCCTAAGATCTGATCTAGACCGGTGTCCCTAAAGAGATGAAGAGCGGGGAAACGAGTTTTGCTAGCAGCCCGCCGCCAAGACACAGGCCCACATTTAGGAACACATTCCACACTCCTTCGATGACGCGGTCATCGAGGAACATCCCTACGGTCTCGAGGCTGAAGGTGGAGAACGTGGTGAATCCTCCAAAGAAACCGATGAACAAGAAAGCCCGAACATCGACCGAGACCCCGGAACCTGCAGACAGCGTGAAGAATATCAATGCCAGAACGAATGAACCGGCAACATTGACGACTAGGGTCCCCATGGGAAAGTCACCCTTTGTCAACGCGATACCGACCAGGAAGCGCAGGACGCTTCCCAAGGCTCCACCGATGCCGATGAGCGCGATCATCTTCATATCGATGTCCATGGTGGCCTCTGGTCGCCATTTCCTTATGCAATTTGAATGTTCTGTGCCATTACTCTGCCAAGGGCGCGCTATCGGAGTCGGAGAATTGACTTGTTCATCTATTATCTACACTAATTAAGCTATATGCGATACTAGCTAACATTATTCACTTTACGCATTAAGACCCATCGAACTGCACATGAACAGGCAGAATGAGTGGGCCTTCGGATCGAGATGTTAGGATTCCGCATGATAAGTGCAATGTGAGGATTGTTGCCTTCAACAACAATAAAGATCCGCAGGAGTTGCCCTCAAAGCTACATCTGCGGCGTACCAATATATACCGTTGGAAATATCAATCAGGTGAAGACTATGGCAACATCATCCTTTGACAGACCATTCGTCCTTCAAGACGACGAAGCTGTCGCGAATTTTATCTATGCCATGGAACACCCCGCGCCGCCGATCACCGAAGAGGCGATGAGGGAGCTCCGTGAAGCGCTCGAGCGTGGTGAAGCATTACTGGAAAAGATGTTCTCCCATTAAGACGGATGCTGGAACGGCACGGATACGAGAGAACAACAGATTATCTCCTGTCATTCTCTTGTCGGCGTAATATCGATGTCCAGAATTTCCTAAGGGATCGAGCGATTCCTTATGAGAAGAACAACAAGAGCAGGACATACCTGGTCATTGATGATCAACCATCTGACGAAGGGAGGCGGCTGTTGCTTGCGTTCTTCACGCTCGCCATCCATGCCATTGATATCAATGATGTGACATCGAATAGTATGAGGGGGCGGTTGCATGGACTGTACCTCCCCTCCGATGGAAGAATCAGGCCAGTGCCATGCTACTTGATTGGTCAGATAGGAAAAGATGATCGATATTCTGCTGAAGTGACCGGAGATGAGCTCATTCTCTTGGCGATCAGCATCATCAATTCTGCCCATAGAAATCTTGGTGGCCGATTCATCAAGATCGATTGCGAAGATGCTCCCAATCTGATTGCCCTATACAACCGCAATGACTTCCGCGAAGTCCAAAAGGAAGACGCGAACCGACTAGTCGAGATGGTGCGATTCTTCTGATCGCATGGAATACGTCATGATCGTTGAATTCCAATCACTGCATCGACACCTCCTGATGGAACAGCAGCCCATGAAATGAATCCATACCAAATATTGTCAACGGTGGTGAAAATTCCCATCTATATCGAAATCGTCATAGTAATTATTGTATTATACTAAATTTTGAGGCCTAGCCATCTCGAAAACCGAGCAACTCCCATCGTATTCGCCCGTGGGGATAGCCCTTCGATGTTATCACAATAAATACATTGCTATTATCGCTAATACATATATTATTTCATGTAATTCTATATCAATATATTAGTTACAATATATATTGAATAATCTCAAAGAAGTCAGTGAAAGTAGTACATCGACCGCTGGAGGCGCATGTCCTCGCCAGGCGCTTTGCTTCAACCGCGAAAATGAGATCGGCCTCCTTCGACCCATTGACATCCGAGAGCCCGTCACCAATGTAGATGACCTCTCGGCCCAGGGCCTTCTGCTCGGCCACCTTGGCCGCCTTGAATTCTCCGTGACCCTGTCCATCGATGATGCCAGCATCAGCGTGGAGGGCGCCTTTCTCGAACCATAGCTTCGGAGCAATGATGGGGATCCAAGAGGTGCGGGGATCACGGGCCAGGACTCTCTTTATGACGAACTCGATGCCTGCGCTCACCACGGTCATCTCGATGCCTAGCGATGCCACCTTGGCAGCGAATTCAGGAAATCCTTCGCGCATCTGCGTATGCGGCATCAAATGATGGAGCATCTCCTCCTCATTGGAGAGGATCATTCCGTACTGCGTCTCGATGCATTCCTTCAGTGATATCTTGCCGTCGATCAGCAGTTGATCGTAATGCTCGTAATCACCCACCGCGAAGCGCTTGAGCGCCAATTCACCCATGTCCTCGATGATGATGGTGCCGTCAAAATCACAGATGATGGCTACGTCTTTCGCTAGCAACGTACGGGCCATCTACACGCATCTTTATTAATCGCTCCCTCATTGGTTCCATGCTATGAAAGATGACTGGACCGAGCTCTACCGGCCGAAGAATCTGGACGGGGTAGTGGGCAATCCGAGCGCGGTCAAGAA
>CAZCNG010000169.1:0-5071 GCA_964500045.1 uncultured Methanomassiliicoccaceae archaeon
TGGATATCTGGTAGCGGGCGCACAGGTTGATGTTCTTGCGGATGATCTCACCGTACGCCTCGTCGTAGATGGCAGGCTTGCCGGTCTGGTCGATGATCTGCAAACCCATGGACACGGGTCCGGTGACCTGCCCTTTGACCGCCTTGACCGGACCGAGCTCACGGCGCAGCAGTTCATGCAGGCCGGCAAAGCCCTGCTGCGGGAAAGCGAAGCGTTCCACCTTCTCCTCCAGCACGTCCTCGTAGAATGAAGTAGGATCGTAGCCGCCCAGATCGACCGTGACGCGCTTCGCCTCGCCGTCGACCAGCACGCCAGGCAAGCGCGCGGCGAACTGTGCATACATGTTCTCCTCGAACCCCAGATGGGGCAGCTGCGGCCAATAGGGCACTTCACGGAGATGCGCCAACACCGTGTCCACTGCCTTCTTCTCGTCCAGATGGGGCAGCGAGCCGATGCAGGTGGGGGCGCAGTTCCAATCCATGCTGACGCAAGAGGAACGGGTGTATAAAATCATGATGCGAGGACCCTGGTGGCTGGAAGAACCACGCATACTGGAAGGCGGCACAAAGCTAACAGTCAGGAACATTCAGGACGAACCAGTTACTTTCTTATACCGTGCATCGGGCTCCAATCGACCATATAGCCATTCAGGCCAAGGATGCGACCGAGCTTGGGGTGCTGATCATGGAAAAATACAAGAAGAGAGGGGAAAGCCGTGGAATGATCTGGGCAGCTGCTGCTTTAGTGGTGGCGCTGCTGCTCGTCAACCTAATCCCGACCGGGGCCATGGCGGCCACGAGCGGCGACTACCAGTACAAATTGATCGAGAACGGCAACAAGGTCGAGATAGTCCGCTACACCGGGTCGGGGGGAAGCGCGTCCATCCCCGCTTCGCTAGAGGGCAAGCCCGTGACCTGCATCGGGCGGAGTGCCTTCGCCTACGCCACGGTGACCTCGGTCTCCTTCCCGGACAGCGTCACCAACATCAGTGTCGACGCTTTCTCCTATTGCTATAACCTGGTCTCGGTGCAGTTCGGGAGCAACCTCACCTACCTGGAATCCGATGCCTTCAACTCCTGCACCTCGCTCCTGCGCGTGGAAATTCCCGGCAACGTCTCCAGCATCGGCGGGTATCCATTCATCCACTGCACCGCCCTGCTCTCCATCAACGTGTCGGCGGCGAATGCGAACTATGCCAGCCTGGAGGGCGTTCTCTACAACAAGGACCTCACGACCCTGATCCAGTACCCCTGCGGCAAGGTCGGCGCCTTCGCGGTGCCTTCTAGCGTCAACACCATCGCGGCCTATGCCTTCGCCTACTCTCCAGTGATCCGCGTGGACCTGCCAGCTAGTGTGATGACCATCGCCTACATGCCCTTCATGGAATGCCTGTCCCTGACGAATATCAGCGTGGCCGACGACAATCCCGTCTTTGCCAGCCAGGGTGGTGTCCTCTACAACAAGGCCATGACCACCCTGATGGCATATCCAGCCGGCCTAGCGGGGGCCTTCGTCCTGCCGGAGAATGTTACGACCGTGGGCAATTACGCCTTCTCCCACTGCCGCCAACTGACCTCGGTGCACCTGGGAGGAAATATCACGACCCTGGGGAACCAGGCCTTCGCATACTGTTTCGGCCTGGTTACGGTGACCATCCCAGAGAATGTGACCTCGATCGGCACTCTCCCGTTCTATGTTTGCTCCGCGCTGCTCTCGATAGAGGTCGCGCCGAGCAATCCTAGCTATGCCAGTGCGAGCGGCATCCTCTACACCAAGAACCTTGCCACCCTTATTGAGGCACCGGGCGGGATAGCGGGGAGCCTCATCATACCCGCGGGGGTCACCTTCGTCAGTCAGAACGCGTTCGCCTACTGCCAGCACCTGGAATCGGTAATCGTTCCCAACAGCACCACCGCTCTGGGGGATTCCGCCTTCACCTATTGCTACAACCTGACCAGCGTCACCCTGTCCAATGGCCTCATCAGCCTGGGGACCAACGCATTCTACGAGAACTTCGGCCTGCGCTCCATCATCATACCGGCCAGCGTAGCCTCGATCCAGGGAGGCGCATTCAACGACTGCCGCGCGCTGACCCTGGTGCAGTTCGAGGGCAACGCGCCCACCTGCGGCGCCAACGTCTTCTACGCGCACAACTCGACGTTGATCGCTTACTATCACGGGGGCGCCACAGGATTCACCAATCCATGGCAGGGCATAGCGACCTCACAGATGTCGGTGCCGGGCATGCCGGCCAACTTCACCGCCACGGCGGGCAGGCTGCAGGTGCAATTGAACTGGACCGCACCTTCCGACGGCAACGTCTCCGTCTCAGGGTATACGGTCTACTTCGGCAATGGGTCAACCCCCGACCAGATATTCGGGAGCTATGGACCATCCACGCTGGCGGTCAATGTCACGGGCCTGAGGGCTGAGACCCAATATGTCTTCGGGGTCGTGGCCACGAACGCCATCGGCAACTCGAGCATGCCACTGCGGGTGGCAACACCCTATGACGTGCCGCAACAGCCAGGTTGGGGGATGGATCTGGGATACCAGAGTGCGTCCTTCCACTGGATAGTTGACGGCGATGGCGGCCGGCCCATCACAGGATTCACCATCTACGGAGGCCTTTCCCAATACAGCCTGCAGGTCGTAGGAAGCGCCGGAGCTTCAGACAGCCGCACCATCATCACCAATATCACTGGCGGCCTGGTGTACTGGTTCGCCTTGACCGCGAGCAACGTGGGCGGCGAATCCAGTATCGGCTTCTTCCAGGATGGGATGGTTTACACGATCCCCGGTCAGCCGCGCAACGTCACCGCAACCGCGGGACAAGTGCAGGTGAGCATCGCCTGGACCGCCCCGCTCTTCGACGGCGGAAGCGCCATCACCAGCTACAAAGTGTACCGTCAGCTTGCCGGCGGGAACCAGCTGATCGCCACCTGCGGCCCGGAGGTCTTCTCTTGCACGGACAGCAGCGTCACGGCGGGGATCGCGTATTCGTACACGGTCAACGCCTGCAATGCCGGCGGCTCCAATGCATCCACGACGGTGACGGCCACGCCCACCGCCGCTCCAGCCGACAGCGGCATGACCTACCTGATCGTCGGCCTGCTCATCGTTGTCGTAGCCGCCGTGGCCGTAGTATTGTATCTGAGGGGGCGCAAGAAGGCCTAGAGGGGCCCTGGGCAGCTGAGCGGCCCGTCTGCCGTGAGATCCCTGAGAGCAGGGTGGACGCGACTTGGTGGCAGGCGGCGCCATGAGCGTCAGCGCCGCTCAGATATCTCAGCCGCGGCATCGGCGGCTGTTCTATGCAGGACATGAAAAAGCACTGCCCGGTCGAGGACCCTATTCTGAGGTTTCTCTTCCGGGCGTCGGATCACCGACCAGATTCACTTCTTGATGGCCTTCTTGATCTTGACCATCATGTCCGGAGGGACATCCTTCATGCCATGCTCCTTGGCAGCGTGCTCTCCGATCTTCTTCATGAGCTCTCCCTCGGTTGCGGCGGTGGCCTTGAACGGGCAGGCCATGCCGACATCCTTGCACTCAAAGCTGGGCATTTTGATACCTCGCTCAAAATACTTGAGCGCCCCGTATTTAGTTAGAATCCCGTAGGCCGCTAATCTCCCCGGGCCAAGTGCCCCTTGACCGTCGGGAACTTGTCCATGTCCGTGTGCGGCAGGAACGACGCGGACGTGAATCGATCGAAGAAGCGGTTGTCCGTGGTCAGCTCCAGATAGGTCATGCGCTTGTGCACCAACAGCGCTTTCTTGCGCATCTCGGAGGACAGGAGCGCCAGCCGGGCCCCGCCCAGCGAGGCGTTGCCGAGGAACTCGAAGCGGCCGTGCGGCAGGTCGGGCAGCAGGCCGATGCTGATCGCGTTGGCAAGATCGATGTGATTGCCGAAGCCGCCGGCGATGTAGACCTTCTCCACCTCGGACATTTCCATGTGCACGCTGTCAAGGAGCACTTCGCAGGCGGCATACAGCGCCGCCTTGGTGCGGATGATGTTGGCGATGTCGTCGTCATTCACCGCGATGTCGCCAGAACCGTTCTCCACCGCGTCCCAGACGCCGCTGCGAGCGCGCGCCTCGGTGCTCATCTTCCTCTTCGTCTCTTCGGCGAAGGCGACCACGAACTCGCGGCCGTTGTCGGTTTTGCGCACCCGGTTCCAGGGCATGTCCTGGATGGTGCCCCTGCGGTCGACGATGCCCCTGCGGTAGAGGGAGGCCACCAGGTCGATGAGGCCGGAGCCGCAGATGCCCCGCGGCACCTGCCCCCCGATGGTGCTGTACTGGAGCTGCAGATCGCGGGAGATCTCGACCTTCTCGATCGCCCCCTGCATGGCGCGCACGCCCGCCTTCACTTCACCGCCCTCGAAGGCCGGACCGGCCGAGCAGGAGCACGCCACCAGGAAGTCGTCATTGCCGAGGACGACCTCGCCGTTGGTGCCCACGTCGATCAACAGGGACGTCTCCTTCTTCTCGGCCATGCCGGAGCAGAGCACGTCGGCCACGATGTCGCCGCCCACATAGGAGGCGCGTCCGGGCACGCAGTACACCGGAGCATTGGGGTGGATATGGACCGTTAGATCCCGCGCCTTGTAGGCCGAGGGGATGTTGGTCGTGGATACGTAGGGGTCATAGCGGATGCATTTCGGATGCAGCCCCAGGAAGATGTGCACCATGGTCGTGTTGCCCGCCACGGCCAAGGCGGTGATCTCTTCGCGGCAGACTCGCTTGCTCTTGTACACGCACACGTCGCCCTGGACCACGACCTGCGCCACCAGAGAGTTGATCGTCTCCAGCAGAAGGCGGTTGAGTCGTCGCAGTCCGCCGTCCTCGGCGAAGGCGATGCGCGACAGGATGTCCTCGCCGCACATGATCTGCTTGTTATAGTCAGACGCTTGCGCCAGCACCTTGCCGGTGTTGAGGTCCACCAGCGCCATGACGACCGTCGTGGTACCGATGTCCATGGCGATGCCGAAGTTCCTCTCGCTGGTGTCGAAGGCATTTAGCGCGATGAGCTTGGGGCGGTTCTCGCTCTTGTCCAGGACGGAGGTCAGATG
>CAZCNG010000170.1:0-5027 GCA_964500045.1 uncultured Methanomassiliicoccaceae archaeon
GCCTGGTCGTTGGCGATCTGCGAGTAATCGATGAGCATGATGTTGCCATTGTAGATCGGCTGGCTGATCGGTCCGACATCCTCGAAGCGGTACAGCTCGGCGACCTTGATGGTGCCGTTGGTAGCGCCCGACTCATCGGGGAAATACATCGTGCCGAGGTCGATGTACTGCTCGGATTCCGCGGTCTGAACCTCTCCCTTTTCCTTCCTCAATGGTTTCTTCAGAAGTGGCATTGCATCCCTCTAGCTGGCGCAAGTATCAGTCCGCGGCTTAATAACCTTTACTTTCCATAAAGCAGCTGGATGCGGCTAGAGGAGCATTTTTCCCTCCCCACAGGTGCTTCAGCAAAATATTACTATCCGAAATGCAAAGCTCACCATGCGGAGAAGCGCAGCATTCGTGATCAATCTTCGGTGAAGGCGAGTTGAATGGCGGACAAAGCCATGAAGAACCTCCGGGTCGTACTCATTATTGCGTTGTCGATCATGTTCGTAGGTATCTTCGCTCCGGTCGTGGGCTAAATGGGACTGAAGAAAGTGGTCAAGTTCTTGATGGACCCCCCGTGTCGCCAGATGGCGGTTTGCCTAATGGGCGATGGTTGCCCGGCCCGGACGAAGGAGTGTCCCAACCTATACTCTCAATCCGGAGCCTACGGCGGTATTGGGATGGACCTCCCGAAGAAGGGCTGAGGGCGAGAAGTCCTTGCGTTCATCCAACACGGGAAGGCAAGGTCTCGTCCAAGTTGCCCGGGTAAATGCTCAGCTCGATCGCTCCACGCCCGGGCAGGGGGCCGGCGCAAGATCGGATGATCACCATTGGGTGCCCACGGACCGCTACGATCCAGGGGAGCGGCCAGCGAGTCGCCTGACGCAGGATGCTCCGCAGTGGATGGCGACGGGCATTCGGATGTCTGTGCTCAATGGCGAGGCGGACCAGAAAGAATCCACGTTGAATACCATGAGCTGCGAAGTCCAACGGCATCGAGGGCCGCTGGCCTCCGCCCATCTGGCCGTGCGATGGCACCCGTTCATCATTTCATTACTTTAAGATTAGTGTAAGATTCAACACCATCATCTCGGGGCAAATCCAAATTCTATTGGATCGTGCGATATCGGACCCCTCTTCCCCGACCGAACTTCTCTGCCATTTTGAGTTCCACCAATTGGTTGAGGTCATCCACCACTTGGGTCTGAGAGACCTTTAAGAGCCTTGCCAACTCACTTGAACGCACAGGACCGCGCTTCATTTCCTGAAGTATGAGATTCCCCCGGGGGCCCACCTGTTTTTGGGCCTCTCCCATGCGGTTGAACAGGGTGACTCGGAAGAAGGCATCTTCCAGTACCTCAAAGTTCGGCTCAGGGAGACCGGCCCGGATCATCTCAGACCTCATACGGGGAATGCCCGTACCCATGCCCTCGATCAGACCGCCGCCCCTCATAAGATCGTACAGCAGCAGATTCCGGTGGACCGCGTATCCACCCAGTTCAGAAAGGCTTAGGCCCCTGGGCAGATCGCCGGGATTGATGAATTCGATTCGATTGTCATGGATATTTATCTGCGACGAGTTGCGGTCGCAATAGTCCCGATGGGCGACCATATTGATGACCGCCTCCCGGAGCACGACCCAGGGGTATTCGAAGACCTCCCTGCGTTGCACATCTTCGATCGGATAGCTGACCTGGATGTTTCTGCGAATGAACGCTAAGCACTCGTCGATGCATCGTGGCACGGAGGACGAGACGATCATCGTATCGATGAATTCGGACCTTCCACCCCCCTTGAATCGGACCAGCCGGACCTCAAGCTGCGGTAGGTACCGACGAGGTTCTTCAGTAAAGAAGATCACACCGGCGTTGCGAATGCGTTCCTCGTCCGCCACTACCTGGAGCGAACGGAGATAGTCTGCGGTCTTGAGCGTGTTGAATTCGAAACCGGGAGACCGGGAGCGAAGATAATCAGAGAGCATTCTTGAGCTCACATCGGCGATCACCGCAGGGGAGGGCATCTCATCGCAATGCACTATAGACCTCGAAGCCAGCAGATCCTGGAGGGCCTTTCTCTCCGATCTCCTGTTGACGGTGCCGGAGCGAATGAACACTCGACCCTTGTACGAACATAGGGTCTTGTCGGGGAGCCTGTCGACCTTGACCAATATCACTTTTCGACCCTCGATCACCTCCACCCGGATTTCATGCGGGGCATACGGTTGCATGGCATGTATGCTCTCTGAGACAGACCGCTGGGCCTCATCTGATCCCCTTTCTTCGATGCCGATGATCATTCCATCGTCGGCGACTCCACCATAGATCGTCCCGCCACGAGTATTGGCAAAAGCGCAAGCGGCCTCTCCGATATCTTCGGACTTGCCGAACTTGGACTTGAGCTCAAGGACCTCACTTTCCACCAACGGCGTCATGATAAGATCTCCACGACCGGTTCAGATAATTGCATTACGCATTACCGTAAGATTAGTTTAAAATTAGAGAAATATGGTCGGCCAGCTGCAAACACAAAATATATTCTACAATACATTTTTAAATGCCGCGGTTCAGATGGGCACGATGAGCACGGCGATGGGCGATTGGCGGATGACCTCGTCACTGGTGGACCCGAGCGCCATGGTGTGAAAGAGCGATTTGCCGTGATTGCCGAGCACGATCAGCGTCGCGTTGATCTCACGGGCGCCTTCCATGATGTTGTAGGCGTACGTCCCGTAGTGAATGTGTGCGTCGACCCAGCAATCCTTCTTGGAGACCTTCTTGGTGAGCTCCTCCAATTCCGCCTTGCGCTGCTGGAAGACGCTGTCGTTGGTCAGCTTCACTTTTGAGGAGGGTATCACGTGGAACAGCGTCATGTTCTTGGCGCCTACGGCACAGAGGTCCTCGGCCACCTTGATGACCGGCTGTGTGGTGGTCTCCAGGTCAACGCACACCAGCGTTGACTCCAAGAGCATCGGACAGGCGCTGAGGCGATTCTCGCCGTTCTTCACCGCCATCCTGGCGATGAGTATCGGCACCTGGCTGGTGCGGATGACACCGAGCGAGACGGAGCCGATGAAGAATTCCTGGCCCTTGGTCTTGCCGCTGCTGCCCATGACGATCACCGTCGCCTTGAGCTTCTTCGCCTCCTTGGCGATGATGCTGGCCGGATCGTTGCCCTTAACGACCAGGGTGCGCACGCTGAGGCCCTGGGCGCGCATCCTTTCCGCCACCACTTCGAGCTTCTCCTGCGGCCCGTCCTGTTGCACCACGTGCAGGAGGAACACCTCCTTCATGCCGTGGCCAAGCAATTGCATGGAACAGTCGGCCACCTCCTCCCCTCCCTCCCTGAGGTCCAGGGGCATGAGCACGCGGTCGAAGAGCATCACTGTAACATACCACAGCATGTGCAATAAGCCTTTCTGGTCACCGACCCACGGATTCATCCGTGGGCTTGTAACTGGGCTCGACCGGTCATCAGGCTTCACCACCCACTACATTGGGCCGGTTGACCGGCGGCCTGCTCGCCTCAGCTATACCAAGGCGAGCGATGTTCCTGGCAGCGTTCAAGTCGGAGTGCAGTTCGAAGCCGCAGGCTGCGCACTTGTACCGGTGGCCTTGGCGGTTCGCCTTGCGCACCGGGCCGCATCTCGAGCACGTCTGGCTCGTATAATTCGGCTTGACCAGCAACACCGCTTTTCCAGCGCGTTCCGCCGCGTGTTTGATGAACTCCTGAAGTTGTGCGAACGCCCACTGGTACCCAGTCGCTGTACTGCTGAAAATATCCGGGAAGATTGCGGGGGACGCGGATCCTACCTTCGATGCTAGAGAGCGTGGCATAGCCGCGTTTGAAGAGACAGGAGAACGTGGAAGCGTTGTAGCGTATCGACGTATGCTGGCGTTTCAGTGGTAGGCGCTTCAACTTCTCTCGCTTCAGCATTTCTGAAGCGGTGTCCCGGGCAGCGCAGACGAGGCTAGATGGGATCTCAGGATATCTTTCCCTCGTAGGGTAGTACGTTAAATGATGCAGCTTGATCATGTTGATGACCTTGGCATGAAAACCGAGTGCCATGATATCATTTGTGATCACGTTCACCGCTTCTATCGTCTTGACCAGCGACCTGTCCGCTGGCAGATGAAGGGTGATGGTACGCTGCATTGCCAGCGACCATACTTCTAGAACCATCATTAGGTTGCCATACATGCACCTTACATCTAATTCATCCCATGGTTGAAACCATGGGTTTCCTTGGAATAGCCCCATGATACCAGCATGCGCAGCATTATCTGCGGGCTGCGCCGATGGGGATGAGGTCTCATGCTGAAATGGAAGAAGGCCGGCCTGGCGCTCCTGCTGGGCATCTTCATCCTCCCGCTGCCACTGCTGTCATCCGCCTTCGTGGCCTGGGACCAGGACCTTTTCCTCACGCTATTCCGCTATCACCCTTCGAGCTGGTCGACGGCCCTAGCGGTGCTGACAGATCTCGGTTCCATGATCCTCTGGGCCCTGGTCGTGGTCGCTCTGTGGGCCTTCCGCAAGCGCAACCTGGCCACGTACCTGTTGATTACGTTGGCCATCACCTTGACCGTATACGTGACGATGAAGTACGCCGTCGATCGGCCGCGACCCTTTGACATCTTTCCCATCGACCCGTTGTACCGGCCGTTCGATCCGTCCTATCCGTCCGGACACGCCATGACCGTCTTCGCCGCGGCCGGGATCATAGGGGCCAAGGAGAAGCGCCTCCTGGTGCCGCTGCTGGTGCTGGCCGTCATCGTCGGCCTCTCGCGCGTCTACATCGGCGTGCACTTTCCCTACGACGTGGTCTGCGGCGCCGCGCTGGGCCTCCTCATCGCCTACTTCGTCAACTGCCTCGAGCTGGAGCCGTTGCAACAGTGGGTGCGCAGAGGCCTGGGCCGATCGGGATCGACACGAGGACGCACCGAGCCCTGAACCCACAGGGTCTATGCTCATCGATGCGGGATTATGGCCAAGGTCATCAACCCACGGATGAATCCGTGGGCTTGCCGTTCCAGCTTCATGCGGAA
>CAZCNG010000171.1:0-4933 GCA_964500045.1 uncultured Methanomassiliicoccaceae archaeon
CGGTGCAGAAGGCGGCCAAGGCCCTGATCAAGAACTGGCAGGTCTCCGACGGTCTTCTGAACTGCGTGGAGATGGCGTACCGCGCCTACGACCCGTGCAACTCCTGTGCTACCCACACGTTGCCCGGACAGATGCCGATGCGCGCCATCATCAGGCGCTCCGACGGCTCGATCTACAAGACGCTCAGCAACTTCTGAGCGGCCCGCGGCAAACACTTTAGGCAAACATCTTTCCTCATTTTCATTTTCTTCAGATGGCCATATGCTGCGCTATTTCCGACTGGCCGTACTTATCTTCTTGAGCATGCTCCAAAAGGATTGAAATACCTCGTTAGGCGTGAAAGTATAGGGGACATGCTGAGCATTCTCAATCTGATATCGCTGGTGTACATCCTCACCGCCGTCATCAGCATACTGCTTGTTTCCCTGGTCTGGGGCCGGCGCAACACCCCGGGTACGCAGCCCTTCATCGTCATGATGGCCGCAGTGACGCTGTTGGCCATCGGCAACATCATGGAGTTGGTGAACACCGAGGTCGGCGCCAAATACTTCTGGGTGTGCGTGGAATACATCGGCATCGTAGCCGTCCCGGCGTGCTACCTCTGCTTCGCGCTGGAATACACTGGGCGCAAGTTCGACCAGCGCCGCGTGACCATCATTCTGGCGATCATGCCGATCATTGTCCTTTTGGCCGTCTGGACCAACGACTGGACTCACATTTACTACGTCGCGCAGACGCCGACCACGCTGGGCGATACCATCATGGTAGAGAGACAGTACGCCCCCCTGTTCTACATCTGGCTCGCCTATAGCTATTTCCTGCTGGTCCTGGCCACCATCCTTATGGTCAAGGCCCTGGTCAATGCCCAGGAAGAGCGCCGCCGGCAGATCGAACTGGTCATCGTGGGCAGTCTGGCCCCCTGGATCGCCAACATATTCTATTTCATCCTCGTACCGCTGCGCTACATCGACCTCACCTGCGTTGGCTTCACCATCACCGGCGTGGCCGTGTTCATAGCCTTCTCCCGCTACGACCTCTTCGATGTGGCTCCGCTGGCGCGTTCCAGCGTCGTCGGTTCCATGGATGATGCCGTGGTCGTCATGGATCAGTACAACCGCGTGGTGGACGCCAACCTGGCCGCCGCCGCCCTCGCTAGCCGCTCCTTGGGGAAGATCATCGGCCGCAACCTGGCGGAGGGTTTCTCCAACGTGCCCGCACTGGTCAAGGCCGCGGTCCAATCCAGCGAAGGCGTGCCCCAGGAGGTTTCGGAGGTCGGCCGCTACTTCGAGGTGCGCAGCTTCGCCCTCAAGATGACGAGCAACCGGCCGCTGGGCAAGGTCGCGGTCATCCGCGAGGTCACCGAAAGCAAGCGGCAGGAGCTGGCGTTGATGGAGGCCCAGGAGCGTATCGAGCTGCTCAACAGCGTGGCGCGCCAGGACATGCTCAACATGTCCATGGCCATCTCCGGCTACGCGGCCTTATTGGAGGAGCAATTGACGACGCCCCGGCAGAAGGAGTACGTGGCCAAGATCAAGCGTTCCGCACGCAACATCGAGAGCCAGGTCAAGTTCACCAAGGAATACCTGGAGCTAGGTGGCAACATGCCGGTCTGGCAGAATGTGCCGGAAACATTGCAGCGCGCCGCCGAGGCGAGCGACCTGAATGATATGCGCCTGGAGCTGCAGATCACCTCCCTGGAAGTGTACGCCGACCCGTTGATCAACCGCGTCCTCTTCATTCTGATGGACAATGTTTCGCGCCATGCCAAGGGGGCCACGTACATCAGCGCGCACTTCGACATATCCTACGGAGAATTGAAGCTCATCATCGAGGACGATGGCCCCGGTGTGGTGCGGGAGGAGAAGGAGGCGATCTTCCAACGCAATTACGGCAAGAACACCGGCTACGGTCTGTTCTTTGCCCGGCAGATATTGCAGTTGACCGGATTCGCCATCATAGAGAACGGCGTCGAAGGAAAGGGCGCCCGGTTCGAGATCTCGGTGCCCCAGGGGAGCTACCGTCTTCATCCTGCAGGCGAAAGTGACGCTGTCTCCGCACGCGCAGATCTCTGACCTTGCCCAGGTAGACGCCGTCCATCAGGTACAGGTCCGCATCGTCCAGGTCGATGAGCTCATTCTTGAAGAGCGGGCCGAGCAGGCGCGGTCTCTCTAGATTCACCGGGCTGCCCCCCAGGCAGCGATTGAACGGGGGGACGATGACCGCCTCTTGCGGCACTGTCAGGTAGCGGCCGTCCCCGGACTTGAAGCGGCAGCGCATCCAGCACTTCTCCGACATGTTGTTGCCCAGGCCGTCCTCGAAGATCACCGCAGGATGATTGTGCCCCATCACCAGCAGCGGCGCCGCCATGACATCGTTCCCTGGCCAGGTGTGCCCATGCACGAAACCGATGCCATCCAGTATCATTCCCGAGCTCGGATGCACCTTTACGCCCGGCGGCAGCAGCTCCGCGATATCGGTGTCATGATTGCCCCGGACCACATCCACCTGGCCATAGCTCTGGAGAAGGCGGCGGAAGAAGGACGGCAGTTCGGCCAGTTCTTGGCGACTGGTACCCGGCACGCGATGCTTCACGTCCCCGAGGATGATGATGCCCTCATAACCCGGTGCGATCTCCTCCAGTTCCGCGATCATCCGCTCCGTCTGCGACGGCATGTGCACGCCCTTGCTCTTCATCTCGCTTTCCAGTCCGATGTGCAGGTCGCCGACGCACAGCCATTGCTTTCCCGCCGCCGCGACTGCGAGCGCGGGGCGGTTCGGCAGCGGTTGCGCTCTCATATCCCACCCCGCAGCCTCTCGCCAAGGAAGGAGGGCAAGTGCGCGTGGTCGATGCTGGCCACAGTGGCGTCGATGTCGTACTCCACACGCCGGGGGATGAATGGTTCCTTGGTCGAATCGCAGATGAGGTAAGAGGCGCGAGGATCTCCATCCCTCGGCTGGCCCACGGAGCCGGGATTCACTATCGTACCGAAATGGGTGGTCTTGACATAGGGGACGTGCGTATGGCCTAGAACGAGCAGGCGCGCCCCGCAGGCGCGCAGCAGGTCTGGGGACGCATCTTCCTCGAAGATGTACTCCTTCTTGTCCCTGGGGGAGCCGTGATGCACGCTGGTGCGCACGGCACCGATGAACATGTCCATATGCGGCCGCAGTCCTTTGAGATATTGCAGGGATTCGGGCGTAAGGTTGCGTGCCGTCCACAGCACAGCCTCCGACGCCACTGGGTTCATGCCCATGCCCGACGCGATCACCGCGGCCTGGTCGTGGTTGCCGGCGATGCTCATGACGCGGTTACGGCGGAACAGTTCGATCGTCTGGTTGGGAAAGGCGCAATATCCGACCACATCGCCGGCGTGGATGATCTGGTCGATGCCATGGCGGCCTATGTCGTCCAGCACCGCTTCTAACGCGTAGATGTTGCTGTGAACGTCGGAGATGAAGGCGACTCGCACGGTTGCAGTACCTCCCCGCCTCTACTTCAGATTCTCCAGGCAGCGCTTCAGTACGATCGGCACCTGGTCCAGGACATCGGTGGCCAGCATGCCATAGCTGAGCTTGTCGAAGGCCAGGTCTCCGGCCATGCCGCTGGTGAAGGCGGCCATGCGTGCGGCGCGGCAGGACTTGACACCTTTGGCGAGCAATCCGGCGCTGATGCCTGCGAGCACATCACCAGTGCCTCCTACGGTCATCCCCGGGTTGCCCGTTTTGTTGAAATTGACCTCTAGGCCATCAGAGATGATGTCGACCGGGCCCTTGAGCAGCACTGTGATGCCCAATTCCTTGGCCAGTTTCTTCACTACCTCGGCCCGCTCCTTGCGTCCTTCCGGCAGGGACGCTCCGGTCAGTGTCTCATACTCCCGCGCATGCGGCGTAATGATGCCCCTCTTGCCCTTAAGCGGCCCCAGGTCCTTGGCCAGAGCATGGAACGCGTCGGCGTCGACGACCATGGGCTTGTGACACTCTTCCACGAAGGTGCGCACGGCGAGCATTGTCCTTCCATCCCGGCCCAATCCAGGGCCGATGACCACTGAATCGACCTCCTCGGCGACCGCCAACGCGGTTTCGACATCCGCTTCGGTCAGGATGCTGCCTGGAAGAGGGTGAACGATCATCGAGGGTGAGTAGGAAGCTATCGTGGCCGCGCAGGTGCTGGGTGTGGCGACCCGCACCAGGTCGGCGCCGATGCGGTAGGCGCCCATGGCCGCCAGGAAAGGCGCGCCGGTATACGGGCCGCCGCCCACCACGAGCACGCGCCCATTATCGCCCTTGTGACTTTCTTCTCGGGCGATGGGATAGCGTAGGAACTCTCCTGGTCCGACGTGAGTGACCGCCTCCTCGGGGATGCCGATGTCGCGCACCACGATGCGGCCGCTGTTGCTTTCCGACATTCCTTCCTTGATGTCGTGCATGGTGACGGTCATGTAGGGACGGACCGCCGAGGTGGTGCCCATGCCCGATGGCACATCGATCGATACGACGATGGCACCGGAAGCGTTGATCTTCTCAATGGCGGTCTTGCCGGGGTCTTCAATATTGCCTTCAAGTCCAGTGCCGTAGATGGCATCGATAATGATGTCGAAGCGGCTGAGATCGTTGCCCTCGTAGAGGCAGGAGATCTCCTCTACTTTCTCCAAATTGACGCGGGAGATGTAGCTGCGGATAGCGGATGCGGGCCGCACCAGGAAGACCTTGACGTCGCTGCGGTCCATCAGATAGCGGGCGGCCACGAAGCCGTCGCCACCGTTGTTGCCGGTGCCACACAGGATGGCGATCCGCTTGTCGGCGTCGAAGTTCTTGGTCACCTCGTCCGCCACTACGAAGCCGGCGTTCTCCATGAGCGTCAAGGTCGAGACCCCCAGATACTCGGAATTCAGGTCCAGGACCTTGATCTTGGTGAAGGTGAGCATGCGCCTGA
>CAZCNG010000172.1:0-4910 GCA_964500045.1 uncultured Methanomassiliicoccaceae archaeon
AGCTGCGTGGCCGGAGTGTCCTTGAGCGTTCCGTTGAACTTGCCGATCGGCGTCCTTACCGCACTGAGAATGACGACCTTGGTCATGGACTGAACCCCATCCTCGAGGCGCTCGAAGTTTTTGAGGCTATATAATTTTGCCGATGGGCCGCATCGACTCATGACGATGTGAGCTGTCGTTTCAATGGCTTGGCCAGATGGCGCCGCGCACACACCGGCGGCTCGTACCAACCGGGGGCGATGGTGCGGGTTTCGGCAATGTAGGTCGCTTCCTCCGCCGCGGCTTTCCCGCCGCAGCGGCGGCAGCGGTAGCCCGCGCCGGCCCCGAGCGACTGCATGCTCTTGTCGCAGGTATGGCAGAAGGGATTGGCCACCTTCTGCAGCGTCGCTGCCACGTTCAAGACGTGCACCTTCTCGACGTTGATGGCCTTCGGGTCCGTGCGCAGCTCGCCCACCACCTCGATGTGGTCTCCCGCCCGGAGCGCTCTGCCGACCTCGCGGAAGGAACGGGACGGTTCATAGAAGACGCAATCCAGCACGCCGAAGCGCGTGCGCAGCGGAACGATGACGTGCCCGCCTTTGACGATATTGCCCGAGCTCTCCACGGTGCCGCTCAAGAGATAGGTTCCGCCCACCTCAAGACCTCGGGGTCGGCGGATGACGTGGTCGTCCGTCCCTTGGTTGCTGAGGAACAGCATCCAGCGGTCGATCGGCTCCGAGCGTACCGTTCCCAGGGCGCGGACCAGGTCGCCAGGCGCGTCGCCTCGGATGCCGAAGAGCACCGGACAGGGGGTGTGTGGCGCGATGGCCATCTGTGCGCAGGATTCATCCCAGGTGTTGAAAGTGCTGCTGATCCGTTCGTTGAAGGCGCGGACCGACTCCGCCTCCACCTCCCGGGGCGTTCCCCAGCGCGACGGCTCGCGATAGGTGATCACCTCATACGTGCGGTCCTTCGGTCTCCAGGCCATGGCCGCCGCGGCGCCTATGATCCCGCGGCCTCCGTTGAGCGTGCTCCTGATGGCGCCGACGGCGTCTAGAGCCGCCTCCGCCTCTTCTCGGGGCACGACGCCGCGCACGGCCTTCCAATACAACGAAGGCGCCGGAGCCTTGGCGGAGATCACCAGTCCGGGACTGGCCTCCTCTTCGACCCGCGACCATTTCTTAAGAATAGGCAACAGCAGGCTGCGCACCATCTCTGGGTCCGGGTCGCGCACGCTCCGGCCGTAGGAGAACAGGGGCATGTCACGCACGACCGCTGCCATGGTGGCCGGTCCCTTGCCGCGCCCGAAGCGCAGACAGAGCGCGGCGTTGCCCCTCGTCTTCCATGGGATGGCCGGGTTCAGCCGCACGAGGCGGGGTAGGCCGATGAGGTCGAACTGCCTCATGGCATACGCTATCTCCGTAGCAAGGAATGTGGTGCACATCCCGGTGCGGGAATCGGTGTCATCTATGGCGACGAACATTCCGTCACGACCAGTGCCTAGGAACTAGATAAGATTGTCACAGCGGGCGGATGGTGGCCGCGAAGAGCAGACCATCATCACCGCTGCCAGTTATCACGGCGATCGCCAGGCTTCCCACCGATATCTCCGTGGACACCCCTTCCGTCTTGCAGTAGATGGTCGCCGACCCGCTCGCGTCCTCCAGAACGACCAGGAGCCCGGCGCCGGCGCTGCGGACCGAGATGACCGTCCCCTCCACTTCCTGGCGCCGCGAGCCGTCGGCGGAGGAGAGCTCCGTCGGCACCGGGGCGAAGTCGGAGAATATCAGGAGGGCGAGGACGCTCAGGGTGGCCGCGATCGCCAAGGTCTTCGTGGAAAGCATGGCGCCTTCCAGGAGGGAATACCAGGATACCGACCTCGACTGCAATCAAACTGCGGTCGAGGGAATGATTGAATATCCCCCTGCTGTTTAACCTCGGCATGGCAAAGCCATTCTACGTGGAGAACGAGGGCTTCATCTCCTTCACTCTCACGATCATAGGAGTGGTCCTCTTCCTGGTCAGTCTGATGGCTGTCCTCGGCGCGGACTTCCTGGGCCTGGGCGGTTGGGACTTCTGGATCGGCGCCATCGGCGCCATAATACTCTTCGTGGGTGGCATATGGCTCATCGCCCACCTCCTCAAGCTGAAGGAATTCAAGAAGCTCATCAACGTCCAGGGCAAGAAGGCCTTGATGCAGAATCTGGACGAATTGGAATACACCGCCTGGAGACTTCCCGAGAAGTACGACAAGCTGGTGGCGGAGAAGAAGAAGGAATACAAGTTCTGATACCCACCCCCCTCCATTTCCATTGGAGCCGGTGCTAGCGTCCGGCCTCCAATTCCGCGGTCCGGGAGATTATGCGTCCCTGGTCCCGGGGAGTGCAACGGAGGGATATCTTGATCCTTTCTCCATGTTCGACGTGGGATACCTCACATCTTTCATACAGATAGGATAGAAAGGACATGGAGTCGGACGAAGAGGGAATGTCTATCTCCATGGAGATGGTCGGCTGAAATCTCTCCTTGAGCGCTTCCATCAACTTATCCAGACCTTCACCTGTTACCGCTGAAACTGGAACCTGAGCAGAAGAGGGGATCATCAGAGAAGCGATGAGAGACGCTTCCAATACTTTGTGCGGGTCCCTATCTATCTTGTTCAAGATGATGATGACGTCCTCCTCATCTATCGAAGGAAAGAGGATCGACATACTGGTGAGCAGCTTCTTTTCGATCTCTTCTCTTTCTTCACTAGCGTCTAGGACGAGAAGAACAAGATCAGAGAGAAATATCTCTTCTATCGTCGCTCTGAAAGATTCTATTAGGAAAGTAGGAAGATCGGAGATGAATCCGATCGTATCAGTTAGAAGGATAGGCCGTTCTCCTGGGGTTACCACCCTAGTGGTGGTAGAGAGAGTGGAGAAGACCTTGTCTTCCACCAGCACTTGTGCTTCTGTCAATCTTCTCATTATGGAAGATTTTCCCGCATTGGTATAGCCAGCCAGACTGACGGTGGAGTATCCTTCCTTATTTCTCCTCCGTCTCCTGGTGTCATTACTATCTGCTATCTGTCTGAGCTCACCATCTATCCTTGCCATTCTCTTTCTGCTCAATTCATAGTAGATGTCGACAGCATACTCACCACCGGCCAGGAAACCAGGTCTATCACTTCCCTTGGCACTGTGGATCCACTCCTTCAACAAAGGCATCTCATATTGCAATCTAGCTCTTTCCACCTGTAAACGAGCTTCCCTGCTCCTCGCCCTCTCGGAGAATATCTTCAAGACGAGACCTATCCTATCAAGACATTCCTTCTTCAGTCTCTTCTCCAACTGATAGTGAGTAGACGGCTTCAGTTCGCTGTTGATCAGTACCATCTCAGCACCTGCCTCGGCCAGCAAAGCCTCCACTTCCACTATCTTTCCTTTTCCCAAATAGGTAGTAGGATCATCATGGCGTCGTCTCTGTAGCACTTCAGCTACGATCTCGATCTCAGCAGACCAGGCCAGTTCCTCTATCTCGGCGACGTCGTCATTCGTCGTCAGCAGGACGGCTCGCATCATGCTCCTACCCCCGTCGCGGCCGCAGGTCCATTCCACCGGAAACGCAGGGGTGGGGGTACTTCTTCCAGTATCTTCACGCTCGCATACAGGGAACAAGGGAAGATTAATCTAACGCCATCGGCTACCTATAAATCTCGTATCCGCGGGGGTAAAAATCTTGCAGGAGCCAAATGTATTCCAGGCACACATGGACAGGAAAGCGATCTTCAAGAAGAACAACAGGGAGATTCTGCGCCCCTCCTACATACCTGGAGCACTACCGCACCGCCAGGAGCAGATAGACCAGCTGGCCTCCGTGCTCGTGACCGCGCTGCGCGGGGAGCGCCCCTCCAATGTGCTCATCTTCGGGAAGACCGGAACGGGCAAGACCGCCTGCGTCAAGTACATCGGCAACGAGATCAAGAAGGCCGATGGCAAGGACCAGGTCACTTTCATCTACATGAACTGCGAGGTCGTCGACACCCCCTACGGCGTCCTGCAGAACATCGGCAACCAATTCATCCAGGATTTCGAACAGCGCATACCCTTCACCGGCCTGAGCGTAATGCAGGTCTACAACATGCTGCGCGACAAGCTGGACGATGGCAGCCGCGTCGTCATCATCACGCTCGACGAGATCGACAAGCTCGTCAAGAAGAGCGGCGACGACGTCCTCTATTTCCTCAGCAAGATCAATGATGACCTGAAGAACGCGCGCGTCTCCGTCATCGGCATCTCCAACGATCTCCTTTTCACCGACTTCCTCGACCCGCGCGTCAAGAGTCGTTTAGAAGGAGAGAAGATGGTCTTCCCTCCCTACAATGCGGAGCAGCTGCAGGACATCCTGCAGCAGAGGGCGACGCTCGCCTTCGAAGAGGGCGTGCTGGAGCCGTCGGTCATTCCGCTCTGTTCTGCCCTGGCGGCACAGGAGCACGGGGACGCTCGCCGAGCGCTCGATCTGTTGCGCATCGCTGGGGAGATAGCGGAGCGGGAGAACATGGACCACGTGCTCGAAGGCCACGTGCTCAAGGCGAAGAACAAGATCGAGCTGGACACCGTGTCCGAGGTCATCAAGACGCTGCCGACGCAGAGCAAGGTCCTCCTGATGGGCGTCGTCGTCAACGCGGAAAGGGGCGGGGAGCGCATGACCACCGGCGATCTCTACGAACTGTACAAGGACATGAGCCGGCACCTCGGGCTCAACCCACTTACGCCGAGGAGGATCACGGACCTTATCTCCGAGCTGGATATGATGGGCATCATCCACGCCCGGGTCAAGTCCTACGGGCGCGGCGGGCGCACCAAGGAGATCGAGCTGAGCGTGCCCATCGCCGAGACCAAGAAGGTGCTGGAAGAGGACGACGCCTTCGAGAACCTGCGCTCCTTCAA
>CAZCNG010000173.1:0-4842 GCA_964500045.1 uncultured Methanomassiliicoccaceae archaeon
TGCGGCAGGAGGAGCACTTGCGCACGACCACGCTGCCCAGGATGCGGTCCTCCTCAATGGCGGTGACGTCCACCCGCTCGATGTCCGGGTGGGCGCGCATGCTCTCCAATACCGCTTCCGGGTCAGCGCTGCCGGCCTCGATCTCAAAGAGGCTCCGACCACCCTCGTTCGCGGTCGGGATGCAGTCCAGAATTCTAACGGAGACGTCATGCCTCTCAGATATCTGCCGGACCCAGCTGTCCGGCATGGTGACGGCAAGAACGACCTCGGTCATGCAGCCCAGAGGCGCGTCGAGCGATATTAGCCTTTGCTGCCTGGGATAGCCATATCTAGTCTGGCCTGCAATGGTACGGCAGCGGGAGGGGAGAATGCTGTGGGAGCTCGGTTGAAGGAGGTCCGGCCTGGACTGCGGGACGTCGGAGGCAAGGCCCGAGGGCTGATCCTCCTCAAGAAGGCCGGACTGCGTGTGCCGCGCACCTGGGCCATTCCCTACGGTTCTGAAGAGAGGGGCCGCGATGGAACCCTCCATGTCTCTGCCGCCCTGGCCGCCGAGCTCTCCGCCCTGCCACAGGATGTGAGATATGCGGTGCGCTCCAGCGCCGATGTCGAGGACTCGGCGGCGCACTCCTTTGCGGGTCAGTTCCTTTCCGTTCTCGATGTGGAACGCGAGGATCTCGCCGCAGCGGTCGAAGCCGTTTGGACCTCGGTGCGGGAACCGGCCGCCCTCGCCTACCTACAGAAGGCCGGCCTCGATCCCTCCCAGGTCCGCATGGCCGTTTTGGTCCAGGAGATGGTGACCCCGGTCATCTCAGGCGTCGTCTTCAGCAGCAACCCTTTGACGGGGGCGGCCGAGATCGTGACGGAGATGGTCGCGGGCAGCGGCGAACTCCTGGTACAGGAAGGCAGGACCCCCGCGCGCTGCGTCAGCAGGCGTGGCGCTCGGGAAGGCGCATCGCTCTTGTCGGAAACGGCGCAGGCGGAGGTGGAGAAGGCCGCGGAGCGTTTGGCCTCCGTGATGCGTCATCCCGTCGACATGGAGTTCGTGCAGGACGGGGCCCAGCTATGGTTCGTGCAGGTCCGCGAGATCACCGCCCTCAAGGGGTTGAAGGTGTACTCCAACACCTTTTCCAAGGAGTTCCTCCCGGGGATGATCAAACCCCTGGTCTGGTCCATCAACAACCCCCTCGTCAACGGAGCCTGGGCGAGGTTGTTCGGCGAGATGCTGGGCCGGAAGGACCTGGACCCGCGCGGCTTCGGTCGCCTGTTCTATTACCGGGCCTACTTCAACACGACCGCCGTCGGCGAGATCTGGGAGGCCATGGGCCTGCCCCGGGACAGTTTGGAAGGATTGATGATCTCGGGACGCCGCGAAGGCATGGGCTTCCGGCCGACGCCGCAGGTGATGGCGCTGCTGCCGCGCCTGGCGCTCTTCGTCCTGGACAAGGTCAGGTTCACCAGCAAGCTGGAGCGATTCCTGCGCACGTCCCGACCCCGCTTCGAAAGATTCCGCACCCTGCCGCTGGCGGAGTTGAGCGATGAGGACCTGGCCCGGGAGATGGATTCGCTCTTCGCCCTGAACCTGCAGTCTGCCTATTACAATATCATCACCATCCTGCTCACCGCCCTCTACGAGCGGCTGCTCAAGTCCCGCCTGGCCAAGGCCGGTTTGAGGTATGAGGAGCTGGACCTGTCCTCGCCTGGATTGAAAGCACATTATCCGCTGCAGGCCCTGGCGGAACTGCATTCCGCCTACGCCGCCTTGGACGATGGCGCCCAGAAGGGCATAGCCACCGGTGGCGTCGCTTCGCTGCGGCAGATCCCCTCGGCCGCGGCGCTGTCTGGTCTTCTGGACCGCTTCCTGCAGGACTTCGGCCACTTCAGCGACAGCGGCAACGATTTCTCCGCCGTCCCGTGGGAAGAGGACCCCGATCTGGTGCTGAGGATGGCGATCACCATGGATGCCACTCCCCCGCGCAGTGGGCGGACGAACGAGATCTCCCTGCCCCGCCGCGGACGCTGGATGACCAGGGGGCTTCTGAGCCGCGCCGCCAAATATCGTCTGCTGCGAGAACGCATGTCCTCCCAATACACGCTCGGCTACGGCCTCTTCCGGCGCTACTATCTGGAGATCGGCAGGCGGATGGTGGAAAAGGAGGTGCTCGTCGCCGCGGACGATATCTTCTATCTCTATGCTGAGGAGGTGGCGCAGATACTTTCCGGCGGCTGCGAAGGCAACCAATGCAACAACTACCGCCTGCGCGCGTTCCTGCGGCGCCAGGAGATGGCGGAGCAGAAGGACATCATCCTGCCCTCCGTCATCTACGGGGAGGTCGCTCCGCCGCTGCAGCACGCGGCCGGAGAATCCCTGAGCGGAGTGGCCACCTCCTCCGGCTACTATCAGGGAAAGGCATGCATGGTCCGGGGCAGCAAAGACTTTGACAAGGTGGAGAAGGGCGACGTGATCGTCATCCCCTACTCGGACGTCGGTTGGACCCCACTCTTCTCCCGGGCCGGGGCGGTGGTGGCGGAATCGGGCGGGCTGCTGTCCCATTCCAGCATCATCGCGCGGGAATATGGCATTCCCGCGGTGGTCTCGGTGGCCGGCGCCATGGCGATCCAGGATGGTGCGCTGCTCACCGTGGACGGATTCAAGGGACTGGTGCGCGTCGAGCGTCCCAATCCATAGCGATCTGCACGATCCTACTGCCGCTGTGCCCGTCCCCCAAGGGGCAGGACCAATCCCGTTCTGCGTGCGCCATGCGCGTCGCTTCCTGCAGAATGCGCTGTGGGTCGCTCCCCGCCAGCGCGTTGCTGCCGCATTCCACCGTTTCCGGACGCTCCGTATTGTCGCGCACGGTGACGCACGGGACACCGAGGATGCACGACTCCTCCTGCACCCCGCCGCTGTCGGTGATCAGCAGGGCCGCCTCCCCCTCCAGGCGGAGGAAGTCCAGGAAACCCACTGGCTCCATGAGGTGCAGCCCGACCGGCACTGCGATGCCGAAGGTGGCGATGTTCTTGCGGGTGCGCGGGTGCAGCGGCAACACCACCTCCAGACCGAGCGCCTGGTGCACTTCCTCGATGCCGGTCAGGATGCGGCGCAGCCTTTCCTCTTGGTCGACGTTCTCGGCGCGGTGCAGCGTGGAAAGGATGTAATTCCCCTTGGTCAGGCCCAGCGCGCGCAGCGGGTCCGCTTTGCGGCGGGCGATGTCCAGATTCTGTCGTACGGCGTCCACGATGGTGTTGCCAGTAACGTGGACACCGTCCACCAGCCCTTCGGCGCGCAGATTCTGTGCCGACCGTTCGGTCGGTGCAAAGAATAGGGTGGAGATGTGGTCGGCCACCACGCGGTTCACTTCCTCCGGCATGGTGCGGTCGAAGGACCTCAGCCCCGCCTCCACGTGGCCGACCGGGATATGCAGTTTGGCAGCTGCCAGCGCCCCGGCCAGCACGGTGTTGGTGTCCCCCTGCACCAGCACCATGTCGGCGCCTTCGCGCTTCAGCAGAGATTCTATCAAAGCCAGCATCTTTCCCGTCTGCTCTCCGTGGCTGCCGGAACCGACCCGCAGATTGAACTCCGGGGGCGGCAGCTCCAGCTCCTCGTAGAAGATGCCGTCCATCTCATAGGAGTAGTGCTGGCCGGTGTGGATCACGTAGTGGTCCAAACCTTTCGCTTGGCAGTAGCGGAGGACCGGCGACATCTTGACGATCTCCGGCCTGGTGCCGAGTATGGTGCACAGTCTCACGTCATCACCTCAGAGCAGCTCCGCTTGGGCGGCGGCCCTGGCGTAGGAGTCCCGGCCGAGCAGGGGGGCCACCTCGTCGCGGAGGGTCAGCACTTCGCTCGCCAGCACGATGTCTCTTTCCAGTAACAGGTTCAAATCCTGTCTTCGCAGCGACAGGACCGTCACTGGCAATAGGCCGTGTTGCTCCAAGAGGGACTCCAATCCTCCCAGCTCCGGATACTTCCATCCGAGGAGATGCATGCCCACGCACTGGGCGTACTTCTCCACTTCTCCAGAGAAGCGGGTGTTGGTGACCAGGAGCGGCGGGATCATCCGGTCCCGTGCCGACAGGTCCTCCCAGCGGGCCTGCACGTACAATGCCGTTTGTATGGAGCATTTGCAGCCGAGGGAGTTGTGGAACTTGCATTCGGCGATCGTCCTCTCGCCGCCCTTCGCCATGAGAAGATCGATCTCGTGCGAGACGCAGCGGCCTTCCATCATGATGCGGACCTTGACGTCCCAGCCTTCGGCGCGCATCAGGTGGCCGATGAGCGTTTCGAAGTGTCTTCCCTCCGGCCCCAGGCCCATGATGCCTTTCTTGATGCCGAACCGGGCCGCGGAGCGGTTGTTTAGAAGCGCCCTCACCTTGCGGTAGATCTCTTCGGTGCTGATGCCATCGTAGAGCTGCGGCGTCAGGCGTGCCAGGACCTCGTCCGCCTCGGTGCGGGAAGCGCCGCTGCGCAGGATGCCCTGCAACGTCTTGCCCTCATCAAAATCCTCTTTCTCGCCGGAGCGCTTGATGACCAGCATAGCAACGTCCCTGAGAAGGTGCCAGCTGGTATTTCTTGCTGCCTACGGGTACATCTTGTTGCGGCGCGCACCCTCGGCCAGTTCGAACATGTGGCTGGATACGAGGCCTTCCTCGATGGGCGGGCGGATGGGCATGATCTCCTTGGAGGTGATCGACTTCAGCTCGGCGGGAACTCCCATTCCGCTGGCGAGGTCGCGGCTGAATTGCATGGTGTTGCCGTTCTTGAGCATGATGCACAGCATCACCTTGCCGCCCTTCATCTCGAGGTACACGGACTTCACCACAGAGGTGTAGGTGGTCGCCTTG
>CAZCNG010000174.1:0-4836 GCA_964500045.1 uncultured Methanomassiliicoccaceae archaeon
TCCTTCGTGCGGCGCGCGGTGGAGGAGGTCTGCAACATCCCCGGCGTCGGCATCACCTGGGACATCGGCCATGACGCTCGCTCCGGCAATATGGAGGGCGCGGTCATCCGGCAGCACCTGGAACGCCTCAGGCACATGCACCTGCACGACTACGATGGCCACAGCGACCACCAGGTGCCGTATACTGGTGGGGTCGACATCGATGGTGCCATCCTCACCGCGGAAAGCAGAGGATTGACCGTGGTCATCGAGACCAAGACCGCGGCCTCGCTGCAGCGTTCCGTGGAAGTGCTGCGCGAGCACGGCGTGGCGACGCTCTGATCACTTGACGCTGAGACGGTCTTATCGGAAACCATACTTCCGGGGCAAAGCAAAATAGTCTCAGCGGGCGACTACCTGGTGGCATGGCTAGAGGCACGCAGATCACGGTATTGGACGGCGCGGGCTGCATCGGCGGGAACAAGATCCTGCTCTCGACCGAGGGGCACAATCTGATGCTGGATTTCGGCCTCAACTACGGCGAATTCGGCCGCTACTTCGACGGCTTCATGCAACCGCGCAGTTCACGAGGCCTGCGTGATTTCCTAGAGTTGGGTCTGGTGCCCGATCTTGACCTGTATCGACCGGACCTGGCCACCTGCGACCTGGGTCCGCGGCACGAAGGCCACGTGAAGTTGGACGCCCTCTACATATCGCATGCGCACATGGACCACATGGGCTTGGTCGGACTGATCGACGAGCGCGTGCCATTGCTGTGCGGACAGACGACGGCGGCGCTGGTCAAGGGATTGAAGGATTCCGGCAACCGCGGCGTGGGGGTGGAATGTAGCTACATTGTACCTCGCGGACCAAAGAATGGAGGGCTGAACGTCGAGAGCGATAGGAAGAGGGCGGTGGGACGGGACCTCTACCTTCCCGAAAAGCCTTCCCAGCCATTCACCGAATTCTGGGGCACCCTGCCCAACAAGAAGGAGCTGGAGAAGGGGAAGATAGGAAGAAGCGACGATCTTGCCATCCAGACGAAGATCTACCCCGTGGACCATTCCGTTTACGGTGCCAGCGCCATAGCGATCGAGACCTCGGCCGGTAACGTCGTGTACACTGGAGACCTGCGCCTGCATGGTCTCGGCAAGGAGCTGACCGACACTTTCATCAGCAAGGCGCGGGCGCTCAGCCCCCGTGCCCTGATCGTAGAGGGAACTCGGGCCAATCGCGAGAAGGACGAGGACGTCAGCGAGGAGGATGTGCGCCGAAACTGCCTGGCGGCGGTGGAAGAGGAAAGAAACTTCGTCCTGGCCGATTTCGGACCGCGCAACTTCGAGCGCCTGGACACCTTCCTGGACATCGCCGACGCCACCGGACGCGAACTGGTGGTGACCAGCTCCGACGCCTATTTCTTAAGGGCCTTGGAAGCCGCGGATCCGCAGGGCCGTCTGGACAAGGTTCGAGGTTACACTCCGCTGCACGATGAGAAAGGCTCCAACAAGAAGGTCAAGGAGGAGAATTGGGTCCGGGGCCTCACGCCCCAGGAGATCGCCGCCTCACCAGGGCAGTTCATCATCTGCTTCTCGCTGACCGACCTGCCCAATCTCATCGACATCCAGCCTAAGAGTGGAGTATATGTCTACTCCAACAGCGAGGCCTTTGCCGAAGAGCAGGAGTTCGGCTTCGAGCGCCTCCACGGCTGGCTGGAACATTATGGTATAGGCACCGTTGGCCTCGCCATGAGGAAGGAGGGCGACCGGATGGTGCCAGAATTCCAGAAGGGATACCACGCGTCCGGTCACGCCAGCGCCGATGACCTGATGGACCTGGTGCGGAGGATCGACCCGGAGATCGTGATACCAGTGCACACCACCGCCCCGGAAATGTTCGAAAGACTGGAGGGGATGCGGGTCATCGTTCCGCAGCGGGGGCGCCCCATAGATATCTAGCCCGAGTATCGAGAGATGAATTTGTCAACGTCGAACTTCGAGCGGGCCCCTCCCAGCGACATATAGCGCACCTTGCCGAAGATGGGGCGGGAGGGCCAAGCACGGTCGTGCACCCCGCCCAGGGACCAGGCGAGACCTGCGTACCCGTTGGGGTCGCGGCCGTCCAGCTCGTAGCGGTCGTTCAGCAGGATGGCGGTACGCAGCGCCTCCTCGGCGTTCGCGGACCATTCCAGTATCTTCTTGGCCCAATACATGCGCAGGTAGCCATGCATCTTGCCCGTGGTGGTCATCTGCCGCTGCGCCGCGTTCCAGAGCTCGTCGTGCGTCCTAGCTTGCTCCAGCTCGGGCAGCGAATAGTTGTACTCCCGCCTATCGCTCTCGTGCTCGCTCAGGGACGCCTTGGCCCAGGCCGGGAAACACTCGGACGAATCATAGCGCTCCTCGTAATGGCAGAAGTTGTCCGAGAGCTCGCGGCGGACGGTGAGCTCCTCCAGAAAAGAGGCCTTATCCTGAGCCGGAGCGGCCGTAGCTAGCACTTCCACGGCGACCCGCTGCGCCGCTATCTGTCCGAAGTGCAAGTAGGGGGAGAGGCCAGATTGCCCGTCCCGGTTGGGATCGTTGCGAGCCAGAGAATATCCTTCGAGGCGATTGCGCAGGAAGGAAGACAGCTCTTCCCGGGCAGCATCTTCCCCTGACGCGGGGAAGGAGCGGCCAACCTCATGGCCGGCCAGTTTCTCCAGTGTCTCTTCCCATCCGGTGGCCTCGTGGACCATCCCACCCGTCGGAGATATCTTCGCAGGCAGCTCGCCCAGATAGGACGGCAAGAGCGCCTTCAGCTTGGGGCGGAACGTGTCCGCGGCCCACTCCCGCTTAGGGGAGGCCAACCAGCAGGGCACGATGTTGTGTGCGTCCACCTCGGACACGGTACACTCGCAACCGGCCATCAGGTCGGACCTCCATTCCGATTTGATGCGCAGAGGATCGAAGTCACAGACCACCGCCGCGGCCTTCAATTCCCGGGCAAGGTGTGCCACTTGCAGTCCTGGCTCGCCCTGAAGAAGATGGAAGGGGATGCCGGCCTCCACGAGTTGCCGCCCCACCGAGCGAATGCCTTGCAGCATGAAGGCGAACGCGTCCCACCGGGCTCCCAGGAATCCGGGCGCCAGGCAGAAAGCGACCAGCAGCTCCGAGGTGGAGTCTTTGGCCAGTGATAATGCGTGAGAGAGAGCGTGATTGTCCTGGACGCGCTGATCGCGGCTCATCCAGTAGATCACCGGACCCCGGCCCACGCCTTGCCGGAGCATTCTCGACCTGCGGGTGGGTGAAGGCATTGAGATACCATCGGCGGGTGGGTAGATTAGCTATGCCATAGGCACCATTCGCACATCAAGTGGCGATGAGCCATTTTAAAATCTACCCTTGGTCGTCAGGATTGAAATCGAACTCTCCTGCCTCAGGCAAGGGGTTATCGTTCACCACTATTGGGCGCAAGGAAGCCCACGAGTTCAATCGCGGGGGAATTGCGCCCATTCACACATCTGGTGTCTTGCTCCCGCAGTGTGCCGGTAATAGGAATGCGGACCCACTGAGGCTGTGATTATGATCCGATGCTGCTGACGGTCAAGGTTAAGCTACTGCCGAACGATGAACAGAAGCAGCAACTTCTCGCCACGATGGAGAGGTTCAACGAAGCCTACGACATGGTCTCAGAGGATGCGTTCGCATGCCGTTGCTTCAACAAGTTCGCCATCCAGGCGAAGCTGTACAAGCGCATCCGCGAGGAGTACGAACTCTCTGCGCCGTTAGCGGTCAGATGCATCAGCAAGGCCGTGGTATCCCTGGCCAAAGGCACCGGACGTGGAATTGCGTTGGAGGAGCTGACGCACATCAACGTCCGGTCAACGGTTGCAAAGGCGCGACGGGATTCTAGTTCGAAGTGGGCGTTCTCGCAACTCCGTCGGTTCATCGCCTACAAGGCGATGTTGGCGGGCGTTCCGTTGGTCATCATCGACCCGCGCAACACCAGTCGTCAGTGTAGCGCCTGCGGGCACATCGCCAAGTCGAACCGACCAACGCAGTCGGAGTTCTGCTGCGTCCTCTGCGGACACAGCGAGAACGCCGACCTCAACGCCGCCAAGAACATCCGCAACAGGGCTGCCATCATCCAGCCTATGGTCGTCCGTCCTGCGGAAGGTTCCGCATGCAGCTGGAACGGCAAGCCCACGGATCCATCCGTGGGTTGATGACGCTTTGCCTCAGTCGTCCCGCTTGTCCGTCTCCGGCCACTCCTGCGGCTCCTTTTCGTCGGCAGGAAGCTTGGGGGGATAGAGGCGCACGTAGGCCGCTAGGGCCGTCACTATGATCACGACCGAAGCCAGACCGAGAACAATAGGGATGATGGTCCCCATCGGGCCCGGCGACGTCTGTTGGACCACCTGTTGGCCCACCAGCGGGCCGTCGCCCACGGGGACCCATTGGCCGCTCAGGCCGTTGCTCAGGTTGTTGGGTGCCGGGGCGGGCGTGGCTATAGCTATGAGAAGCAGTGAGATGACGCCGAGAACAAGAATGGAAGAGGTGATGAGCACGATGATCTTCGTATTCTCGTTCGGCGAGAGGATGTCCCTTGCTCTCCAAGTGAGAGAGTAGTACACGAACCCGTGGTCCTCTTCCCGCTTGACGAAGCCGCCCTCCTCGAGCTTCTTGAGATGCCGATGCACCGCGGCCTTGTCCACCTCGACCCTATCGGCCAGCTGGGTGACCGTCATGCGGTTGGCCTGCATGTTCTTGAGGATCTCGATGCGAGTGTCAGAGGCGAGCGCAAAAAGGGCCGTCTTATCCAGTTCAACACGCGCCACTCCGTTCTCCTCCCTAGTGGAAGAGGGCTCGCCGAGTTTAAAACCTC
>CAZCNG010000175.1:0-4754 GCA_964500045.1 uncultured Methanomassiliicoccaceae archaeon
AGGCCACCGGCGCCGAGGTGTGCATCGTCGAATTGGGCGGCACCGTCGGTGACATTGAATCCATGCCATTTCTTGAAGCAGTGAGGCAGATGGGCACCGAGCTCGGACGCCAGGAGAACTGCCTCTACGTGCATACGACCCTGGTTCCCATCATGGGAGTGGTCGGCGAGCAGAAGACCAAGCCGACGCAGCACTCCGTCCGGGAGCTGCGCGCCATCGGCATCGCGCCTGACATCATCGTGGCCCGGGCCAAGGAACCTCTGGAGGAAGGGATCAAGAGGAAGATCTCGCTCTTCTGCGACGTCCCCGTGGAAGCGGTCATCTCCTGTCCCGACGCCCGCTCCATCTATGAGGTTCCCATGATCCTCGAGGACCAGGGCCTGGCCGACTTCATCGTGAAGAGGATGCACCTGCCAGCGAACGAATCCGACCTGTCTGCTTGGAAGGATTTCGCCCATCGGGTCATGAACCCTCCGCGCACGGTGCGCATCGCCCTGGTCGGCAAGTACACCCACTTAGGGGACTCGTACATCTCGCACTTGGAGGCCTTCCATCACGCCGGCGCCGAAGCCGGAGCCAGGGTGGAGATGATATTCATTGACTCCGAGGTCATCCAGCAGTTCGGCATGACGGAGGACATCCTCAAGGTCGATGGCATTCTGATCCCCGGCGGCTTCGGGCAGAGAGGCATTGAAGGGAAGATCGCCACCGCACGCTATGCTCGTGAGAATGGGATCCCCTTCCTCGGAGTCTGCCTGGGTTTCCAAATGGCGACCATCGAATACGCCAGGAACGTCATGGGGTTGGACGGCGCCAACACCACGGAGATCGACGCGGAGTGCAAGCACCCGGTGGTGGACCTCCTTCCGGAACAGAAACACATCACCAAAAAGGGTGCCAGCATGCGTCTAGGCGCTCAGCCGGTGGTCGTCAACAAGGATAGCATGGCCTTCGACCTCTATGGCAAGGAGCTGATCATGGAGCGGCACCGCCACCGCTATGAGGTGAACCCGAAGTACATCGAGCAGTTCGAGGAGGCCGGCTGGAAATTCAGCGGGCGTTCCGCGGACGATGTCAAGATGGAGATCGGGGAACTGAAGGACCATCCCTACTACATTGCCTCACAGTTCCACCCGGAGTTCCGCTCCAGACCGGACAAGCCCTCCCCTCTGCATCTGGGGTTGGTGCGCGCCGCTCTGAAGCGTCGCTACGGGCCTTGATTGCACTATATTTATATGCGCGGTGTGACTTGAGAGCGACGATTACCATGGCTGACGATTACATGTCCTTGCTTGAACGGGCCAAGCAGAAGCTGCCCGAGACCATCGAGAAGCATGAGAGATTCACCGTACCCGAGGCGGATGTCTTCCAAGAAGGGAAGCAGACCGTCGTCAAGAACTTCGGCGACATCGTCGATGCGCTGCGCCGCGAGCAGGAAGATCTGCTCCAGTACCTGCTCCGTGAGTTGGGTACACCCGGTACCATCGAGGGCCGCCGCGTCATCTTCAAGGCAAGGCTGACCCCCGCTCAGATCAACGATCGCATCCTCGCCTACACGGATTCCTTCGTTCTCTGCTCGGAATGCGGCAGGCCAGACACTCACATCGTCAAGGAAGGCAGGATCATGATCCTGGAATGCGAGGCCTGTGGCGCTCATCGTCCGGTTTCATCGCGCAAGGTGGCCAAGGCCCCTGAGAAGGAGAGCCTCAAGGAAGGCGGCATCTATGATGTCATGATCGAGGACGTCGGCAAGAAGGGAGATGGAGTTGCTAGACTGGGCGACTACATCATCTACATTCCCGGCACCATCAAGGGCAGCAAGGTGAAGATCAAGATCAACAAGATCACCGGGCGCATGGCCTTCGCGGTCGTGAGCCAGGGCGCTCCCTGATCCTCTTCCCTCGCTTTGAGGAAACTCCTTACCATGATCTTATTTTTCAGCAGATGTAGCTGCTGCAGCTACCTAGGTCGAAACCTTTGACCAGTTCTATCTGCATGTCCTCCGGCGTCTTCTGCGGTACCGCGTAGCGGACGAACGGCAGGATGCTCGTGAGGTCTCGAGCGATCGCTGTGGTGGGATGCATCTCTCCGAACAGCGCCCTGCTGATGTCGAACGCCTTCTTCCTGGTCTGCTCTTCATCCATGTAACCGATGGCGTGCAGGTACTCGTGCAACAGGATATGGAATACATAGGGGTGGTAGAGCTCTGGTCGATTCGCCTTGATGCGTGCCATCGGTCCCTTGTTCATGACGATGACGTTCGTAGCCACTGGGTAAAGGCCGCCGATGAAGTATCCCTCGCTGCCGCCCAGTTCCGCCAGTCCAAGCATCAGGCCGCCGCGGGAAAGCCCCGTGCGTGCTTGGACCGCATCCTTGACGATCTCGAATATTTCTGGAAGGCCTTTCGCCCTCTCCAGCCTGCCCGCGTAGGTGCTCCCTCCCATGGTGAAGGTTGGAAGAGAGCCGCGGGGATATCATTTCTTTGCGCCGCGAAGGCGGAAAGATAGGTAAATGTCGCTGATCCGAGGCTCAAGTTAATCACTATCTTACTCCTCTCCCCCATTGGATGCGCAGCAGAACCCAGTACCTGGCCACCTTCGGCTTCTACGCCCTAGTGCAGGCATTTGCCCTGTGGATGGTCACGATACTGCCGAGCGACTACCGCGCCTTCGAGGACCCATCGGACCCCGTGAATCCGATACTCTATTTCTTGATGATACTGGCCATGACGGGCGTACTGCTCCTATTGATCAAGTTCGGCAAGGGCAACATCCTGCGCGCCATCTTCATCGGAGCCATGGCCATCGCCATGTTCTCGATCCTCATGCCTCTCTTCTTTCTGGTCGTGCCGGACCCCACCGTGGCCTTCGTTTGGGGCGCCTGTGCCGCCGCCATCCTCGGCCTATTGCTGGTCGTCTTCCCGGAATGGTACGTGGTCGACATCACCGCTTTCCTGGTCGGGGTGGGGGCTACGGCCATACTGGGCCTCAGTCTAGGCATCCTGCCGGCTTTCATATTGCTGATCATTCTCATGGCGTACGACGCCATCTCCGTCTACAAGACGAAGCATATGCTCACCTTGGCCGAAGGCGTCATCGACATGAAGCTGCCCGTGCTCTTCGTGATACCGAAGAAGATGGATTATAAACTGGGCGAAGAGACGTTGGAACTGAAGGACCGGGAGAAGGACCCGGAGCGCACCACCATGATGATGGGGGTCGGCGACGCCGTCATTCCCGGAATCCTGATCGTTTCCGCGCGCGTCTACCTGCCCTCCGCCTCCGCCTATTTTCAGTGGGCTGACGCCCTAGTTACCGTAGGCGCCTTCATCGGTGGCTGCATCGGCTTCTTGGTGCTCATGAGATACGTGTCCACCGGTCGTCCTCAGGCCGGGCTGCCCTTGCTTTGCGGCGGCACCATCGCCGGGTACATCGTCGCCTATCTGTTGGTATTCCAGAACTTCAGCTTTGGATTCTAGAAAGGGTAATCTAGAGGAGAATCCATCGACGCGCTATGCAGCGCTTCCTAGTCATCTCCGATATCCACCGCCGCGACCGGGTCAAGGTCTGGGCGCTCCGGTTGGTGGGAGAGAGGAAGCTCGACGGGGTGATCGTCCTCGGCGATATCACGCACTTCGGCCCTGCGCAATGGTCCGAAGAATTCCTGCGAGGTTTCAACGTGCCCGTGTACGCGGTGCCCGGCAACTGCGATCCTCCTGGGACCATGGTTCATATCGCCCGTGCAGCCACGCTATTGCACGGGCGAAGGGTGGAAACACCAGTCGGCGCCATGGTCGGCTACGGCGGGTCCAATCCGACCATCTTCGACACCCCGTTCGAAATGCCGGAGGAGCAGATCCTCCGCGAGCTGCGGCCGCTCATGGTCCGAGGGGCCATCCTGGTGGTCCATTGTCCACCCTACGGCATCAATGATGTGACCTTCTCTGGACTGAACGCCGGCAGCAAGGCCGTACTGCAGGTGGTGCAGGAGTTCCAACCCAAGGCCGTTCTCTCCGGTCACATCCACGAGGCGGCCGGAGTGATCGAGCAAGATGGCACCGTATTCATCAATCCAGGCGCGGCCAAGGACGGACGCGCCGCCATAGTGACGCTGGGCGGCCACCCCCAGGCCGAGCTCCTGGAATGCTTGGAGTAGAGCATCCAAGCAGGCACCGGCATCAATAACTTATTTATACGGCTCCCCTTTTTCAGTGGCAGAGGATTACATGTCACTGTGGCAAGGCAAGTCCAAGCGTAAGAGCACCGGCGGCAGGCTCAGGCTCTCCAGGAAGAAGAGGCGTTTCGAGATCGGAACCGACCCTCTGCACACTCTGGTCGGCAAGCAGAAGCTGCTCAAGGTCCGCACCCGCGGCGCCGGCAGCAAGATCCGCGTCCTTCACGCTTCATTCGCCAACGTCATGAACCCGGCCGACAACAAGGCCAAGAAGGTCAAGATCGTCACCGTGAAGAAGAACCCTGCCAACCCCAACTATGTGCAGCGCAACATCATCACCAAGGGCGCTTTCATCCAGACCGAGGCTGGAATGGCCAAGGTCACCTCCCGTCCGGGACAGGACGGATGCATCAACGCGGTCCTGGTCAAGGAGTAGGCGCATAGCCTATGCCTCTTGACGAGGACAAAGCGTGGGTCCTGTGGCCGGAATATTTCGATTCCGCCAGGACGAGGGCGCAGGGCAGGAAGGTGCCGAGAGGTCTTGCCATTCCCGAACCTACCCTGGACGCCCTCGCTGCCGC
>CAZCNG010000176.1:0-4751 GCA_964500045.1 uncultured Methanomassiliicoccaceae archaeon
CCTACTGCCACAAGTACCACCGCTTTGCGTGCGTGGGACTGCAGGAATGCGCCAAGGGCATGGACGCGGCGCTGCTGCGCACCCGGCGCAAGGGCAAGAAGAAGTAGGGGACGCTTCGGGAGAGGGGGGATTGCCCCCATCTCCTTTGATATTATTCAGAAATAGATGTCCTTGCGGATGCGCGGGATCATGGCGGCGAGCACGGCCTGTTCGGTCAGCTGCTGCCTCTTCATCAACCCATTGCTGAGAAGACCGACCGCTCCGCCGCGGCGTCCCTCGCCCTTCTCCTTGAAGAGCACTTCACACGCCTCGGACACGGACATGTCCTTCATCAACAGATCTTCTATCGGCGGCGGATAGCGGAAGCCCATCCCCTGCCCGTGCGTGATGAGACCGGTCTTGTCGACGATGGCACACACCTGGATATCGTAGAGGCCGTCCTCGAAGCGGAAGATGCCCGCCTCGATGCCCACGCCCAGGTCGCCTTCCTGCAGCGACTTGCGCGCGCGGGTGATGGCCCCCTTGAGCACCTCGGCCTCCCACGGCTCCTTCGGTACGGCCGGGTCGACGTGGCGATCTTCGATTACGATGTCCTCGAAGATCTTCTCCATCACGGCCCGGGTGGCGTTCAGCTTGACGGGATTGGCGGAGCCGACATGGATGCGCATGGAGCGCAGCAGACGACCTTCTTCGTTGATGTCGCCGCGGATGATGCGCGTCGAGCTGATCGGAACGTAGTCTTCAGCCAGGATGTGCGGGACCTTGATGATCTCCAGGAGCTTGAGTCCCTTGCGGATGCGCAGCTCGTTGATGCGGCGCGCGTTGGCCAGTGACTCTGCGCTCACGACGATGCCATGCAGATCGGGATCATCCTGGGCGCCTCCGTAGATATCGTTGATGACCGTGATGGTGTAGGGCTTTCCCTTCCTGTCCACGTGCTCCTTGATGGCCTCGATCCTCTCCTCCAGCGGAAGGTAGAGGTGCTTGTTGCCGAGGATGAACTCATCAGACATTATGGCGATGGCCACTTCATCTCCTTCTTCGAACGCCTTGTCCAAGAGGGCCTTGTGCCCCTTGTGCAGGATGTTGAAGCTGCCGCCTACACCAACTCTCATCTGATCACCAGTAGAACTGCCATGAGGATCGCGAAGCTGATAGCATAGAGGATGAGCAATTGCTTCTTCTTCTTGGCCAGCTTGTCCTTGTTGACGCTGCGGCATTCTTCCCCGCAGTAAGGATCGTCGCCGACGAATGCCTTTCCGCAGGTGCGGCAGTGCCTATGCTGGGCTATGCGTTCCTTCATCTATCTTCGGGAAGTACCGATTCGCTAGAAAAACTTTGGCAGGAAAGCCTCAAAGCATATCCAGGCGGTGGTTGACGATGGTGATGCAGTGGTCGGCGTGATAGGAGGTCGGGCCTAGGCTGATGGTGCCATTGGCCCTCTCCTTGAGAACGGCTTCCTCGGCGTCGCTCAGGTCCATGTGGTCGCTGAGCACGAAGGCCATGTCCTCCCCCTTGACCAATGATTCGAGCGGCAGTCCGTCCTCCTTGAGGTAGACGACCTGGCATTCCGCCGGCAGGGAGGCGATGACCTCCCTCAGGCCTATGTCGCGGACATAGACGCCGGGCGAGGAGCGTGCCTCGACCTTGGACTGCTTCAACAGAGCATTTCGGACCAGGGCGCCGGTCGACCGTTCGTCCGGGTTGAGATAACGCATCTCCGGACCGTAGAAACGGACGGTGCGGGGCGGATGCGGCGGCCCCTGCAATACGAGGTACACCTCTACGTCCTTGCGTATCGAATGCGATAGGAAGAAGGCGGAGTTGACGCAGCGGAGCAGCACGTCGAGGCGTCCGGCGCCTCCGGCCATATCGTCCAGCTTGAAATCGGCGGCGGTCGGGGTCTTGTGCCCCACGATGATGAAGCGCCTCACTGCTCGGCACCATCCACATTCATGCCCTGCGCCTGCATCTGCTTCATCAACTGTTTGCGCAGCTTGCGGTTGCCCATGAAGCCCTTGACCGCTTTCTTCGAGTTGTTGTACTGGTGCAGCAGCTCGCGCACGTCCTTGAGCTCGACGCCGGCGCCGCGGGCGATCCTGGCGACGCGGGACGCTTTTACGAGCTTGGGGTCCTCCATCTCCGCGTCGGTCATGGAATCCATGATGGTGCGGAACCTGCGCATCTTCTCCTGCGTCTCCTCGACGTTGATCTTATCGGTCATGCCTCCGGGCATTCCCGGTAGCATGGAGACGAGCTTCTGCAGCGGGCCCATCGAAGTGAGCATTTCCATCTGCTCGTACATCTCCTTGAGCGTGAAGTGCCCCGACATGATCTTGCGGGTGGTCTCTTCCGCCTGCGCCTCGGTGATGTTCTCCTTGGCCGCCTCCATCAGCGATTCGATGTCGCCCATGCCCAGCATGCGCGAGATGAAACGACCGGGGACGAACGGCTCCAGGTCTTCGAGGTGCTCGCCCACGCCGATGAAGACGATGGGCGCTTTCGTCCGTTGCACCGCACTGAGCGCACCGCCGCCCTTGGCCGTGCCGTCCAGTTTGGTCATGATGACGCTGGTGACGCCGATGGCGTCGTGGAACGCCTGCGCCTGTGGTCCAGCCTGCTGACCCACAGATGCGTCGAGCACGAGGATGCGCTCCGTCGGCTGCGTGGCCGCGGCCACGTCCTTGATCTCCTGGATCAGGTCCTCTTCCAAAGCGTGGCGACCGCTGGTATCGATGATGACCACGTCCACGCCCTTGAAGTGTTTCATCCCCTCACTGGCTATGACGACGGCGCTCTTCTCGCCGGGAATGCCGAAGAACTCGATGCCGACCTTATCAGCGATCTGTTTCAGTTGGTCGTAGGCTGCTGGCCGATGCACATCCGCCGCGATGAGGCCGACCTTGAGGTTCTTCTTATGGAAGAAGCGGCCTAGCTTCCCGGCCGTGGTGGTCTTCCCTTGGCCGTAGAGGCCGCAGAGCATGATGGTCTGCTTGCCCACGGGAAGCGGCCGCGCCTCACCGAGGATCTTGACCAATTCTTCGTAGATGATGCGGATGACGTGCTCCTTGCTGGACTTGCCCGCCGGAGGCTTTTCGGTGAGCGCCCTGCGTTCGACCTCCTTGGTGATCTCCAGCACCAACTTGACGTTGACATCTGCTTGCAAGAGGGCACGCTGGATATCCCGCGTTATCTCCTTGACGAGCTTCTCGTCGACGTTGCTGCTGTTGGCGATCTTCTTGAGGACGTCCTTCAGCGATTTGCCCAGGCCTTCCAGCACCATCGTTATTCCCTCACAGGCACCAATGACGCCGTGGATAAAATGCCTTTGCTTCAGAAAACTAGAAAGTGGGGTTTTGGAAAAAGGTTTGGGAAGGGCTAGCCTTGTCAGAAGGGATGGGATGCACTCTGAGAACTAGCCCAGACCTTCCCAAAGGAAATATGGGGAGGTTGATATTAATAGTTTTTCTAGATAGAAAGCAATTCTAGAGGCGTTAAAAACACATCAAAAATGAGATAATTGGGAAGTGGTTTGTAATAGCCAGATAGCGCAGGATCACATGTATCCGGACTTCTGCATCTTCATGATGTCCTCGGTGGAGAGTTTCTCTCCCCGCTTGAACTTGTCGAAGATGTCCTCGCCTTCCTTCATGGCGTAGGTATCGTCCTTCTTCTTGCGAGCCTTGCGGACCTTCTGCCTAAGACCGGAGGTGATCTTGTCGTAGTCGTGCACCTGTTTGATCGAGTCGATGTGCTTGCGGTGCTCCTCGTCGGCCTTCTGCTTGGTCTCGATGAACTTCTCCTGAGCCCCGTCCGCTTCCTTGCGGAGCGCGTCGGCCTGCTCATAGAGCTTGATCATGACATCGTGCTCGGACTGCGCCCTCTCAGCGAGATCGCCGACCAGGCGGTGCTGCGCTTCAGCATCGTCCTTAGCATCCTTGTGCTCCTTCTTGGCCGCCTTCATACCGGCGTCTGCTTCGGTGTCCTTGTCGGCCTCCTGGATCTGCTTCTCCAGGGTCTTGATCTGCTCCATGACCTCTTTCTCCTTCTCGCGGGTCAGAGCCTGGGTCATGTGGAAGTTCTCCAGTTGGCGGAGTTCCTTCCTGAGGCGGCCGATGTTCGGTCCGGCTTCCTTGGGAGCTTTCTGCTTGCGGAGCTCTTGCACTTTCTCGAAGAGTTCGTTCACGCGCTTGTTGAGCACGTCGCGCTTTTCCTTATTGGCGCGGACCTGCTCGTTGAGCTTATCTCTCTCCTCACGATGCTTAGCGGCCTCATCGACCAGCTCTCGCACCTTGGAGTTAAGCTCATCGCGCTTCTGGACCCATTTTTTGGTCTCTTCGTTCAGCTCGTCTCTTACTTTCCTGTGCTTCTCGGCCTCGTTGTTGTTAATCGAACGCCTTTGGTCGAGATCTTCCAAGAGTTCCGTCATAATAATTCACGCCCAGCCTTCAGGAACACTGCTTCAGGTCGCATCGACATTATGACAACCGTTTATAAGTTTTTGCATACTGAGCCAGATGTCCCACCCTTTCCCGAATCCGCGTCTCCCGACAATTGGGGCCGTTAAGCCACCCGTCGCCGCAGCATTTGGGGCATTGAGTGTCCTGGCATAACACAGCAAGTATAAAAAGGAAAAGGCTGATTGCCCTTTTCTATCATTAAACGGTGATGTAGATGCTCCTATGCCCTTTGGATTACCGCTATGGTCGAGAGCCGATGAAGTCCATCTTCTCAGAGGACAACCGGCTGCT
>CAZCNG010000177.1:0-4736 GCA_964500045.1 uncultured Methanomassiliicoccaceae archaeon
AAGAAGTGCAACAAGGAGTGCATGAAATACTGCCCCATCATGCGCACTGGCGTGGAGGTCATCGTCATGGAGTCGGACGGCAAGCCGATCATTTCCGAGGACCTGTGCGTGGGCTGCGGCATCTGCACCCACAAGTGTCCTTTCCAGGCCGTCAAGATCATCGGCCTTCCCGACGAGCTCAAGGACGAGCTCATTCACCAGTATGGCGAGAATTCCTTCCGCCTGTACCGCCTGCCGATCCCCAAGAAAGGCATGGTCACCGGCATCCTGGGACCGAACGGCATCGGGAAGTCGACTTCCTTTAAGATCCTCAGCGGCGAGATCGTTCCCAACCTGGGCCGGTATGAGAATCCACCCACCAAGGAGGAGGTCCTGGCGCATTTCACCGGCAGCGAGGTGCACGATTTCCTTCAGAAGGTCTTCAACAAGGAGCTCAAGACCTCGCTCAAGCCACAGTATGTGGACAAACTGCCCAATCTGTTCAAAGGGAAGGTGCGCGACCTCCTGTCCCGCGTGCAGGAAAGGATGAAGTTGGACGAGGCGGCGGAACTGTTGGAGCTGACCGAGGTCCTGGACCGCAACCTGGGCGAGCTCTCCGGCGGAGAGCTGCAGCGGGTGGCTTTGGCCGCCACCATGATGAAGGAAGCGGACATCTATTTCTTCGACGAACCATCATCATACCTGGACATCTACCAGAGGATCAGAGTTGCGCGCCTCATCCAATCCATGGCGGCCGACAAGCACGTGGTGGTCATCGAGCATGACCTGGCCATCCTCGACTTCCTGGCAGATAACTGCTATCTTATCTTTGGTGAGGAAGGCGCCTATGGTGCCTTCGTCCAGCCGCGGCAGGTGCGCTCCGCCATCAACGTCTATTTGGACGGCTACGCCAAGGAGGAGAACATCCGCTTCCGCGATACCCCGATCCGCTTCGAATCTCATCCGCCCCGGGAGCAATGGGAGCAGGCGACGCTGCTCGAATACGATGAGATATCGTGCCAATACCCCGCCTTTAAGCTTAGGGTGGAGGCGGGCAGCATCAAGATCGGTGAGAGCGTCGGTGTCGTCGGTCCTAACGCGATCGGCAAGACCACTTTCGTCAAGATGCTGGCCGGAGTGCAGAAGCCGAGCAGCGGCGAATTCAATGAAGGCGTACGCGTCTCCTACAAACCGCAGTACATCAACCCCGATTTCGACGGCACTGTGACGGAACTGTTCAACACCATGGTCAAGGATTTCTTCGAATCCAGCTTCTTTCAGACCGAGATACAGCATCCGATGAACCTCAAACCTCTGTACGAGAAGAACGTCAAGACCCTTTCCGGAGGCGAACTGCAACGGGTGGCCGTCTCCCTGTGCCTTTCAAGAGAGGCGGACATATATCTGCTGGACGAACCGTCGGCGTACCTCGACTCCAATCAGAGGATGGAGACCGCGAAGACCATCCGCCGCGTCATGGAGAAGCGCGGTCGGAGCGCGCTCGTGGTCGACCACGACATCTACTTCTTGGACATGGTGTCCGATTCCATGATGGTGTTCTCTGGAATTCCCGGAAAGGAAGGTCTGGGCAAGGGGCCTTTCGACATGAGGGCGGGCATGAACATGTTCCTCGCGATGGTCGACGTCACCTTCCGCCGCGACAACGACACGAACCGCCCGCGCATCAACAAGCCCGGCTCAAGATTGGATCGGGAGCAGAAGTCCAAGGGTGAGTATTACTACAACGGCTGACCTTTCTTCAGCTCTCTCCGTTCTTCTTATCCGAGGCCTGCTTCTCCAGGGCACAGAAGCGCGCCTTCTTGCGGCGGTCGAAGTACCACCATACGAAAACCAGGCCCAGTACGATCAGCACCGCGTACATGAACCACTTGTAGCTCGCGTCCAAGGTTTCCCAGGCGGGGCCAAGGACGTAACCCAGGTAGGCAAGCAGCGCGCACCAGATCAACGAGCCGATGGTCGTCAGGACGATAAAGACATCGAACCGGTACTTCGCTATGCCCGCGGGCAGCGAGATGAAGGTGCGCACCACCGGCAGGAGGCGGGTGATGAAGACCATGGGCGCCCCCCAGCGATTGAACCATCCCTCCACCAGGTCCAAGTGCGACTCGTTGAGACGGATATAATGGCCATACTTGCAGATGAAGGGCCGTCCGCCCTTGAGTCCGATCCAATACGCCACCACGGAACCGAAGGTGCATCCGAAGGTGGAAGCCAATATGACGAGGATGAGGTCGAAACTGCCCTGGTAGGCGAGGAATCCTCCGAAGGGGACCACTATCTCGCTGGGTACGGGCAGGCAGGCGCTTTCCGCCGCCATCAGGAGGAAGATCCCCAGGTACCCGATGGCATTGATGAAGTCAAGAATGAACTGAATCGCCCACTCGATGATGCCCATTTGAGGCCATGCAATCGGTTACAGGGATTTAAGCGCGATGAGTTGGTCGGAAATGATAAGACCCCGGTGCTGGCATGTTCTCCTAGGTGAGGTCATGCAGGCCAAAGAGATCGCCGAGGGCATCTATTGGGTGGGAGCCATCGATTGGAATGGACGGAATTTCCACGGCTACGCCACGCCCAGGGGCACTTCCTACAATTCCTACCTGATCGTGGATGAGGAGATCACCCTTATCGACGGCGTCAAGTCCGCCTTCCTTTCGCAGACGCTGACCCGCATCCGCTCCGTGGTGGACCCGAAGGATATCAGCGTCATCGTCTCCGATCACTCCGAGCCAGACCACTCCAGTAGTTTGCCGCTCCTGCAGGGCATCACCGGCGCCCAGATCCGGGCATCAAAGAAGGGCGTAGAACACCTGCCCCTCAACTTCGGTCCGCTCGATGTGGTGGCGGTCGAGGATGGGGAGAAACTATCCATCGGGGAGCGGACCTTGACCTTCATCGAGACACCGATGCTGCACTGGCCAGATTCCATGTTCACCTATCTGGAGGGTGACGGCATCCTCTTCTCCATGGACGGCTTCGGCCAGCACTTCGCCTCATCGAAGCGCTTCGACGACGAGGTCGACGAGGGCGATCTCATGGCGGAGGCGGCCACCTACTACGCCAACATCCTCCTGCCCTTCGGCGGTCAGTACCAGAAGGCCCGGGAGAAACTGCAGGGCAGGGAGATCAAGATGCTGGCCACGGCCTGATCTGGAGGAAGAACATCCCCCAGATACTGGCCAAATACGACGACTGGTCCAAGCATCGGACCATGAAGAGGGCCTGCATCATCTACGACACCATGTGGAACTCGACGCAGATCATGGCGGAGGCCATCGCTGAAGGCCTGGCCATGGAAGACGTGCCTGTGAGCGTGTTCCGCATCTCCGCCACAGAACGCTCGGTGATGATGCGCGAGGTCATGGAATCGGCCGCGGTGCTGGTCGGAGGTCCGACCCTCAATAATGGCATGTTCCCCACGGTGGCGGACTTCACCGCCTACATGAGGGGATTGCGGCCCAAAGGGCGTCTCGCCGCCGTCTTCGGCTCCTATGGCTGGGGGGCGGGATCCTCCAAGGCGATCCATGAAACACTGCTGGCATCAGGTCTGGAATTACCGTTCCCCGATCTTGACCTGCGCTTCGTTCCCGATGTGGAGGGGAGGGCCAGATGCGTCGCCCTGGGCCGCGAGATGGGAAAAAGGATAAATGCGATGCCATGAGCTAGGGGCGACAGGTTGAGCCATGACCAAGGTAGGACAGACTTATCAATGCGAGATCTGCGGCAATGTCGTCGAGGTCAAAGAGGCGGGAGACGGCACTTTGGTCTGCTGCGGTCAGGAAATGAATCTGACCAAAGGCTAGCCAGAATCGGGAAATTACTTCTATCCCATACCCGTTGAAGGTGCAGATGACCTCGAAGGCCGACGTGCACGTCCATACCAAGTATTCGGGCATGGGCTCCTACGGATTCATCCGCTTTCCGGAGTCGGTCTCCGACCCGGAGGACGTCGTGCGCATCGCCCGCAAGGTCGGTCTGAGGGTTCTGTGCATCACCGACCACGATGAGGTCGCCGGCGCCTTCTTGGCCAAGGAGTACGCCAAGCAGTTCGACGACATCGAGGTCGTCATCGGCGAGGAGATCACCTCCTGTGAAGGGGAGATCATAGGCATCTTCTTGACGGAGAAGGTGACGCCGCAAATGACCGCGGCCGAGACCTGTGCCGAGATCCGCCGGCAGGGCGGCCTCGTGCTCGCACCGCATCCCTTCAGCAAACACGTGCCGGCCTTGGGCCGGGAGATGTTGGAGAAGAGCGATGTGGATGGCATCGAGACCCTCAACGGCGGTCATGTCGACGGTCATGCCAATTCGGCTGCGCAGGAGGCGGGCGAATGCAACCGGTGGGCGTGTTTGGGCGGCAGCGACGCTCATTCGCTGCTGCAGATAGGACAGGCCTGGACGGAGTTCGAGGGCGTGACCGCGGAAGATTTCCGCCGCGCCATCCTGGAGCACAAGACCAGACCGGCCGGCAAACCCATGACCATCTTCATGGGCACCAATTGGAGCGTCGGTGTGGTGCTGCAGGCCGACAAGCTCATGATCAAATCGCTCTTCGGCATGCTCGAGGGCGCTGACGCAGACGACCCGATAGTACGCTCAATACGCAAATCGAGCCCTCCCAAGCGTTTGCTGGCGCTCATCGGAAGTCTATTCTTCCTGATGCCGCCGATGCCCTTCCTGGTGACCGTGTTCGGTCAAAGGGTCATGCGCCGCTGGAATGATCCTCATGGTGGTGG
>CAZCNG010000178.1:0-1416 GCA_964500045.1 uncultured Methanomassiliicoccaceae archaeon
AACAGAGCGGCTCGATGATAGTATTTATAAAGGCGCCTGCGATTAGCCAGAGAGGCTGAAAACAATGGTTCTAACACCGGAGATGGCCAGAGCAGGCGTTACGCCGCAGCTCCTGAAGACCACCAAACAGATCACCTGCCCCAAGTGCGGCAAGCAGTTCAGCCTCTTCCAGTCGAGGGCCATCGCTTGTGCGGGTTGCCCCAAGAGCAGCACTAATTGTCAGTATGCGCGCTGCATACACTGCGACACCGAGTTCCCCCTGGTGCAGACGCACACCAAGAACGACGCTGGATCGAAGTTCCTCTCCGATTACATGAACAACATCGTCGGAACGTACAACAAGAGCGTCGGAAAGACCCGGCACCGGTAAACCCCATATTCCATCATTATTCCAGCCAAATGGCTTGACCGCCAGGGTCCATTCCTTCAATACAGCGTCGGCTAAAGAAAGATGCTAGGATTGATCGCGGACCTTCCGGATCTCGGAAGGCCGTCATAAAAAATGATCTAGCAGCGCTGCGCGTGCCTCGCCCACATCTCGTGACGGTACATCGTCCTCCCGTCCTCGGAGTTGATGTTGAACAGGCAGAAGGGGATCAGCTTCCCGTCCGGGGTGATGGTGTGGATGCAGCAATTGCACAACCGTTCCGTTTCCACATTCCAGACGTCCTGGAACGCCATGGTGGACACGGTCAGATAGCTGGTCTTGGCCCTTTCGATGAAGGCGCCCCAGCTGTTGGCATCCGCGCTGCCTTCCTCCCCTTCCATTAGGCCGTCCTCGATGAACCGCCACAGGTCGGAGATCTCCTTCCTGGTCTTGGTGGCGATCGTGGAGGTCTCGCGCGGCGGCCCCAGAGCACGGGCGGTCATGGGGAAGAGCGAACCGTCCTCCATCAGCACCGACATCGACTTGGCGTCGCAGTGGACGTTGGAGCACGAGGTGGGAATGAAATTGTCGGCGCGCAGCTCCCCCTTGGTCTGCACTTCGATGGCCTGGAGCAGGTCGGGAATGGTCACCCGGTCCACGTCCCTCGGTATCTCGAGCGGATAGCGGCCGAAATAGGCGATCGGTTGGAAGTGGATGCCCTTCACGGTCGGGATCTTGCTCTTGGCGAACTGGACGATGCGACCGACCTGGTCCAGGTTGAAATTGGGAGATACCACCGTGACCAGCGTCACGCCGATGCCCACCTTGGCGCAGTTGTCGATCGCCTTCACCTTGAGGTCGAACAGGTCGCGGCCGGACTTGGCCACGTAGACCTCGGGCGTGACGCCGTCGAAGCTGAAGTAGAGCGAATCGCAGCCGGCTTCCTTGACCTTCCGCAGGAACTCGATGTCCTCGGCAAAGCGGATGCCGTTGGTGTTCACTTCGATGTGGTCGATGCCCATCCTCTTGCCCAGGGCGATGATCTCCGG
>CAZCNG010000178.1:1516-4713 GCA_964500045.1 uncultured Methanomassiliicoccaceae archaeon
GCGATCTTCTTCGGCTTGTTGTATTCACAGGCGTAGCGCTTCAGGTCCTCGTAGTCCTTGACGCCCCTCCAGATGACGGTGCGGAAATGGCCATGCTCCGGGCAGTCCTTCTCCAGATAGATGACGTCGTTCTCCGCGACCTTGATGGCCGGGATCGTCTTGAGGCACTGGGGACAAAGGCTGCGGGTCTCGCCGATCTTCTCGCTCATCATGAACACCTGGAACCTCGCCTGTATGGCGCAGGAAGGCATTTCTACCTTTGGTAGAACTGAAACGAAGAGCGCGATGGCTCCACCCAGCAGAGTAGAAAAAGAAGAATTGATGGCCCCTTTCGGGGCCGGTGTTAGAGTTTACGCCCTCTTCTTTTCGAAGAGACCCTCAGCGGCGGCCAGCGTCTTGGTGGCGAGGTATTCCTCGACCATCATGAGCTTGCCGTCAGCGGAGGCCAGAGCAGGGCCGGAGCGCTTCACAGTCATGTACTCGAGCTCTACGGTCGCACTGTGGACCGGGTTGCCGTTGTACAGCCAGTTGGAAGCCTCTCCGAGCTGCTGGACGCTGTTCAGGCTGACCCTGTGGGAATAGGCAGTCTTGAGGATTGCCTTCTTCTTCAGGATGCCGCTCTCCAGCTCGAAGTCGGCGTACACGGTGACGCCGTTGATCTTCTTGCAGGCGAGATGCCTGTTGGTGCCCTTGTAGTTGAAGGTCTGCTTCAGATCGATGCCGGACTTGATAACGTCCTCAACGTCGGCCTGCTTCAGTCCCCTCTTGGCGATGATCTCCTTGACCTGATCGGAAATAACGTAGTCCATTTAGCTCACCTCACCACGTTCCATAGGTACCGAAGTCCCTAGCCGCCTTGGTCAAAGCGTACATGTTGCCCGGGATGGTGAAGGGGGGCGTCTCGCAAGAGGTACCTAGGATATAGCCCCTCTTGGAGTCGCGACCCGCCAACAGCTGGTCCCTGGCCGCCTCGTAGACAACCTTCGGGTTCGGGTTGATCATAAGCTTCGTGTCCACGGAACCCATGCAGGTCGCACGGTCCTGGAACTCGCCCTTCAGCTTCGCGGACGGGAATGCGTTCCTGCCGTCGTATCCGATGTGGATAACGGTGAAGGGGGACCACATAAGGGTGTCCTTGAACACCTTGTAGTCGGTCTGGTGGTTACCGCACAGGTGGTAGAACACCTGGGGTCCGGCACCCCTTCTGAAGCACTGGTCAACGTAGTACTTCATGTTGTCTGCAGAGTAGGTCTTGACCGCCTCGTCAGAGAAGATGTCGTTGTTGGCCAGAACGGATCCGACGATGAGCATGGCCATTCCATAGGTGTCGGCCAGTCCCTCGGCTCCTGCCACGGAGGTCTCGGTGTACTTGCGGACCAACTTCTGAGCCTGTTCAGGGTCGGTGAAGGTCCACATGATGAAGTTCTCGACACCGCACAATTCAGCTGCCGCGCCGCACAGGTCGAAACCGTACGAGATCGGCACCAGGGTGTGTCCGAGGTTCTTCTGTACATACGAGTAGATCCTCTTGAACATCGGCTGGGTCCAGCCCTTCTCCAGGTCCGCCTTGTCGGGGACATGGATGCTGTCGACCTGCGATGGGTCCGAGATGATCGGGCCAGTGCTGATCGGCGGCAGAGTATCCTTGTACTCGAGCTTGAGTCCGAGTTCAGTAACCCAGGGCAACGAGAAGAACCAGTGTGTCACTGGCAACAGGTCGTAGAGCTGGGAGATGTATCCAACGCAGTGGATACCGAGTTCCGGCTTCTCATAGAAATCCCTTATGGTGTATCCGCACGCCACGGCGGCGTGGGACAGGATGATCGGGTCGACGTCGATCCTGTCATGGGGTACATCCACAAAGGGGCTCGCGAATCTCTTGGCGGCATTACCCGCCCACTTCATATCGGCTGGTGGAAATACTTCTTCGTAGCCCATTGGCTATCCCCTCCTTGCCTTGAGAGGATATTATCGATATATAATCCTATCCAGAATGTGCTCGCAACATTGTTGCATCAGACCCCCAATAAGGGCGTTAATAATCATATTCGTATCGTAAAGTTGTCTAATGTGTCGTTTTCGTTGCAATATCACGCAACATCGTTGCATGATGCGTTTGAACCGTCATCGGCACCCAGCATCGATTTCAGCGGCCTTCCGTGTCCGCCGCGGGCATCGGATCCTCCGAACGGAAGCGACGCAGGAACAGGCACAGCAGAAAGATAGCTATGCTGACCATGACGATAAGGCCACCAGTAGCCAGATCATATAGTCCCGAGAGCACCAGTCCCAGGATGACCGATGAGATTCCGATCACGGCAGCGATCGCTGTCGTCCAACGGAAGGAGGAGGATATCTGCATCGCCGAGGCCGCTGGTATGATCAGCAACGATGTGACCAAGAGGGAGCCTACGACCTTGATAGACACTACTACTGTAAGTGCTATGATCAGGTTGAAGATGACCTCGAAAGTGCCCACAGGGACGCCGGATAGGCGCGCGCCCTCCGCATCGAAGGTGAGGTGGAACAGTTCCTTGTAAAAGACCAGGATGAACGCCAGTACGACCGCGGCCAGCACTACGATGAAGAGTACGTCCTGCGGCCCGATGGTGACGATGGAACCGAAGAGGTACGACATTATGTCGACGTTGAATCCACCCGAGGCGCTGGACAGAATGGCGCCCAGCGCCAGACCGAAACTGAACACGATGCCTATGCCGACCTCATAGTAGACCAGCTTCTTCCTCTGCATGACATACAGCGCGAGAATTCCGACCATGGAGAAGATCAGCGCGATGTACATCGGGTATATGGAGAGGACCAGCCCCAGGGCGATGCCACCAAAGGATAAGTGTGCCAGTCCTTCCCCGACCAGTGAGGAACGGCGCAATACCACGAAGACGCCCATCAGAGAGCAGAGGAGCGCGGCGCAGATACCGCCGATGAAGGCCCGCACGAAGAACGGGTAATCGAACAGAGCGAACAGCTCGGTCACTCCAGCCGTATGAACTCACCTTCCTTGAGATTGCAGGTGGAATGGTCGTGGTGGTACATGAAGGTGAAATGCTCGCCGTACGCGTCGCGCAGCGCCTTGTTGGGGTCCTTGCCAGTTCCGATCTCCTGATAGTACAGCTTGCGATTGACCACGGCCAGGCGGTTCGCCTGGCAGAGGACGCCGGACAGGTCGTGGGAGACGG
>CAZCNG010000179.1:0-4689 GCA_964500045.1 uncultured Methanomassiliicoccaceae archaeon
CCCGCTCTGGAAATCCGCTTGGGTCGTCTGCTTCCACAGTACTGGAGTGTATCCGTACACCTGATCGTTGTTCACCTTCTCGGTGTCCGTGGATTGGCAGTAGATGCCGGGGTTCATGAGGAGGAGGAAGCAGAGCAGGACCGCGCCGATGATGGGCAGGCGATTCCAGTGGGGTCTCATGTGATTCCCCCCACCCGGTCTTGTTCTTTGGACTTCTTGAACACATCATCGCAGAGCAGGGCGATGGCGATCCACATAATGGTCGTGCCCATACCGTAAATGGTGCTCAGGAATGAGATCATATAGCCGATGAAGGGGATCTGAATGACGACCTTGCCCACGACATTGCCAAAGGGCACCGTGAACCAGTCAGGGTCCTCATTGGCATCTCCCTTGGTCAGGAAATATCCCGCGCTCTCATTGACATATATGACGCGATGGCATATCAGAACGCCGTTGCTGGGCGAGTGGAAGGCGATGACGTCATTCACCCTGATGTCCCTGAGGGCGGTGGGGGCGGTGAACACCATGTCTCCGACATTCAAGGCAGGGGCCATGCTGCTTGACCTCACTGTATTGAACTGACAACCAGCTAGTAGGGATATCACGATCAGCGATGCCACGAAAACCAGGGCCAGGAGGGCCACTCTGCTCATCGCTTTCTTGTTCATCTTATCCCCCTTCTTCAAATGGAAATGGGAAAGGAGGGCAATTTCCATTGCCCTTTTTTTCACTGGCCTATACCGCAGTGGTCCTGCTCTGTTCCAGGTTGAACACCAGGTTGAACACCACGGAGTCGCTCTGGATCACATTCCCGACGGTCGTAGGCACATAGTAGGTGATGATGACCGTCTGCGACCCGTCAGCTGGAAGGTTGCCCAACAATATTCCCGCGGATCCAAGGTTGTTCAACAGGGTCGGAGCGCACATCTGAACCCCGCCATAGCTGACCGACACGTACAGGTTCGCGCCCAGCTCGCCGACAAGTGGCGTAGTATCCGCAGCGTCTCCCGGGATGAGGTTGTACTTGCCCTCAGGGTCTGTGATGAGGTTCTCATTGTTCTTGATCTCGGTGAAGTTCAGATAGAGTACCCCATTGATGTTCCCGCTGTTCGACACTGTGAGCGTCGTGGTTGCAGCAGAGACAGAGGCGGGGTATTGTGGGGTTCCCCAGCCCGGGTACACTGGACCGACGGTGGCAGGGGTAGCTCCGCTGCCACCGAGCACCAGATTCAGGGTTCCACTCGTGTATTGGTTCCCATCCACGTGCTCAACATCGGAAAGATAGGCGAATATTGATCCTCCGGTGACTAGCGCCCCGGAGACGATAGCAATCATCGCTATTGCCAATAGCTTAGTCTTCATTTTTTGTCTCCTACAAGGTTTCATCCTTGCAATTAGACGCTAGCTGTGAATTCAATATTTATAAGTTAGCTTCTTTGCATTGCATACTCACGTTGCATTAGTGTATAGCATAAATGAAAAGCATTTGTGCCTCATACTATCGATAGGCGTTTTCATAAGGTATAAGTCCAAAGAAGTAATTCTTTCAAATTATGAAGGGCTATGAGGATGCCATCGTGAGGATCAAGAAGTTCCTGAGGGAGAATCCCAAGGGGCTCACGATCACAGACCTCTCTGAGATGCTCGGTGTCAGCAGGAACGCCGTGGCGAAGTACATGGACATCCTCCTGATCTCGGGTCAGGTGGAAATGCAGACCTATGGTCCGGCCAAGGTCTACTTCCTATCCTCCCGGATACCTCTGTCCGCGATGGTGGACCTATCTTCCGATCTCATGATAATGTTCGACCAGAACCTCAAAGTGGTCCAGGTGAACGAGGGGTTGCTCCATTTCTTGGACCTCGAACGCGATGATGTGATCGGCATGGATGTCACGGACATCGTATTCCCCTTCTCTTGCGACTATGATCCGGCGAACCGGATCGAGAATGGATTGAGAGGGGAGAAGTTCACCAGCAGCACTTGCCATTCCAGGGGCGAAAGGGTGCGCTTCTTCAATACGAAGATCCTGCCCTCGACCTTCGATGACGGTTCTCCCGGGGTCACGATGGTCCTCGAAGATGTCACCGAGCAGAAGAATTTCGAGAACTCATTGCGAGTGACCAAGGAGAATCTGAGCAATTTCTTCAACAACATCGACGACTTCCTCTTTGTGGTCGATGAGCAGCGCAACATAGTACACATCAATGACACGGTCGTCAAGCGACTAGGATACACCGAGGCGGAAATTATCGGTCAGCCGATATACATGATCCATCCCCAGGAACGTCGGGAGGAGGCCGGCCGCATGGCGAACGAGATGCTTGCGGGATCCGTGAACCTATCCACCGTGCCGTTCATCACCAAGGATGGTAGGCAGATACAGGTGGAGACTCGCGTGACGAGGGGCGAATGGGACGGGAGACAAGTGCAGTTCGGTGTCTCCAAGGATGTCACTCAACTCCGCCTTTCGGAGGAGAAGTTCTCTCGGACCTTCAATATGAATCCTGAGCCCACCTTGATCTCCACTCAGGCGGAGAACAGGATCCTCGATGGAAACCAAGCTTTCTTGGATGTGACCGGCTACGCGCGCGAAGAGGTCATTGGAAGAACGATAGCTGATCTGGGTTTGTTCGCCAACTCGAAGCAACGAATGTCGGTGTTGAAGAAGTTGAGAAAGTCCGGGCAATTGAGCAACGTGGACATATCGATCCAGCGAAAGGATGGGGCGGTAAGGGACGGCTTCGTCTCCACGGCCAAGATCGACTATGCGGGCATGCCATGTCTACTTTCGGTCATGATCGATATTACGGAACGGAAGCAGGCGGAAGAGAAGATCCGTAATCAGTCGGCCCTGCTCAATTCTCTGCTCGACTCCATACCCGACATCATCTTCTACAAAGATGTCCACGGCGTCTACCTGGGCTGCAATCCGCCCTTCGCGGAGTTCGTCGGTCGACCGAAGGAGGAGATCATCGGAAGGACCGATTACGACCTGTTCGACCAGGAGATCGCTGATTTCTTCCGGGAGCACGACAAGAAGATGCTCGAGCTTCGCCAGCCACGCCACAATGATGAGTGGATCACCTACCGCGACGGCCGAAGAAGATTGATCGATACTCTGAAGACTCCCTATTGGGGGCCGGATGGGGAATTGATCGGGATCCTCGGAGTAAGTCGCGATATCACCGACCGAAAGAATGCCGAATAGGCACTTCGCTAGGTCGAAACGCAGCTCGAGCAATGGACCGAACAAGGCCATTCATATGGGAGGTCGACAAAGATGGCCTATACGCCTACGTCAACCGGGCGACGGAGAGCACTCCGGGTTCTGGGCCGAGAGAGATGGCGGGCCATATGGCGGCGCGATGCCGCAAGCGGTCCGTCGATTATCATCGAATATGAGGCGTCGAGATAGGTCTCTCGGTCCCTGCCCTATTCGTACTAACCATGACGCGTCGGGGATTGCGACCCTCCCTGGTAATGTTCCCCAGGTCTGGGTGGAAATGCAATTGGACGCCATGAGTTCTGAGGCCTCTTTCATCTGAAGTCCACGGCGGGGCCAGGGGCGCGGTGAATACTGCAGGGGGCAGTGTGGATCGAAGACAACCTAGGTATGATGCGCTGGGGGACCATCTCCTAGTCTACTGGGGGGCGCCGCCAGGCCCCCGGCGGCACCAATATCTCGAAACGAACGCCTTTTCCCGGCGTTCCAGTCTCCGTGATGGTGATGCCCGTGATGGCCAATATCTCCCGACTGAGGAACAGTCCGAAGCCGGTGTTCTTGCCGAAGCCCTTCTCAAAGAGACGTTTCTTGTCCTCCTCGCTGATGCCCACGCCATCGTCCTCGTACACGAACAACATGGCATCGCCCCTCTGTTCCGCGCTCATCTTGATGCGCGTGACCTGCTCCCCGTGCCGCACCGAGTTGTCGATCAGATTGTAGGGCACCTTCTTCGCCAGTGGGTCGGCCATGACCTCTAGGTCATTGGTGCAATCCTCCATTTCTACCCCGACCGGATGCAGCATGGCGAAGGCCTCCACGGTCTGGCGGCCGGGTGAGCCCCAGGCGGGAGCTTTGACACCAATGTCCTGATATTCTTTGGTGAAGGCGATCAGCCTTTGCACATTCTCGGTCGCATGGGCCATCTTGTCGAGGTACTCCACCGAACGAGGGTCCTGCTCGCGGCGTTTGCATAGTTCCAGGAAGCCGGAGAGGGCCATCATCTGATTGGTGATGTCGTGCCGGGTGATGCTATTTAGGATCCCCAGTTTGATGCTGGCGTTTCTCAGCGCCTCCTCCGCCCGCCTGCGTTCGGTGATATCGCGCGCCACGGCCAAGGCTACGGGGCGACCCATGAACTCTATCCTACGGGCATTGATCTCCACAGGAACGAGCGTTCCGTCATGACGAAGCTGCTCCTCTTCGAACTTGGATCTCCCTACTTTCTTCATCTCCAAGTAGATGCGCTCCAGATCCGATTGTTTTCTTCCTGGCGCGAAGTCATTGGGGGTCATGTGCAATAGTTCTTCGCGGGAGTAGCCGAGCATCTGGCATGCTGCATCATTCACGTCGATGGTGGCGCCCGGTTTGAGATCGGGACCCAGTTCGTTGAGATATATCGCGTCATTGGAGCCTGTGTCGCAATTGGTCTTCTAGACCCCGATTCCTACGACCGTCTCTCAGA
>CAZCNG010000180.1:0-4655 GCA_964500045.1 uncultured Methanomassiliicoccaceae archaeon
GGCGGAGGGGATACATATGATCGTGTCTCCCTGCGATCCTGGTTGGTGGACGAAGCGGAAGATAGAAGGGTCTTCGGCGTCGGGATTCCAATTCAAGACCGCCCTGGGTGAATTCGTGATCGAAGGGCACTCATCCAAGGAGCCGTCCCGGAGGGGCGGTACTGAAGGATCGAGCAAAGCAACGACGATACTGAAGAAGTCAACCGGTGTGATGGTAGCGCAATTCAAGGGCCGGTCCTCCCTCGCCTTCAAAGACGGCGCCCTCTTCACCCTGGCGCGCCGCAGTTCGATCCCGCTGCTGGCGCATTATAAATGCGATTGTTTGGATATAAATAAGCAGATGCAATTCCGCATCGACCGCCGGGGTCAGATCTGGCTAACTGATAAGACCGACAGGAACCACGTTCTCTTCCTGATCGCCGCGGAGCGGTTCATGCGGGAAGTGGAAAGCGCGGAAGCCCTAGGCTAGCGTTCGGCATACGATATGGAATCACGGGATCTTGCTCGCCTGTATGTGCGCTATCTCTTGCAGCTGAGCGATCGACAGATTGGGACTCCAATCGGGCATAATGGACATGGTGAAGACCATCTGCCCTTTTTGCATTATTACCACTTGCTGACCGCTCGAAGAACTGATCATCCCGCGGTCGCCCTCGCTGATGTTGGTCAACGTAAAACGCTCGCCGCTGAAATAGCCCATTAGCCATGTGAGGGTCTCTTGATATGAGACGTTCGCCTTTTCCGTGTTCGAGTAGGCGGAGAGCAACAGGACTCCCTTCATACTGCTCGTGCCGTTCTCAAAATATAACCAAATTTCCGCTGAATTGCTGGCGTTGGCATCCGACCCCTGTGGCGCGACGGGCGCTGTCGAGCTCCAGCCCGCCCCCAGGTCCGACCCGGAGATGATGTACTTCTGCGTCGGGGTCCGGGACCAATCCGAGATGGCCGGGATTGCCAGTGCGATGACGACGACCATTACGATGACGATGGCCGCCACCAGAATGAGCCGTTTCCGAGGCCTCTTGCTCTGATTGTTGGCGAGGCGCTGACTGCATGGGGGGCATTCAATCTCGCCAAATGGAACCTCGGTACCGCAGATAGGACATTTCATCGAACTGGAAGAGTACAAAGAAGTTCCAAATGATGATACTTGCGACCCTGGAATAGGATCTAGAAATCATCCAGCGAGATCGCCGCCCGCTTCTCCTTCTTCGGCGCCTGCAATGGCTTCTCCCTGATCACGGCCGGCGCGGGCTTCACCTTGGGGCGGGGCTCGTCCTCCTCTTCATCCACTTCCGAGCTCAGCTCCAACGACTCCTCCTCGCCGCCACAGCCGAAGGACTCCAGGTTGCGCGGGGCATCCTCCACGTCCTCGTCCACCGGGCCTGTGTTGCCGAACAACGAATCGATGCTGGCCTCGATCTGTTCCACGCGCTGCTGCGTGTAGTTGGAGATGCCGTAGTATTTGCCGATCCTCTTGGTGACCTTGAGGTACTTGCGCACGCTGGCCTCGTACACTGTGAGAGTGAGGCGGTTTCCGCATTTGCACACGCCGGCCAGAGGCACTCGGCGGTAGCTTTCGCCACACTTGGTGCAACGGACCTTCTGACCGGAGAATGATTTCAAGTTGCCTATGAGGTCCGGAAGGAAGTGCTTGCTGATGACGCGGTGCGCCACGTCCTCGACGTCTACGCCGCGCAGCTTGCGTGCCAGCTCCAACTGCGCCATCATCTTGTCTTCCATGGAATCCAGGATCTTGTACCAGGAGTCGATCGGACCGGCGGCTATGTCGTCCGTGTCCAGCGTGTAGCCGAACCCTTCGTACTGGAACAGGGTCTTGATGCGGTCACCGACCATGTCCATCTGTCCCTGCACCTCCTTGGGGTGCTTCAATTCCATGGTGGCGCGATAGAACTCCAGGGGATATTCCCAGAGCAGGTCGAGGTTGTGCGCTTCCTTGTCGATCTCGTTGGGATCGAGGCGGATAGCAAGGACGAGGGGGGCGTCCATCAGTCCGCCGCGCGAATCTGGAAGATAGGAACGGGAGAAATTGATGAGGCCGTCCAGCAGCAGCATGATGCAGTCTTCGTCGCCATCTGCGTTCCTGCGCTTGGAGGCGTGGAAGAACGGATGTCCGTAGCAGACGTTGGCGTCCGTGTAGCCGATCACGCGGCATAGGATACCGCCCGAGGTGTGCGGCGCCAGACCTATCGCCAGCTGCCCGATGAGGTCCTCACGGCAGGTGCAATTGTAGTAGGCTGGCATGTGGTAATACTTCACCAGGAGCTCGTCCATGAATTGGCCCACCTGCACCAGGAAGTCGCCGCAGGACGTGGCCGGCACGATGTCCTGCACGCGCAGTTCGCACACCTGCTCGTCATGTTCCAGAGGAGCGCCATGGCAATCGTGGGAATAGCCCAGCTCCCACGCTCTCTCGACGCTGAGACCGATCTCCCGCGGCCGGAAGTGCGTCAGCGGCACGTCGGTCATGTCGAAGCGCACGGTGCCGTCCTTGTAGACATAGATCTCGTGCTTGCGCCGTAGGATGCCCTTCTCCAGCGCCTCCGGGGTGCGGTCCTTGGAGATGAGGCCCTTGACGCCTTTCATCTTCACTGGTAGGCCTCTCTCTCCGAGGTTCTGCGTCGCCTGGCACAGCTTTCCGTAGAGGTCAATGGAGTATTCTTCCGGTTCGGACCGCTGCAAGGTATGCTCTCCGCAGTCGCAGCGGCAGGCGATGGTGCGCAACCCGCAACTGGGGCAGGTGCGCACACCGACCTTGCTCGAGTACTTTCCAGTCACCTCGGCGGCTTTATCGATCAGCCGTTGCGGGCCGCCGAAATCTTCTATAGGAAATAGCGAATGCGGCGGAGGTTTCATCTTCCGCTCCTTCGCCTTTTCGGGGCGCGCCATTCTGGAACCGATGCGGGTAAAGGAACGGGGCATGACACGCACGCCCATGCATTTCGAGACCGCCTCAAGGGAATCCTTCCCTTCGAGGGGGCAATGTTCCACCACGCGCTCGTTCTCCGGCCGTAGTCCGAGTCCGTAGAGCAGCGGCAGTGCATGCTTGGTCAGCGTCACCTCATCATGGGAATAGGTGTGCAATGCACCGAGAAGTTCGAGCGCTCGTTTCTGCTCGGGCATCATCACTGCCTGCAAGGTCCCTTCCGAGAAGGTGCCCTGGCTGAGGATGATGGAGCGGATCGGTTCCAATTCCTCCAGCTTGAGGTCGTACCAGAACAGGTTGTGGTCCGGGTGCAGCGGAGCCCCGTGCTCCCTGCTCATTTCGAGCGAACGGAGGAAATCGGGATGCAACCAATCATCTGGCAGTGGTCTTCCCGAGGCCAGTAGTTCCTGCTTATGCCATTCTGGTGCATAGTCGCCCTGCACCAGGAGGTGGTTGTTCTCCACAAACTCGCCGAAGGGCAGAAGGACCTGCCCTACGTCGATGATCTCCTTGACCTCGTCTTTGATGGCTAGGAACTCAGGTACGGTATTGGTCTGAACGAGATCGCCGTTGTTCAGCAGGAGGATCGGCCCCTCCAGTTGATCGCACGGCGTCACTGCGCCCGCCTTTCCCGGTCTTTCGATCTTGATCTGCGTACCGATGGCCAGGAACGAATCCAAGGCGAACATCGTCGCCGGGTTGATGGCCAGCGCCGCCAGTCCGGTCGTCCTGCCTCTACCGTAGCGGAGCCGCAATCCCCCTGGGCGCGAGGGGTGCCCGAGCACGGGCCGGCCGCCGACGATGTCCTTTAGGTACTTGTAGTCGGGCTGGACCTTGGCCTCGCCCTTTTCATTGGACTTCTTCATCTTGACGTACTGCGAGATGAATTCCCAGCCATCGATGCCCAGCTTCTTGACGTGCTTGTCCAGCTTGGGCGCCTTCAGGCACATGCCTTCGGCCACAACTAGGCAGACCCCTCCGCGCACGGCGTTCGTGCCGACCCGCGGCAGATCGCGGTACCCGGATATCTCCTGATCCTCGGTCTTCTCCCCGTCTATGCACACGGGACAGTTGCGGTAGATGAGGTCGATCTCTTCCTTGGTCGGCACGTATTGCAGGTGCTGGCACGATTTGTAAAGGGGGATCTCTTCCTTGAGTCGCTCCACCTCGCCTTCGGTCGGCACGTACTTGCCGATGCCCAAATCGCGCCGAACGACGTCACCGATGAGGACGCTCATCGCCTGTCCCGTACCGCCGGCGGCGCGGATCGGTCCATTGAAGAAGATGGATAGGTAGGTGCTGCCGTCGTTGTTGTGCCCTATTTTGACACTACCGATGCCCACGATCGGCGCCACCAGGATGCCCTCCGTGAGCACTGAGAGGCCGACGCGCACCGCGCGTTCGACCGCTTCGTCGGGACTCTTCGAGGGCCAGTTGGCCACTTCCTTGGCAATGAGAAGAGAAACTTCCTCGCGACTCTCTATCTTCGCGGAGAGTGCCCGGATCCTTTCCGCGACGCCCTCCACATGCCACTGTGCCAGCTGGCTTTCTACACGGGCTGCGAGGTCTTCTGCTTGAGGGATCTCCACCTGCATCTGGGGGTCCTGCCCCTGGGAGCGGGCTTCGTTGGCGATGTCGTAGCAGCGATTGTTCTGCTTGAGCAGTGATTCGAAATAGGCGCGCATCTGCGCGCTGCACGCTACCTCCG
>CAZCNG010000181.1:0-4654 GCA_964500045.1 uncultured Methanomassiliicoccaceae archaeon
TTAGGCCCGGGTGGGGTAGCTTGGATATCCTAACAGGCTGCGAACCTGTAGACCCGGATTCGAATTCCGGCCCGGGCGCATATCCTATACTCCTTTTCGTTCCATGATCTTGGACTTGCCCGGTGGCAGGATGCGAGCGATCTCCTCCTCCGGTACGGTGAACAGTTTGCTCAGGTCCGAGGCCAACTTGCCGCCCTCGCCTGGCTCGATGATGACGTACTTCGTGGAACGTCCGGTGATGCACTGCTCCGGTGCGCACATGATCTTCCTGGTGCCCTGCACCTCCACCTCTCCCAGCGCCAGGCGCAGCGGTAGGTGGTGTTCGTAGTTCCTCTTGCCTCGTATGATGAAGCCGCCCTTGGCCACGAACTCTCCGGCCTGCGGCGTCTTGGAGACCTGGTCCGGCAGCACCCAGTAGGCGGAACCCTCGCTGACGCCGGCGCTCCACGCCTTCGAATGCGCCAGCGCGAAATGGCAGACCTCGCGCATTTCCACATCGGAGGCGTTGTTGCCGTCCTTGATCACCAGCGACGGCGCTCCGTGCAGGTCCGCGTGTGCGTAACGGTCGGTGGTGTCCAAGTGCTTCTTGACCAGCTGCTCGTTGCTGCGGGCGTCCCTGCCGCTCAATACGAGCCTTTCGCCGGTGCCGATGAACCACTTGTAGGACTCGAACCAGAACTGCTTGGTGGGTCGCACCTCCTCCTTGACAGATGCCCTCCGCTTGGCTCCCTTCTTTTCAGCATCCGCGACCTTGGCCCGGGTGATGAGCAGCGCTTCCTCGGCGCCGCGCATCTTCTCCCGCATCTCCTTCGCTTCGGAGTAGATCAGGTCCGCGTTCTCTTCGATGCCCACCGTGTAGTCCATGGTGACACGGCCACCGTCTATGTCCAAAGTGAACCGATGTTTCTCCGGCTCCACCGAAATGACGCCTGGTTTGGCCATGGCCGCTTCCTTGATGCGGACCCAGGGGGCCCCCACCATCGGTCTCAGCTCTTCCAGGAGCTTGCTTACCTCCGCGTATCTGGTGTAGATGAGGTCGGCGGAGGCGCTCTTCTTGTCCGCCTCTGCGCGCATGTGGGTGACCCCCTCTTCCTGCTGCTCCTTCTGCCGTAACAACCGCTCCAGCTCCGGGTCCCTATCGACCTTAGCGTCCGCGGGCCGGCTCTTAAGGTATATCTCCATCGCCTGCGAGGTGCTCTCCGCCTCCTTGAATTCGCGGCCGGCGTGCAGGCGCAGCGCGATGGGAGCGAAATCGTCCCCCTTCCCATCCAGGGAAATGGTCCTTGCTTTGGGCGCTTTCATCTCCTCCAGGATCGTTCCCAGCGCCGTCCATAGAGCTTCTCTTTCCGCCGCATCCAGGGTCTTTACCTTGCGCCCCTTGTCGATGCCGGCGCGCAGGCAGGTCTCCTCCGCATACAGGCCGCCGAGATTCGAGGCGGTCGCCATGGTGCGAACGCAATCTGCCGTCGATCCTTCTAGGCTCTTCAGGAACTCTTCCTTGCCGTCGACCTTGGGGTCGAAGCGCGTCGGGGGTGGTACGTAGTCGGCTCCGATGACGATGTCACGGTGCTTCCACTTCTTCTGTTCCAGCGCGTTGACGATGCGCCCGTTCTGCGTTACGATGAGGTTGCCCTCGCCGAACACCTCGAAGATGACCTCGCTCTCGTACTCCTTGTTGCTCATCTTCATGCGGATGATGCGGTCGAAGCCGACCTGCTCCACCGCCCGTACGCGGGCGTTCGAGACGAGCTTGCGCAAATGGACCGCGATGTTGCTGGGTGTGTCCGGTGCCGTAGGCTTCTCCGAGGCCAGGTGCAACCAGTGCCCATCCTGCAGGTAGAGTTCGCTCTTGCCCTCTCCCTGTCGGTTGATGCGGAAGAGAACGTTCCGTCCATCCCAAAGGAACACCTTGTCCACGAAGCCTCCGACCAGGGCCTGCATCTCCTGGCAGATGGCCATGATATCGAAGGCCGTCATCTCCTTCTTCATTGAGAGGGGAAGCGGCGGGCGCATGAAATAATTATGCCAGGGCATCACTGCGCTAGTTGCCTGCCAGACCGGGTGTCCGCCGTGTGTGTCGCATCCATGGCTTCTAGAAAGGTTTATCAACAATCAGCAGGTTCGAGGTTTTCAAGGCCACTGTGGCTTAGCGGCATAGCGACGCCTTGGTAAGGCGTAGGTCGAGGGTTCGATTCCCTCCAGTGGCTCCACATAAATCTTCTCTTCGAAGGGCAACAGTAGAAATAGGCATCTTTTCGTTCTTGTTGCTGGGTAAGGGAGGCGCGAATGAAGAGGATCTATATCGCCATCAGCGTGCTCCTGTTCTTTGTGGTCTTCGGCACGGTCGGGTTCTATTTGGCCGAGCCGGGAGTTGGAGGCCTCTTCGAATCGTTCTATTTCACTATCGTGACCATCATGACCGTGGGCTATGGGGACATAGCCCCTACGACGACCGCGGCCCGGGTGGTCGCCATCATCGTCATCATCGGAGGGGTCGGCACGGGCGTTTATGTCCTGCAGACCATCTTTGAGCTAACCATCAGCAAGCGGCTCCGCATCGAGCTGGGCTTGCCTTCCAGGAGGACCAGAATGAAAGATCATTACATCATCTGTGGATATGGCCGGGTCGGCCGCCAGGTCATGGCGCAGCTTAACAAGAAGGGCGATCGCTTCATCTTCATCGAGGAGGACAAGGACAAGGTCGAAGAGATGGTGGAACAAGGCGTGCCGGTCATCCATGGCAACGCCGCCGAGGAAGAACCGCTCATCCGGGCCAATGTCAAGGATGCCAAGTGTATCATTGCCACCATGAGGGACCCGATGAACATGGTCTCCGTCATCACCGCCAAGATGCTCAATCCCAACATCTACGCCGTGGCCGAGGTGGAAGAGGAGGCGAACACGGAGAAGCTGAAGCGGGTGGGCGCAGATGCCACCGTCAACTGCCACCAGACCGGCGCCAGGATAATGGTCAACCAGGCGAGGAGAGTTCGCACCGATCCCGTCTGTGGTCAAGAGATCAACGGCATGAAGACCCAATTCGCCGCCGAGCACAACGGCCAGAAGTACCTCTTCTGCTCCAAGGAGTGCCTGGAGGCATTTAAGCGGAAGCCGGAAGCCTTCATCGACTCCCGTCTCAGTGAGGAGATCTGCGTCCTGCCCGGGCTGAATCCCTGATTACCACATCGGGTAGTAGAGCAGCCCGGACCACATCTTCGGCCAGAAATAGGTCGACTTCTTCGGCATCTTCAGCCCAGCCATCGCCACCTTCCAGATGATCTCCATGCTCGGCGGCGAGAGCAGCACGGCCATGTCCGCGCCTCCGCGTTCCACCTTGCCCATGGCCACCGACGCCTGGTGCTCGTAGATGATGGTGGCGCCGTCCTCTACGGCCAGCAGCGGCTCCATGATCAACTTCTCGCACAGATAGGTGTCCACTTCCCAGAGCGGCTCGCTGCCCACGCGCGTGGGCATGCACAGATAGCAGGCGTCGCGCGTCACAAGGCCCATGCCCTTGCCGTCGGCGGTCTTCAATTTGGACAACAGGTCCGTCTTCGCCACCGGCGTCAGCGTTAGCGTCTTGGACAGCAGCGCCTTGACCTCCGCGGGGGAGGAATGCAGCCCGGCCACGACCCGGTGCGTTGGCTCCACCACCAGGCCCGTATCTTCGGAGGGAACGATGGTCGCGAGCACATACTGCTTCGCCCTGCTGCCAGGGTTCTCCTTGGCGTAGTTGACCGAGGTCTCGTAGCGGTGATGGCCATCGGCGATCAGCATGGTCTCCCTCTGCAGCGAGGACTGCAGGTGTTTGATGTCCTCTATGTTGGTCACCATGCGCAGCGAGTGCCGCACCTTCTGTTCGTCGGCGCAGGCGAATACTTCCTTCCCACGCTTGGAGACGGCCTCCAACATCTGAGGGTCGATGCGTGCTATGCCGAAGATGCTCTCGCAATGCGCCTCTACGCCCCGCAGGAGGCTCAAGCGATCCTCCTTGACCTTGGAGAAGGTCTCCTCGTGCGGGATGACGCCTCCGGGCGCGTAGCCAGTGGCGGCCAAGGCGCCCATCACGCCGCGGCGCAGTTTCTTGTGGCCCTCATGCGTGAGTTCCTGCTCGTAGATGTAATAGGCCGGTTCTGCGTCCAAGGCCAGAACACCCTCTTCTACCCAGGCGCGCAGCGTGCGGCCCGCGTTGACGTAGCCGCTCTCGTCCGCGCCCAGCGTGATCTGCGTTACATTGTGCGGAAATGACTTCAAGCGCAGAAGTTGCTCCTTGCCGATGACATCATACGGCGGGGAAACGCGCACGATCGCCGGCTCGGCCTCACGGAGCTGTGGCCTAAGGCCACGAAAAGGGAGGAATTCCACCATCTAGGGCACCTGCACCTGCAACAGGCGGCCTTGTCATAAAGGTGCCGTCACTCGTACGGGAATACGGCGTAGATGACGGCGAACTTGGCCTTGGCCTCTTCCTGGTGCTTGTCGGACAATTCCTGCAGGTCCTGGTCCAACTTCACGATCAAGGCATCGGCTTCCTTGGTGCTCTGCTCCGTGGTGGGCAGGATAACGTAATTCACGCTGAACGGGTAGCGCGGACGCTCACCGACCTTCATGAAGTAGCTCTCGCGCTTCTCGTCGAGGGTCGTGATGCCGTGGT
>CAZCNG010000182.1:0-4619 GCA_964500045.1 uncultured Methanomassiliicoccaceae archaeon
AGACAAGAGACTGTTCGACGACCTGCGCACGCTGCGCTTCGTCGCCGAAGGCGAGAACGTCATTCTACTTGGACCACCAGGCGTCGGCAAGACGCATATCGCCATCGGTCTAGGCCTGGCGACGATAGAGGCCGGATATTCGGTCTACTACATCTCCTCGGCGGCCCTGGTCGAGAAGCTCAAGCTGGCTGAGGAAAGGAATCGATTGGATAAGACGATGAAGAAGCTGGCTTCGTACAAGTTGCTGATCATCGACGAGATCGGCTATTTGCCGAAGGATGGACAGGGAAGTCATCTCTTCTTCCAGCTGGTAGCTAGAAGATACGAACGCGGCAGTACGATCTTCACCTCGAACAAATCGTACAGCGAGTGGGGCGAAGTGATGGGCGACGACGTCATCGCCAGCGCTGTGCTGGACCGGGTCCTGCACCACAGCATCACGTTGAGCATACGCGGAGAAAGCTACAGAATGAAGGCTAGGCGGATGGCGGGAACGCTATTCCCGGCTCCTTCGAAGGAGGCGAAAACATTTTGATTGTTAACGCAGTTGGGGAGAATTACTTCGGCGATTCGGGGTACTTTTCATTCGGCTATGACAAGATGAAACGCCAGCATCCGATGCTGTGCGTGCAGAAACTGAGAGAGGTGCTGAACGAGGATGTCAGTCACCAGACGGTGTATCAAATCCTAATGGAAGAGGGCGAGCCGACGCATGAGGAGCTCTTTCCACTCAGTAACACTAGTACCCACCCAGGCTATTACGCTGAGGCCATGCGTAGCAAACGTGTCCGCCAGTGTAACACGAATAGGGGACCGCACGAACGCAGCAGAGAAGATGGCAGTATAGGAACGAGCTCAAACGGATCCGGTAGGACACCCTGGTCTGAGAGAGATAGGAAGAGGAGATGTCACCCGCGCCGGGAAGCATAGAAAAGGAATGAAAAGGGGTTTTCGCCGGTCCGATCCTGGAGATCGGAAAAACCCCGAATTGAGCTAGGGCCAGAAGAGTGATGGTGCTCCCGTCGGGATTCAATCAATCGGCCCCATTGAGCATTCTTCTGCGATTGTTTGCGCAGAGTACAGTGACATGATGATTTCCTGCGATTTGTCTTGCCAGAATCCTAGTAAACGATTACGCCCCTCCAAAGTCATTAAGGTAGTCTGGACTGACGAGAACGATGTAACGACAATTCACCAGGCGCTGACTGCTTTCAGCCAATATCAAGAATTCGAGTGTTCTAAGCCATTCTGTATGATTACTTCCTGACGGTCAGGTCATCCTCATTTGAATCCATAGTCCTCTGAGGAATCATACCCACATAGGATGCATTTGGCAAAGCACAACGTCTTGGCTTTCATTATTTCCAGCTCTTTCTGCTTCTTCACCAATTCAGCAGTTGGAAGGGATGGATCTCTGACGACCCATCTATACTGATTGAAATTGCCACCTAAGATATCGGACTCGATGGGCCTCGGCTTCTTGTAGAGTTTCGCTTCATCTAGGTCCTCAGAAGCGGGATGGCATTGGATCCAATTCACCGCGAATCTTGGATTCCGGTTTTGTTTCGGCCATTTCTCATCTACCATCGGCACAGAGCATTCATAGATCGGATGATCAAAACGGCCGAAATCCCTTATCACTTCTCTGCATTCCTCCATGATGGCCTCCGTTGAGGGATGCAATGCCACTCCCATCCATTGTGAACTTCGTTCTAGAGTATGAGCGTCCACTATCGGAGCGCCTATGAAGATGCTGTTTGGAACATCCATTACGCAATACCCGCACGCAATGCCGCCCCTCAGGATAAGATGGTACGTATCGCCCTTTCTGCCTGGGAACAGCGCGCAGAACTTGAGGTACATCTTCGCAATGTCCGCAAAAGCGATCATCTGTGTAGCGCGATTTAACTTCCCCTCGTCCAGCTTGAGGAAGAACAGATTGGTGTCAGAGAAGAAGGTCATAGATTGCAGAATATTGCGATATTGACTCTTTTAGTAGTCCAGGTCAAGACCATTCTTCAGCTTAAATTCCTCATCGTCGACTATCGCGTATCCCTTGTAATGCCCTACCCGGATTGGCCCTCCATGGAACTTGCCCTTTTCCATCAGGAAATCGCGAATCTCATTGAACGTTCGCTTGATCGTTCGGTGAAGCTTCTCCAAATGCTCTCGCTCATTCATACCCTCAGGGGGCAGGGTCGTCACTTGCGACATTCCCATAATATCCAGTAGGCAAACCAGATACTCCTCCGCGCCTTCGTTAGTGAGTGAATCGCCAAGTCTCTCCACGCTTATGCACACACCATCAGTGGTTGCTGTCGAAATGGCAATTCGAATCATCTCCTTGTTGCCCCGCTCGAGGTTCATTCTTGATTCCTATTCCGCCTAGCAGATTGCCAACTATGTTATGGTGTTCATGGTATTCTCTCAGTCCCGCCACCCAATGGATCCGAGCCGCCTTCATCGCCACAATATGGCCCTCTCGCGAACTGAGCGGGTGGACGATCACGTGTTTCATTCCATCTACCATCCATAGGCCGATAATCGTGCGGTGTCATCTGTTGCAACAGACGATCGTGAAAATGGGTTCGTTGAAGATGTCCATATGCTATTTGCCTGGGCTCCACTGGAGGCCGGTCATAGCACTCACTTTAAGTTCAAGGTGCCGGCCTATCATCGCACGTTCATCTTCCTCATCATAATAGGCCCGTGGTTCACCCACTCAAAACGAGAGAGAATTAATGAAATCCTTCCGACCAGCAGCCACTATTGATCCAGAGTGAACAGCCGGCTCAGCGAGTTCAAGATGAGCCCGGCGGTGCAGAGCAGCGCGCCCACCACCATCATGAAGAGGCCGAAGATCCCCTGCGTCAACGCTGACCATCTAAATAGTACGATGATCGAGTCCAGCGCCAGGAACATGAATCCCAATCCAGCCACGCCGATCACCAAACCAGTTAATCCAAAGAACAGCAGCGGATGCCGCAAGGCCAGGTAGCGGACCACATCGTCAATGAACCTCTTTATCTTCCACACCGCGGAAGTTGATGTCTTGACGTTGCCGCTCAGAGAGACCTGCCGGCCGCAGTCTTCGATCACGCGGCACAGCGCGTTGAGGATGAAGCCGCCCAGCCCCATGGTGATGCCGATGCCGAAGAACAGGACCGCGGCGATGCCCTGCACCAGCAGGGTCCAGCCGAAGAGCAGAGGCGTCTGCAGGAAGGTGGCCAGTCCCAGCAGCAATCCGAAGCACGTCAAGAGGAGGCCGGGGATGCCGAACACGTAGAGCGGACGGCGGAAGCCGATGAAGGAGACTATCTGCTCCAGCACGGAGATCCCGTGCGTGGCCGTTGATTTCTTATGGCCTTTGGGAACATCGTAGCGGACGCCGACCGGCACTTCTACTATCCGGAGGTTGCGGGTTTCGAAGTGCACGATCATCTCCGATTCGACCGCGTAGTGGCTGGACTTGAAATCCATGTTCTGCAAGGCCAGCAGACTCAAAGCGCGGTAACCGGACTGACTGTCGGTTATCTTCAACGTGGACCCGGCATTGGTAGCGGCGGTCAGCACCTCCTGCCCGACGCGGCGGTGCTTGGGCACGGAAGACTCCTTATCTAAGAAACGGGAGCCGATGACGAGGTCCGCCTTGCCTTGCAGGATCGGCGCTGTCACCACAGGAATCTCATCCGGGTCCATCTGTCCATCGCCGTCTATCATCACCGTACAATCGGGATTCAGTTCCAGGGCCGCGGCCAGGCCGGCCATGAGCGCCTTCGCCTTGCCGCCGTTCTGTGCCAGGCGGATGACCTGCGCGCCCACCGCCTCAGCGATATCGCTGGTGCGGTCCGGAGAGCCATCATCTATGACGATGACCACGTCCGCGTACTGAAAAGCGAGGACCACGACCGAGGCGATGGTAAGCTCCTCCTTGTAGGCGGGGATGACCGCCACGATGACCTCTTGGCCCTGCATCAGGTCATACTTGAACATCCCCAACTATAATGGTATTCCGACGGTTCTCCGAGTGGATATAGGGCTCGGACCGTTCATCTCACCCTTCGGATCTTGACGAATGTCGAGGGAACCGGTTGAGAATTCAACGAGATGATAAGAATCAATCACCCACAAAAGTGAGAGAGAAACATAATTTCAGAATAGAAAGAAGTTTGATGCCTGCCCCGTCCGCCTACGCGAGTGGGGAGACTATCTGCAGGACCTGAAAGACGATGGTCAGAGAGAATACGACCAACAGGGGCAAGATGGCCGCATCCATGGCGGCCAGTGCCTTCTTGGACCGCCTAGAAGATGCGGTAATAAGCTCCCTGGACGATAGTAGCGAGACCAGCAGGATGGCGATCAATGCTCCGCCTACTCCCCCCATGATAGTACCCGTCAAGGCTACCGCACTTGAGCTGGTAGATGACAGAGTGGTGGCCGCAGCTATCGACATTTCGAAGATCATTAAATTACCAAACACTATTAGACTGATGCCAGTATAAAGATATTGCTTCTCTAGATAACTGAGTGGGTGGACGAGCGCGTGCTTCAATCCATCTACGATTCCAAAGTCGATGAGGACGACCGTGAAAAGAGGTTTGTTCAGGATATCTATATAG
>CAZCNG010000183.1:0-4602 GCA_964500045.1 uncultured Methanomassiliicoccaceae archaeon
CGCGTATGCTTCCATCCGCCTTCAGCAGAGGGATGCCGCTGGTAGAGTTCCACCGAGTACGGCCGTCCTTGGTGCGCACGGCATGCTCTATGCCGACAAAGCGCTCCCCGTGCTTGGCCATCTCGAATACCCTGGACTTGATGGTCTCGCGTTCCGCTTCCACCACCAGGTCGTAGAAGTGCATCTGGCCCATCAGTTCATCGGGGTGATATCCCCAAGCGATCTCGGACACGCTGCTGACGTAGGTGAAGAGGCCTTCTTGGTCCGCTTCCCAGGTAACAGTGCCGCTCTGTTCCGCCAACTGGTCGAAGCGGGCCTCGGTCTCCTTCAGCGCGTCCTGCGCCACCTTGCGCTCGGTGACATCATGGATCGCAACCAATACTCCCTTGATGCGCCCATACTCGTCTCTGTAGACAGATGCGCTGTAGGTCACATCCACACGTCTGCCCGAAGGGCCAAGAAGGGTCGCTGGATAATCTCGGACCTCCCCCTCCTTGAAGACCTTCAGGTAACCTTCTTTCGCCTTCAGTGGATCTGTGAAGTATCGAGACAGGTCGGCCCCGATCAATTCTTCATGGGACACTCCCGTAAGTTTGGAAGTTGCAGCATTGGCCTCTGTGATCACACCTTCTGCATCGATCGCCAGGAGCGGGTCCAAGCTCGCCCCTATCAGACGCTGCGCGTAGGAGGCATCCTTCAGGGCCGCCTCATTCTGCTTACGTTCTGTAATGTCCTGGATGGTGCCGACAGATCTGATTGGACCACCTGCGTCGTCATATAGAGTCCGACCGATCTCACTGACCCATTTAATACTCCCATCGCGCAACAACAATCGGTGTTCGAAATCGTAGGGCTTTCTCTTCTCCGCTGACTCACCATAGGCCTTTTCAACGATGGCCCGGTCCTCGGGATGAGTGAAATTGAGAGAAGAATCGTGGGCCGGGGGGAAGGTATCCGGGTCGACCTCGAATATGGTGAACAACCCATCCGACCACTCGATCTGGCCGCTCACGAGGTCCCGTTCCCAGCGACCCATATGAGCGATCTCCTGGGCTTCACGCAGATCTACGGCACTCTTTACTAGCGCCATCTCCGCCCTGTGCCTTTGCACCGCCTTGCGCACGCGATGCTCCAATTCGGTGTACGCAGGCACCGGCAGTCCTCCCTTCTGCAGATAGGAGTCGGCGCCATTGTTCAGCGCCTCGATGACCACCTCTTCACGACCACGCCCAGTGAAGAGCACGAAGGGGATGTTATCACCGCTCTGGCGCAGTGATTTGAGGAATTGAAGGCCATCCTCTCTAGGCATCTGATAATCGGAAATGATGGCGTCAAAATGCCTTTTGGCGAGGATCGTCCTAGCATCTGACACGGAGTAGGCGGTCTCCACCTCCAGGCCCTCGGACTCCGTCAAGAAGCTCTTTGCCAGATCGGCCAGATACGGTTCGTCATCGACGACCAGAATAAGGATGGGTCGAATGGGTGACATTTAGATGCCGATAGTACCATCAGGCATCCGCATATTTATCGCAAGACCTGCTCCAGGTATCTGTTGGATCCTTTGGTACCCTATTGGCTCTGGTCAGGCCGATCAAAGCTGTTGCGCCCATGTGTGCCTCTTCCAGTATGAAATACGGACCAAATAACCTTGAGCGCATCGCTTTCGCCCGGATCTCATAGGGATCTCGGTCGAGCATTTCCCCGCGACCCACGACGTTGCAGGCAGCAGCATGTTGACACCTTTGACCCGACGCCCTATCTGCGTGTCGGTGGTGACTCCGAACGCGGCCCTGTTGGCGAGCATGCCAGATCGGGAATTTCCAAGAAACGGGTACGTTGGATCGAGCGTACCCCCTCGGCAGAGCAAGCTTCTGGAGCGACAGGCACCGCGAGGGTGACACCGATCGGCCAGGGCCGCTCCCTCACGAGAGTGCGTGATCGATGGCGTGTTGTGGTGGCGAGGTCAGGGCGGCCGATACCCGTTCATGAGCAAGGCGTGAGGTCGGCCCGGAGGCGGCAAGATCGGGAGCGGGCGCCCCGAGTGTGGTCGGCTCGTGGGGTAGACATCTGGACGATCCGCCCTCAATTGAGCGATCCATTGCAAGGCCTTGACCGAGGGCTCGGTGCGGCCCGATCTACTTCTTCCTCCTCATTAGCATGACCGCGATGGCGATCACCGCAATGATGGCGATCGCAATCCCTGCGTAGAGCATGGTGTTGTCGCTCTGCGGCGTGGCGCTCACTTGAGATGAGTTCGCTCCCGCTCCGACGGCATTGGTGGCCACGACGTAGTAGGTGTACGCGGTCCCGGCCGTACCATTGGTGTGCGCATAGCTGAGGGTCGACGCATTTACGCTGGTCAGGAGCTGGGACCCGCCCGCCAGGGCCAAGTACACTTTGTACCCGGTGAGGGCGCTGCCGCCGTTAGAGGCTGGCGCCTGCCAGGCAAGGGTGACCTGGCCGACGGCCGGCGTCGCCGCGAGGTTCTGCGGCGCTCCCGGCACGGTGACGGGGGTGCTCGTCACGGCCGCGCTCCTCGTACCGTTTCCCACGCCGTTATGCGCGGCGACGGTGAAGTTGTAGCTTTGACCATTGACCAGACCGGAGATGGTGGCCGTCAGCACCGTTGGGTGAGCGGCCAAGGCGTTGCCGTCCTGGTAGACGACGTAGTAGTCGATGGCGCTGCCGCCGTCACTGATCGGGGCGGTCCATGCCAGCACCACCTGGGCGTTGCCTGAGGTGGCGGTGAGGCTGCTGGGCGCTCCCGGCACGGTGGGCGTGGTGACATTCAGGATATTCGAACTCGATGAATTGCCAGCCACGTTCACTGCCTTGACTGCGAGGTAGTATTGTGTCCCAGCCGTCAACCCAGTGATGCTGATCGTAAGGGTCGTAGCTGGCAGAGTTCCACCGAATTGGATCGTTGGTCCGGCCGATCCATAGTAGACATTGTAACCAGTAATGGGCGTGCTTCCATTGTTCACGGGTATAGTCCACGAGATGACCGCACTGTTGACGCCTGCAACGGCCGAGGTCAGCGCCGGTGCGCCGGGTATGGTGTACGGCACCGCATCCAGAATGTTGGAGAGGTCGCTGTTGCCCGCCTCGTTGAGCGCTTTCACGCCGAAGTAGTAGGTGGTGCCAGCCAGCAATCCTGTGACGTTCACGCTACGAGACGAGGATGATAGTTCGTCCCCGAACTGTTCATCAGGGAACGAGGTGCCGAAGAACACCTTGTAGCCGCTGATATCATTGAAACCAATGAAGGCAGGTGCATTCCAGGTCAAGGTAACTTGGAGGATGCCGCTCTGAGCGCTCACTAGTTCAGGCGGGTCTGGCCAGGTATAGGGTATGGCCACCATTGCATTCGATAGTGGGCCTTCACCAGCGGCGTTCACTGCCCTGACGGCGAAGTAGTAGCTCGTTCCCGGGATCAGATCCATGACATTGGCCATGTTGAACTCGGGGGGCAAGAGACCTTCATACTGCCTATCCGGTGCGGTCGTTCCGTAGAATACCTCATAGCCAGTGAGCGGACTGAAACCAATGCTCGATGGTGCAGTCCATGCCAATGCTACCTGAGAAGAGCCACTTCCGCAGGACTCCAAGGTCGGTGCGCCTGGTATGGTGTAGGGAATGGCGCTCTGCACATTCGAGTTCACCGAGTCTCCTACAGCGTTGACTGCCCTGACAGCAAAGTAATATTCCGTTCCAGGTGTCAGATCGGTAATGTTAAGGCTGAATGTCGTAGCCGAGAGAGTGCCTCCGAACGGAGTGGTCGGTTCGACCGTTCCGTAGTACGCCTTGTATCCAGTGATTGGACTGTTGCCATCGCTCAGGGGGGCGATCCAGACCAAGGTGACGCAAGAGGCGCCGGGGCTAGCGGAGATCAGTTCCGGTGCGGAGGGTGCGACCATCTGCATCGTAGGCAGGTCGTACCATGGATCGGTGAATCCACTGGCGCCGCTCTTGTAGTAGACGACCAAGCTCGCGTTGCAACCATAATGCCACTCCTCACCGCAGTCCGGGGCATTGCCGTAGAATCTCATCTCGGTCAGATAGCTGCAGGAGTCGAACGTCCAGTTCCCGATGGAGGTGACGTTGCTGCCGATGCTCACGGAGGTCAGGGAGCTGCAGTTGTAGAACGCATCGTCCCAGATGGAGATGACGCTGCCTATGATCGTGAATGAGGTACGGGCGTTCCCGGCGGGATATTGGATGAGCGTGGTCAGCGCCTTGTCATATAGCACTCCATCACCCCCATTATTTGCATAGTACGAGTTGCTGGCACTCACGGTTATGTCTGTCAAAGAGCTGCAGTTGTAGAACGCCCAGTCCCCGATGCTGGTGACGCTGTCCGGTATCGTCACCGAGGTCAGGGAGCTGCAGTCATAGAAGGCGAAGTCCCCGATGGTGGTGACGCCGTTGCCCATGGTCACCGAGATCAGGGAGCCGCAGTAACCGAACGCACCATAATCGATGGAGGTGACGCCGCTGCCCATGGTCACGGAGATCAGGGAGCTGCAGTTGTAGAACGCACAATAACTGATGGAGGTGACGTTGCTGCCGATGCTCACGGAGGTCAGAGAGGTGCATTCGGCG
>CAZCNG010000184.1:0-4498 GCA_964500045.1 uncultured Methanomassiliicoccaceae archaeon
CACGCCATCCGCGTGGGCAGCCTGATGGCCCCGGCCCCCAACATGATGGCCGTCGGCGCGATCCTCATGAAGGAGACGAGCAAGAACATCGACGAGATGAAGAAGAAGAACGAACTGGTCTCCCTGCTGGTTTCCGTCGACATGAAGTCCTACCAGGTGCGCGCCAAGGTCATGGACTTCCAGACCGCTGGACCCTTGTTCGACAAGATGAACGAGGAATTGAAGAAGATCGGCCTCGCTGCTCGTGGCGTCTACGTCTTCGAGCCGGTCGAGGTCTATAACCAGAGCGCTTCCTACGAAGCCGGCAAGCGCATGGTCTGATCGCGACCTGGCGGTCCAATTACTTATGCGACCGGGGGGAGCATTGGCTCCACCAGGCGCAATTCATTTTTCTTATCTAGCCCGATCTCCGCGGTCACAAGGTTCAGGTCCATTACATGGCCACCCTTGCTAAGATCATCACTTATGAAATGCATGTGGTAGCCGACCGTGTCCACCGTGCCGACATAGAACGGTGCGTAGATGGCGACGATCGATCCCTGGATGTTATTGTAGAAGAAGACCGACTGGTTGGCGACCACGTCCAGCAGCGGAGGATAGGGTTCGACCTGGAAAGGCACGCTGCGGACCGTGATGTTGGTGAAGGTGCCCCTGATCACGATGATATGGAAGGCATTCGGGTTGGTCATGTTAGAGGTGATGGATGAGAGCAGCGAGCTCTTGTTCGTGGGGGTTGAGATGCTTATCGTAGACTCGGGGGCGTAGTCCCCGACGAGCATGTAAGGAGTACCCGTTTCCGCTGGCGCCAGGTGCACCACGCCATCGATCGTGACCTGGTAGCATACGCCGTCCAGGACGATCATTTCCCCGTCCATTCCAGTGAATCCACCCATGCCGGTGTTGCCATTGGCCAAACCTTCGCCGACGGTCAGGAGCTGACCGAACTGCCCGTCATACAACCCTTGCAGGGTGCCCGCCTGGAACAAGGTGTCATTAGTGTCGTTGGTCTGCAAGGCACCGTCCTTCACCGCATAGGTGAAGGTCGAGGCGACCACCATGACGGCCAGAACGGCTACGGCCGCGGCGATGATCCAGTGGTTACGCATCTTGAACACCTACGGGGCCAGGAACTCCAATTTGAGCAATGGGTCGGTGCGGCGCACCGCGTCCATGTTGACCATCTCAACGACCATGACCTCCAGGACGCGCCACACTATGATGCCAGGACGACCACACCCGGTGACCGTGTCGCCGGACCTGCCGCAGGCCAAATGCATGTGCAGGACCGGTTCTCCATTCTCGTTCGGGAATACCGTACCGGTGCCGGTGACCTCATGAACGCCCTTGAGAACGTGGATCTGCGCTTCGATCGGCACCTTCTCGCCGTGCTTGGGACCGACCACGAGCTTGCTTCCGATGTCAGCTCCGCCCACGGCGGTGACGAACGCGGCCTTGACGCCTTTCTCCTTGCAGAATGCCTCGACGGTCGGGTGCAGCACGTCACCATGCTCCATCCTCAGGACGAAAACGCGGCCCAGGCCGCCCTCGCGGTAGATCATCAGGACGCGGAAGCAGGTTTTCCGAGATAAGCGTTACTGGGTCTGGATGGTGAGTGATGACTCAACAGGATATCCGGACCGTGCGCTCTGAGGCCAAGGAAGCCATTACCAAATCTGGTCCCGAAGGCGGCGCACGTGTAGCATCGGGCGCCATCCAGATCGCCCGATGACGAGGTTCGGCGGTCATCACGCGATCTTCTTCCTCCGCATCAGCACGACCACGATGGCGATCACCGCGATCACGGCGATGGCAATGCCCACGTAGAGCATGGTGTTGTCTGAGCTGCTGGCCGCCTGCGGCGCAGCGCTGGCCGAGGAGGAGTTTGCTCCCGCACCGACGGCATTCACCGCCGCGACATAGTAGGTGTAGGTGGTGCCGACGGTGCCGGTGGTGTCTGCGTAGGTAGGGGTACCTCCGACGGTGCTCAGGAGCTGTGATCCACCGGCTAGGACGCGATACACTTGGTAGCCGGTGATGGCGCTGCCACCGGTGGAGGTGGGGGCCAACCATGCCAATGTCACCTTCCCGTTGCCCGGCGTGGCCGTCAGTCCGGTCGGCGCACCAGGCAACGTCATAGGTGTGGCGCTCGCGGAGGTGCTTTGAGAACCATTGCCAGCGATATTATGAGCCACCACTCTGAAGGCGTAGCTCTGCCCGTTGGTCAGACCGGTGATGATCTTAATAGTATCAATCACGGGATCGGGGAGGGCGATGCCATCCTGGTAGATGACATAATGATCGATATCCCGGCCCCCATTGAAGGGTGCGGTCCAGTTCAGGGTGACATTGGTGTTGCCGGCCGCGGCCACGAGCCCGCTCGGGGCACCAGGCAGGCCGAAGGGCGTCGCCGCTGCGGCGCTGGACGATGCGCCGTTGCCAGCCAGGTTATGCGCTGCCACGGTGAAGGAGTAACCCGTTCCATTGCTCAGACCAGTGATGATGGTGGTCAGTGCCGTAGGATGGACTGCTAGTGGCACGCCGTTCTGGAAGACCACGTAGTAGTCTATGATCCGCCCATTGTCGTTGGGCGCGGTCCAGGACAAGGTCACTCGACCGTCGCCCGGGGTGGCTACGAGCCCGCTCGGGGCACTAGGCAGGGTAAATGGTATGGCCGAGACGAGGTCAGAATCGGCCCCTTCTCCAGCGCTGCTGACCGCACTGACGATATACGAATATCGGTAGCCATTGGTCTTGTCGATGTCGATGTAGGTCGTTCCGGTCGGTGACGCGATGAGGGATGGGACCCGGCCATTAACGCGGTAGACATGGTAGAGAGTGATATCCCTGCCACCATCGAAGGGAGCATCCCAGGACAAGGTCACTTGACCATTGCCGGGAGTGGCCGTCACCCCCGTTGGAGCATCAGGCACCGTGAAGGGAGTGCCCGCGGCAGATTCGGATTGCCTGCCTTCTCCGACGGCGTTGACGGCGGCGACCTTGTACCAATAGACCTGACCGTTGGTCAAGCCAGTGTTGTTGTAGGTCGTAGCGGAAGGTGAGTTGATCAGAGAGTAGCTGCCGCCGTAGGTCAAGGAACGGTATAGTTTGTAATTAGTGATCGGTGTGCCGCCATCGGCGGGGGCGCCCCAGGACAGGACCACCGATCTATTGCCTGCAACCGCAGAGAAATGGGTGGGAATGCTCGGGACCGCGGGAATTATCGTGCCCATCGTCAATCCTTCGAAATTGCCTCCTGGTGCGGGGAAGTTCGAGGCAGCATAGGCGTGGCCGGTCAATCCCTCTCCTGAATAATTGATCCAATTCGCACCTACCGAGGTGGGATGGACGAGCCCTAGAAATGATATGGAGGTCAAGTGAGTGGTATAGGCGAAGCTCCGTATCCCTATCGAGGTGACGCCACTGGGTATCGTCAATGAGGTCAGGGCGGAGCACGAGCTGAACGCGTTGTCCCCGATGGAGGTGACGCCGCTGCCGATGGTCACGGAGGTCAGGGCGGTGCAGAACGTGAACGCACCATTATTGATGGTCGTGACGCTGTTCGGTATCGTTATGGAGGTAAGAGAGCTGCAATAATAGAACGCTCCGTTAGCGATGTACGTGACGCCGTTGGGAATGGTGATGGAGGTCAGATCATTGCACATGTAGAACGCACTTATTCCGATGGTGGTCACACTGCTAGGTATCGTCACCGAGACCAGTTTTTGACAATAGCTGAACGCCGAGTTATCGATGGTGGTGACGCTGTTAGGTATCGTCACCGAGATCACGGAGTTAAGAGCATAGAATGCCTGGACCCCGATGGTAACCACGGGATACGACAACAAGGTGCGCGGGATCGTGACCGCTCCGCCCAGGCCAGTGTACTTGGTAATGGTGGCATAACCCCCGCTTACGGTATAGGTATAGTCACCCAATTGATCGGCGACCACCGTCTCTGGGGCCACGATGAACGATCCGCCAAGCAACAGTATCATCACAATGATCGTTGGTTGCACTACTCTCCTCATCTTCTCTTGCATAGAAACACCCCACTCAGCCATGTTCCAACATTACAGGCAGATTTCACTATTGTTTGGAGGATATCTTAATGACTCGCAATGGCCCATGCATTTCCATTGCATGTGGACCATCGACGCCTAGGTGGTTGCAGGGCCGCCCTGAGGCACACGAGCACCTCCAGGACCGAATCAACAAGAATCGATCCAGGACCAGTGGATGCCCTTAGAATGAGTTCGCGAGAGAACAGAGAGTCGTTCCGTCATCAGCTGCCAGGACCCCTTTCGATTGCACGGCTTGCAGGTCGCCCTGCCCAGGAAATAGAGTTCCTTGCTGCATTCCATCCGACTCCGCGCGCTGACTCTGAGTCAGACTTGCGGACCTTGCCTGGCCAGCAGCTCCCGTTCCACGGTATTGCTTGCAGGACCATAGCAGCGACATAAACAAATATCCAGTCCCGAATGGCCCCGCATGGACCTCC
>CAZCNG010000185.1:0-4395 GCA_964500045.1 uncultured Methanomassiliicoccaceae archaeon
GTTCACTTCCCTGGACCCGTACCGCGGTGGCATGGCCTCGGTGGACGAGGTCTGCCGCAATATCATTGCCAGCGGCGCAAGGCCGCACTCCCTCACCGACTGCCTGAACTTCGGCAACCCCGAAAAGCCGGAGCGGCTCTGGGAGTTCAAGGAGGCGCTGGCGGGACTGAGCGACGTCGTCAAGGCCATGGACCTCGCCATACCGTCCGGTAACGTATCCCTTTACAACGAGAACTCAAGCGGCGCCTGCCTGCCGACCGCCACGGTGATGGGCGTGGGCATCATCTCCGATGTCGCCAAGGCGATCACGACCGACCTCAAGCAGGAGGGAAATCCGATCTACCTCGTCGGCAGCACGAAGAGGGAGATGGGCGGCTCGGCGCTCTTCCGCAACTTCGGCGGCACGGGTGGCGTGGTGCCGGAGGTCGATTGCCAATTGCTGCGGGCTTGCCAGGACGAGCTCCTGGGCGCCATGGACGCGGAACTGGTCCGCTCCTGTCACGACCTATCCGATGGTGGCTTGGCCACGGCCGCGGCGGAGATGTGCATCGGCGGCGACGTTGGCATGGCATTGGACCTGGTCGGAATGGGCACCATGCCCGCGACCATCAAGCTATTCTCCGAATCCAACACACGCTGGTTGGTAGAAGTGTCCGCCGATCGCGAACAGGAGTTCGTGCGCCGCATGCACGTCCCCTGCGCCCGGCTGGGCCTCGTAGGCGGCAAGGAGCTCAAGATCTGCGACGGCGACGAGCTCTTCTGCCTGAAGGTCGACGAGCTGAGGAAGACCTGGAGCTCCCCCTTGTGGGAATTGATGGGGTGAAGAAATGAAGGTCGAGGATATCCGCGTCTGCGTCCTGAGGATCGAAGGCACCAATTGCGAGGACGAGACCTTCTGGGCGTTCAAGGAGCTGGGCGCCACGCCGGAGAAGGTGCACATCAAGCAGCTGCTGGGCCAGAGCCCGGCCATCTACCAACGATCGCTGGAAGATTACGACGTACTGGCTTTCCCGGGCGGATTCTCTGCGGGCGACTACGTCCGCGCCGGCGCCATCTTCGCCGCTCGTTTGAAGAGCGGTCTCGGGCCGAAGGTGCGCAAATTCGTCGAGAAGGAGAAACCGGTCATCGGCATCTGCAACGGGTTCCAGATACTCGTGGAGTTGGGACTGCTGCCCGCGCTGGACGGCATCATGACGGAGACGCCGGAGGCGGCTCTTTATACCAACGATTCCGGCCGCTTCGAGTGCACGCCCACGCTCCTCAAGATGGAGAACCGCGGCAAGTGCATCTTCACCTCCAAGATGAAGAAGAACGGCATCTCGCTGTTCCCCTGCGCCCACGCCGAAGGCAAATTGATGCTGCGCGACGAGGGCATGCTCGATAAGCTGATCGAGAACGACCAGATCGTGTTCCGCTACGTGGATGACAAAGGCGAGTACGCCGGCTACCCGTGGTGTCCGAACGGTTCGCTGGACCACATCGCTGGTATCTGCAACCCCATCGGCAACGTCATGGGTCTGATGCCACACCCGGAACGGGTCTTCACCCGCTTCACGCATCCCGATTTCACGAGGTCGGACGCCAACCCGCACTCGCGGGGCGACGGCCGCGTCGTCTTCGAATCGGTGCTGGACCACCTTGGCAGGAAGTGATCACACCAGCGAGATGCGGACCTCGACCTGGTCGTTGTCCTTCAGACCGAGCGTCCTGCGCAGATGGAACTTGCAGATGATCTCCAGCACGTCGTCATAGTGCGAGCGGGTCGGGATGACGACGGCGCACTCGATGTTCTGGATGGTGGCCTTGTGCGCCTCCACATCACCGAACGTCCGGCCGTTCCTTTCGAAGCCGCCGATGCGGATGTTCTTGGCCTTGCGCACCGTCTCCAGCTTGTGCATCTCCGACGGGAGCACCTTCACGTTCAGGGTGCCTTCGTACGGAGTGAAGCCGAGCTTCTCGGTGAACTGCTCCATGTAGCCTGGCTGAGTGACGTAGTACTGTCCCTCGCCCATGCCGGTGATGATGACGCCCTTGACGACGATCTCATCTCTCATTTCAAAAATACGCTGATATTCAGTGTACTCTTGACGAAGGAGATCCACGCCCTTCTCGGTCATCTTGATCCTCTGCCGACGTGCCCCCAGGTCGCGCATGATGAGACCGGCGTCCAAAAGCTCCAGGATGCGCTTCGATGCGCTCTGCTGGCTCATGCGCAGCACTTCGCCGAGTTCGCGCGATGATATGATCACGTAGTCATGCATGCCGCCCATCAGCGCGATCCGCCTTAGGGCTAGGATGAATTTCTCCTCACTCTCGTCGATCATCGCCCCCACCTCGGGTTGCTGTGGTCATCGCCAAAGGCGGTATTAACTATTTTCTGGGTAGCAATGCGCCACGCCGGCAAGATTGCCCCCTCCCAGAAGAAATCATGGGGCTTGGGGGAAATATCCCCCAGATATTGCTCGCGGTACGACCTATAGGCTTTTGGTCAGAGGGTCGATTCCCCAGCTGAGAAGGCTAGCAGATGGGCAGACATGTCATGGAAGCGTTGGGCAAGGCGCGCGTCGTGATCGAGGACGGCCAGGTCGTCGAGGTCGGCGAGCCAGAAGTGACCTACTGCCCGCTCTTCTTCAAGCACCGCGGCATCGAACGCATCACCAAGGAGATCGTCCGCGAGAACATGGAGTTCCGCATCCGCGATTTCGGCATGTGCACACCAGAGCGGAGATTGCGCATGAAGGATTTTCTCTCCTTCGGCGTGAGCGAATTGATGGGCATGGCCCTGAGCAAGGGGCTGCTCGACTGCGTCGTCATCGTGTGCGAGGGCGCGGGCACCGTGCTGGTGACCGATCCGACATTGGCACAGGGCATCGGCGGCCGCGTATCCGGAATAATGGAGACCTCGCCGATCGAGGAGATCATCGACGGCATCGGCCGCGACATGGTACTGGATCCCAAGACCGCCAAGATCGACCAGGTGGCCGGGGCGCTCATGGCCAAGCAGATGGGCTTCGACCGCATCGGCATTAGCATCGCAAGCGCGGAGGACGCCCAAGTCATCCGGAACATGCTCGGCGAGAGGGCAGTGATCTTCGCGGTGCACACCACCGGTCTGAAGGAAAAGGACGTGGCCGCGCTGTTCAAGAATGCCGACATCATCACTGCCTGCGCCTCTAAATACGTCCGTCAGACCGGAGACGGCAATTGCCGCCGCGTCGGCAGCAAGGTGCCGATCTACGCCGTCAGCGACGAAGGCGAAGCCATCCTAGAAGCAAGGCTTTCGCAGATGAAGGACTTCAAAGAAGGGACGGAAGACCCGCCGCGGCCGTTGATCTGAATCGATTCAGATGTCGTCTTCAAAATGCAGGCGCTTGCGCGAGCGCAGCGAAACGCATTGGATGCCTTCCTTGCGCAATCTTGCGCGCAGGCGCTCGTCGTTGGTTACCACCGTGGCCTGCAGGTCCTTGGCCGCCACGATGATGCCGGCGTCCCCTTGGATGGATGTTTCATAGAGCGTGTACTTGCGTGCCAGCGCCATGGCGGCCTTGGCGTGCTTGTCCGTGCATCGGCGCAACTCACCGAGCACAGGACCCGGCACGTAGCCTTGGAAGTCGCCTAAAAGTGCGCGCACCTCGGCATCGAGGTTCATAGAAAATTGAAAAGGCATCAGTAAGGCGTTTGTGTCGAGAATGACCTTGCGCATGCGTCCTCACTTGATGATGCCGTAACCGATCAGGCGCCACTTGCCGGAGATCTTCCGGGAGATGGCGACCCTCTGGTTCTTCTCGGCGCACACCGGTATCTTGAGCACGACCTCGGCATCGCCGCTGCGCGCGCTGCTGACCACGCCCACGGTGGTAGCGGTGCCGACGCTCAGCATGAGAGGCTCGTTGGTCTTGATCGCTTCCACCGCAAGATCGTCAGCGGTGCCGACGACGCGGTCGAGCAGGTGGGTGCTCATGATCATCTTCTGCAGCACCGGGGGCAGGGTTCCAGGCTTGCCGACGACGCGACCAGTGAGTCCGTCCGACTTGGTCATGGACGGGTCCAGCTTGGTGCCGATGGCGATGAGGCCGCCCGGGACCACGCCGTCCAGCGTCTCGCCGCCTGCCTGCAGGGACTCGATCTTGGTGGTGATCGTTTCCCAGGTGATCTTGTTGTTAGGAAGTTCGACCTTGCGACCCGGTAGTATCTCGATCTCGTCGCCCACTTGTAGGGTGCCGGACATGAGACTGCCTCCGAGTACGCCGCCCTTCAGCTCGGCCACGTCGGATCCGGGCTGGTTAACGTCGAAGGAACGCGCCACGAACAGACGAGCAGGTTTGTTCTCGTCGTGCTTTGGCGTCGGGATGTAGGTCTGGATGATCTCGATGAGCTTGTCGATGTTGACATCGT
>CAZCNG010000186.1:0-4360 GCA_964500045.1 uncultured Methanomassiliicoccaceae archaeon
ATCGAAGGAGCGAGGGGTACCTCGATGGCTTTGATCATGGACGACCCCGATGCGCCGCGCGGGACCTGGGTGCATTGGGTCCTCTGGAACATGCCAGTGGTCTCCGAGATACCGGCCGAGTTCCCCAAGGCGCGCAATACCGAGATACCGTTCCATTCCATGCAGGGGTCGAACAGCGGGCGCGGCATCGGCTATGACGGCCCCTGCCCGCCACCGGGGAAGCCCCATCGCTATTACGTCAAAGTGCTGGTGCTGGATGCGTCGTTGGAACTGGAGCCGGGGGCGACAGCGGACGAGTTGCGCAGCGCCATGGAAGGCCACATCCTGCAGACCGGCGAGACCATGGCGATGTACGGACGCTAGGCATCGCCTTCCGCTCTACGCAAACTTGACATGGGCCAGACGCATATGCATATGCAACTGCATGCAAACGAGGAAAGCAATCTTCATTGATGTGGACAAGGCGAAGGCCATCGAAAAGCTCGCGCGAAGGAGCGACCACAGGACGCTGGCGCTCTGGGCCGCCGATTGCGCCGAGCGCGTGCTGCCCTATTTTGAGGAGAAATATCCTGGAGAGGACCGGCCGCGCCAGGCCATCGAAGAGGCCCGAAAGTGGGCAAGTACAGGCGCGTTTCACATGAGCGATGTGCGCGGATTCTCGCTCTCGTCGCACGCGGTCGCGCGCGATGCCGATGAGGAGAGCCCGGCCCGCTTCGCCGCCCGGGCCGCTGGTCAGGCGATGGCCACCGCCCACGTGCCCACCCACTCCATCGCCGCCGCCTGGTACGCGGCCAAGGCCGTTTGGGCCGCCGATCCGAAGAACGCACAGGTGAACATAGCGAAGGAGCGGGATTGGCAGTATCGCCGCTTGCTGGAATTGTCGGAGACTGCCCAGAGGACCTGACCTGCGGATAGGGTGCGGCGAAGGGGCCCATGGGGCATGAGCAGGTATGGACCGATATGTGCCATCATTACTCAAGAAGACAGTAACCGGAGCCAGTACCTCCACCGTCGGTAAATATTCTCCTTCTGGAAGACATATGGGCAATGTCCGTGCATGGTCTCCTTGATCTCTAAGGAGGTCGTTTCTGTGAAAGGAGAAGAGCACCACAATTCCCGCAAGAAGGGGGCCGCATTGCTCGCGTTGATCGTGACGCTGGCAATCCTGATGCCCGCCCTCCTGATCCCCATGAGCGGCACCGGCAGCGCCTATGCCAGCAACACCGCCAAGAACGCCATCGTCATGATCCCGGACGGAGCGAGCGCCGCGCACTACACACTAGCCAGGTGGTACAGCAACGCCTCCTTGGCCCTGGACGAGATGCCGACTGGCCTGGTCAGCACCTTCGGAGCCGAGTCCATCATAGTGGACTCTGCCCCGGCGGCCACGGCCTTCGCCACCGGGTACAAGACCAGCGACAAGTACCTGGGCATCCTGCCCGGCCCCGTGACCATTCCGGGCGTGGCGGTGCCCAGCGCCGCGGACGCCTACAAGCCCATCGCCAACCTCATGGAGGCGGCCAAGCTGAGCGGCAAGTCCATCGGCATGATCGCCACCTCGCAGATCCAGCACGCCACGCCTGCGGCGTTCAGCGCCCACTGGCATGACCGCGGCAACTACACCGAGATCGCCGAGCAGCAGGTCTACGGCGACTTCGATGTGATCCTCGGCGGCGGCAAGACCTATCTCCTGCCCACCGCGCTGGGCGGCGAACGCCGCGACGGCGAGAACCTCGTGACCGTCCTGCAGCAGCAGGGCTACACCTTCGTAGAAACGAGAGAGCAGATGTTGGCCAACACCTCGGCCGCCAAGCTCTACGGCGCCTTCGCGGCGACGTCCATGGCGCACGACTTCGACCGCTCGCTGCCCCAGTTCTCCAACGAGCCTTCCCTGGCCGAGATGACCGAGGTCGCCATCGAGGTCCTCTCCCGCAACCCCAACGGATTCGTGCTCATGGTCGAGGGTAGCCAGGTCGACTGGTCCTCGCACGCCAACGATCCGGTCGGCGTCATCAGCGAGATGCTGGCCTTCGACAGCGCCGTCAAGGTCGCCAAGGACTTCGCCCAGGTCGAGGGCAGGACCCTTATCCTGGCCTTCACCGACCACGGCAACGGCGGCATGACCATCGGCAACAGCGCCTCCGATGCCACCTACTCGAAGATGCCCCTCAGCTGGGTCATCCCCCCGCTCAAGGGAGCGAAGATCACCGGTTTCGGCATGATCTCCTTGATCGCCTGGAACGACAGCGCTGCCACCATCCGGCAGACGGTCATCAACAACTATGGAATGAACCTCACGGACGCGGAAATTTTGAAGATACAGACCGAGTACAACACCACCGCCAAGATCTCCGGCATGGACTATCTGCTTGGCCCGATGATCTCCAGCCGCGCCTATATCGGCTGGACGACGCACGGGCACACCGGCGAGGATGTCACCCTGTACAGCTACGGCCCTTCCCGTCCGGTGGGATTCTTCGACTCCACCGAACTGGCGAGGATCGTGGAATCGGCCCTGGGACTGAGCCTGGCCGGAGCCAATGCTAATCTCTACGTGGAGGCGGTCTCCGCCTTCGCCACCATCGGAGCGACGACCAGCATCAACGCCTCCGACCCCTGGAACAAAGCATTGGTGGTGCAGAAGGCAGGCGCCGAGATCGCGCGCTTCCCCCTGAGCACCGACATCGCCAAGATCAACGGCCTCAGCTACTCCATGCAGGGATTGGTCCTCCACTCCCAGAAATCCAACAAGGCCTACGTGCCCGCCGAAGCGGTGCGCCTGGCCTCGGCCGTTCCCAGCAGCCTCCTGGTGACGCCGGGCAACCAGCGGGTGGTCCTCAGCTGGTCCGCCCCCACCGGGACGATCGATGGCTATCATATCTACCGGCAGGCCGGCAGCACCGCCGCGGTGGCCGTGGCCACCACCGCTGCCCTGCAGTACGCCGATGAGAAAGTACAGCCCGGAGTGCTGTACAACTACAGCGTCGCCGCCCTCGTCGCAGGTCAGGAGATGCCGCGCAGCGGTGCCGTCCAGGTCAAGGCAGTGGCCTCTCCCGACAGTCCCATTGCGCTCGGGATAATCGTGGCCGACAACAAGGTCACCCTGAGCTGGCAGGCGCCTGCCGGGGATGGCGCGGCCGCCATCTCGGCCTACAAGGTGTATCGCACCACCTCGCCAGGCATCTATGTGGGCCAGCCGCTCGCGACGGTCCATACCCTGCAGTACGTGGACGCCAGCGCCAGCGCCGGCAACACCTACTACTACACCGTCAAAGCGGTCAATCCCCTAGGGGACGGGAGCGCCTCCGACCAGGTCTCCGCCGTCATCCTGGGGGAGAAGCCCACCAGCGGCAATGACCAGCCCCTGTATTTGGCGATCATCGCCGTGCTCGGCATCGCGGTGGTCGTGGCGGGATTGGCCCTGATACGCAAGCCCAAGAAGTAGACCTCCAGACAAAACCTTTTACCCCTTTTTCTCTGTTTTAATATACTGCCTTGCCGGTGCAGGTCTGGTCATTGTCATGGCGGATCAGAACGCGGTGGAGAAGGCCAAGGCCCATTTCGAGAAGCTGGTACTGGATCAGATGAAGCGCGTCGAGCAGATGCGCTCCGGCCAGGACTGGGTGGATTTCGCCAAACTGGAGAAGGTGCGCGTAGGCATCGTGGGCGGGGACGGCATCGGACCGTTCATCTGCACCGAGGCCCGCCGCGTGCTGGAGCACCTCCTGCGCAGGGAGATCGCCAACGGCCAGTTCGAGCTGGTCGAGATCACCGGTCTGACGATCGAGAAGAGGGCCGCCGCCCTGAAGGCCATCCCGGACGACGTGCTGCCGCAGCTGCGGACCTGCGACGTCATCCTCAAGGGGCCGACCACCACTCCCAAGAAGGGTGACCAGTGGCCGAACATCGAAAGTGCGAACGTCGCCATGCGCCGCGAGCTGGACCTCTTCGCCAACGTGCGTCCAGTGAAGGTGCCGCAGGACGGCATCGACTGGATCTTCTTCAGGGAGAACACCGAGGGCAGCTACGTCCTCGGCAGCAAGGGCATCAATGTGGACGATGACCTGGCCTTCGATTTCTGCGTGGCCACCACGCAGGGCTGCGAGAGGATCATCCGCCTGGGCTTCGAGTACGCGCGGAAGAACGGCATCAGGAAGGTGTCCATCGTCACCAAGGCCAACGTCGTCAAGACGACCGACGGCAAGTTCCTGTCCATCGCCGAGAAGATCTCCAAGGAGTATCCGGAGATAACGATGGACGACTGGTTCATCGACATCATGACCGCTAAGCTGATCGATCCCTACCGCCGCAGGGAGTTCAAGGTCATCATCCTCCCCAATCTGTACGGGGACATCCTGAC
>CAZCNG010000187.1:0-4318 GCA_964500045.1 uncultured Methanomassiliicoccaceae archaeon
GGAGGAAGCGGACCTGCGCCGCCATGGCGGTGAGCAGCGCGAAAAGGAAGGCGTACGCCGTCTTCTCTTGCCAGGACGCGTTGAGCCGCCACTCGCTGAGCGAGGAGGAAACGCGGCGTGCCTGGTGCGGCAGGTCGGAGTAGTAGGTCATCGCCGAGGAAACCTCCCCCGTCATGATAAACATTATCATGCACCTCTGCTACGATGCGGAATTCTTAAGAGCGTCAGAACGATTGCTGCGTCCCATGTGGTGGAATATTCTGGGGAGGAAGACCGCGGCCGTCGGCATCGGCATGGCCTTCAACGAGGAGATCAGGGCACGCTCAGCCAAGCGCAAGGATAAGGAGCGTTTCCTCACATTGCTGGATACGGCCGAGGATTCCTACTTCTTTGACACCTACAAAGAGATCCACGTCTTCATGTACAAATTCCCCTTCAACGTCACCAAGGAGGATCTGGCCTTTGCGGAGGGCATGATCGAGAAGATCATCGCCTCCTCCAAGGAATCCGTGGTCGATCTCGAGGGCAAGGCGCAGGTGTACACCGTGGTCCTGACCGCGGCGGAGGACACCGACCTCTACAAGTACCGCCGCGAGAACCGTGAGACGATCCTCAAAGCCTGGGAGAGCCACGCCAAGGAATCCGGGCTCGGACCGAAGGAAGATACTGAGGAAGGCTGAGCCCGGCTCAGCCCTCCAATAATCCTCTTTTAAGGGAGTCCTTAGGGGAGGGCGGCCGCCCTCTCCATCATCTTCTCCAGTAGCTCTATCTTCGGCTCCGGCTCGGCGTTCTGCCAGTGGACCCATTCCTTCAACTTGGTGATGCCTTGACCCCTTTCGAGTATTCCTTCCGCCATCTCGTAGCCATCGCGCAGGCTCTTGGCCCTACCGGTGATGTAGAATGCGGGTGCTGCATTGAGGCAGACGATGTCCCGCCTCGGGCCACGGTCCTCTCCGGTCAATAGGCGCAGCATGAGCAGCGCCTCCTTGTCCTTGTCCAGGTGGCACAGGATCTCCTTTTCATCGCCCCTGCGGATGCCCAGATCGGCGTAGTCGATCTTCATTTCGGTGATGCTGCCGTCGGCATGCAGCTCCGCTCCGTAGGTGGCGCCGATGGTCGACAGCTCGTCCAGTCCACGCAGGCCGTTGGCGTCCAGGCCGTGCACGACGAACGCCCGCTTGTAGCCGATCTCCTTCATGGTGCGGACGGTGGGCAATATCATTTCTCGGGAGTAGACGCCCCGCACCCCGTAGGTGGGCATGGCGGGGTTGGCGAGGGACGCTGCGATGTTGAGGACGGTGCCGAAGCGGATCTGGGAGAGGATGCGGTACAGCGCCTGAGGGTGCGTCTTCGGCGACATGCCGTTGAACATGCCGATGCCGGCCCTCTCGATGCTCCTCTTGACCACATTGGCGTCGCATTCCACGTCGACGCCCAGCGCCTCTACGATGTCCACGGTGCCACAGCGTGAGGTGATCGCCCTGGCGCCGTGCTTGGCCATGTAAATGCCATCAGCGGCGGCGATGATCGAGGCGGCGGTGCTGATGTTGAAGGTCTTGATAGTATCCATGCCCGTGCCGCAGTTGTCGACCAGCGGCCCCGGCACATCGATCTTGACCTTCACCGTATCTATGTCGTAGATCGCTTCCCAGCTGCCGGCGAGCTCTTCAGGCGTGGCACCCTTGGCCGTGAGCGCCGCCAGGAACGCGCCCTGCTGCAACTCCGGCTGTTCATTGAGCAGCAGCTGGCGGAACATCTCATGAGCTTCCTGGCGAGTGATGTCCTTCTTCTTGATGAGCGCGTCGACCCTGCTTCCGAAGTACTTTAGCTTCTCTTCCATGTTTCTCCCTCCTAAATATCCAGCGTGATCTTCATTCCCTTTCTTTCTCCCGCCAGGCGGAATGCTTCCTGCACCTCGTGCAGTGGCAGGCGATGGGTTATCAGCCAGGTGGCGTCGATATCCCCGGACCGCAGCAGCTCCAGCGCTTCGGCGTTGTGCCGGCTGGCGCAGCCGTAGGAGCCAGCCACGGCGAACTCATGATAGTGAACCGCCTTTAGATCCATGGGCACTTCCTGATCGTCCTTCTTCGGCCCCGAGAAGATGGACAGGCGCCCGCGCGGAGCCAGCAGCCCCAGCACCATGCTGTCGACCCGGACCTCTGGCGTGGCCAGGAAGATGACGTCGGCGCCGCGGCCTCCCGTTTCCTCCTGGACCGCCTTTCCGATGTCCTCGTGGCCATGGTCGATGACCCGGTCCGCCACCTTCTTTTCAAGCAGCGCTATGCGGTCTGGAAGGTGTTCTGTGATGAGGATGCGGGCCGCGCCGTTCCGGGCGGCCAGCAGTCCATGCATGGCGCCTATCGGCCCGCCGCCCATGATGAGCACGGTGTCGCCGCGTCGCACCGGTGTGTTCTCCTGACCGTTGATGCAGCAGGCCAGCGGCTCTGCGAGCGTGGCCACATGTGGGCTCATGCTGCGCACCTGGAATACGCCGCAGTGCATGGTCGCGGCAGGCACCGAGACCAGCTCGGCCATGCCGCCGTCGCGGTTGAAGCCCATGATGCCTATGGATGGGCAGAGGTGGTCGTTGCCCCGACGGCAGTCGGGACAGGTACCACAAGGTACTCCGGGCCAGACCTGCACCAGGTCGCCCTCGATGAATTCAGAATGTCCGTCTATCTCTCTGATGAGGCCGACGAACTCATGGCCTGGCACGCGGGGATAGCGTAGATCCCGGTGCCCGGCCTGTAGCATCTTGAAATCGGTGCCACAGAGGGTGGAGGCTACCACCTCGATGATCGCCCCTCCTTTCTCCAACTCCGGATCTGGAACCTCTTCCAGGCGGAGGTCGCCCGGTCCTCGCATCAGCGCCGCGCGCATGTGGCTCACCGAACGTCTCGGTGATATTTAAGTTGGATGTTACATCCAACTAGCCCTGGAATTCCTCAGGGCGAAGGAGGGCGCTGCCCCGGTCCTGGATACTGGGGTGGGTTCTGCGGGGGCTGGTATCCCTGTCCCGGGCCGGGCTGGTACTGCTGTTGCGGCGGTTGCTGGTACTGCTGTTGGTAAGGCTGTTGGTAAGGCTGGAACTGGGGGTTCTGATCCATCTTCGGCTTCTCTTTGTGGAAGAATTGTAGGAAGCCGCCTAGGAACATCAAGACAGCAGCGACTATCATCAGGTAGGCTCCGATGCCCAGGCTCCAGCGGAAATCGATGGTGCTTCCGAAGTCTGCCATGAATATCCGTGTGTTCCCCCCGAAGGGCGAAGCGGCCATGGAGTTGACGACCTGTTGCGTTGCATCGACCCCTGGTCCCGGCGCGAAGGATGGCACCACGCCCTTCAAGGCGACGATCAGGACTATTGTGATGACCATCGGCAGGATGAACTTGAAGCCCCTCCACAGGTACTTGCGCCCGGCCTTGGCCTGATTGACCGCAATGAGGCCGACCAGGAATGTCAAGATGGTTAGCGTGATCAGGATACCGAAGGGCACGGGGAACGAGGCCAATTGCGTCAATCCCATCTCCGGGTCCAAGGAATTGATCTGAACTCCAGTGGAACCGCTCACCACCACTATGTCTTGATATTGTTCCGTGCTGAACCCTAGGCCTTGCACGTTGGCCTGAGCTAGGTAGTAGGGGAAGAACGCAGAGATGATGCCTAGGGCGATGCCTAGGATCGCCAGAATGTTACCGATACTGCGCATATCCGCGCCTTTGATGTCGATCAGGTGCAGGTATGGCTTCTTCAGCTCGCCCTTACGCTTCTTCTTCCTGACCCGGAAGATGAACAGCACCACGGGGATGATGAAGAGAGCGATGTAGATGTACCACTGGTAATAGAAGTACATGTCCGCGTAGAACATGTTTGGATTCTGCGTCGAAACGCTGCCCTGCAGGCTGAAACCGTTGTAGTAAAAGACTCCACTGGCCATGCGGAATCCGGGGCCCTCAGGTCCGCGTTGTCCTAGGAAATCGTCCTGGGCGCTGCCCCAGTTGCCCCAGCGGCCGGCGAAGTTGGTCCAGAGCGGTGCGGCACCCTTTTCATTGATCAGGGTGACATTGTAGTTCGCGGTCGTCAGTACCTTGCCATTGCCCTGGACCGTATCCTTGGCCATGCCCGTTAGTCCCTGGAAATAACGGAAGTAGTTGGCGTGGCTTCCCAGTGCCACATAGGTCTTGAAGTGGTCCCCGTTCTTCTCGACCACGTCCCAGGTGGCGGTCATGGCGCTGGTATGCTGGCTGAAACCGACCGCGGTCGGTTTGCCGCTCGCATCGAGGATGACCTGGGTCATCTCCCAGTCACCGACATGGTCAT
>CAZCNG010000188.1:0-4309 GCA_964500045.1 uncultured Methanomassiliicoccaceae archaeon
GGTTTAGAGAATATCATGCTGGCGCTGATCATAGTCTGGTGGCCAGGTTACACCAGATTGGTGCGAGCGTTGGTCCTCAGCGTCCGCGAGCGTACCTACGTGGAGGCGGCCGTGGCGGTTGGCGCCAAGAAGAGCAGGATCCTATGGAAGCACATCGTCCCGAACTCACTTGGGCCGGTCCTCGTCAGCATAACCATGGATATCGGGGCAGTAGTGCTCACAGCCGCCGCATTGAGCTATATCGGCTTTGGACCAGTGGCAGGCACAGCCGAATGGGGTCAGATGATCTCCGATGGGCAAAGCCGCTTCTTAGGTACGGTCGTCTATAATGGGGTCGACTATAATCCCTGGTGGACGGTCATATTCCCGGCAACCATGATATTGATCTTCGTCATGGGCTTCACGTTGTTCGGTGACGCGCTCAGAGACATAATGGACCCGCGGGAGAGGAAGTGAGAAATATGGTCGAAAAAATGATCGAAATAGAGGACCTCTACGTCAACTTCTACACCCCTGCGGGCAAGGTCAAGGCATTGGACGGCGTGAACCTCAATATTCTCAAAGGAGAGACGTTCGGACTGGTGGGGGAGACAGGCTGCGGCAAGAGTGTCACCGCCAATACCGTGATGAAACTTGTGCCCATGCCTCCAGGCAAGATCGAGGGAGGTTCCGTCTACTTCCTGATCCCCGAGGAGATCCAGGCACAGAAGGCAGTCCTGGACGCCAAGATCGCCGACCTGATCAAGGGCGGCGCGACCGAGGAGGATGCAGCTCTGCAGCAGGCTCGTGAGGAGAAGAGGGTCTTGCTGGAAGATTACGATCTGATCCAGAAGAACAAGAAGTACATGCAGAAGATCTGCGGAAAATTCATCAGTATGATCTTCCAGGAGCCCATGTCTGCGCTCAACCCAGTATTCACCGCTGGAGATCAAATATCCGAGATCATACTATTACATGAGAAGAAGGAGATTGCGACGGCCTGCCTGGCCAGCATCGCTACGGAGATGGAGGCCCTCAAGGCCTATAAGAGAACAAAGCTGCTTCCTTCAGATAAAGGGGAGCGGAAGTGCGGCAACTGCGGTCAGGACATTGCTGGTGAGCCTACCATATGCCCCAATTGCAGCGCCAGCTTCGAGAGCTATCACTTTCGTTCCATCAAGAGGATGCAACTCAATTCATATCGGAAGCATTTCATCAAAATGGAGGCGGATCCTGATTCCCGCTCAGTGCGCTGGTCATTGCGGATTCCCATCATCCGAAGCCATAGGAAGATGATGAGGAGCGAGGCCACTGACCGCGCGGTCCGCATGCTGCGCTTGGTGCGTATTCCAGACCCAGATCAAGTGGTCAAGCAGTATCCGCATGAGCTGAGCGGTGGTATGCAGCAGAGGGTCATGATCGCCATGGCACTTTCCTGCAAGCCATACTTGCTCATCGCTGATGAGCCGACCACCGCATTGGATGTCACTATTCAGGCCCAGATCCTCAAACTAATGAAGGAGCTTCAGGATGAGACGGGCACTTCCATTCTGCTCATCACCCACAACTTAGGCGTGGTGGCCGAGACCTGCGAACGCGTAGGCGTCATGTACGCCGGTGCGATGGCCGAGGTCGGGCGCCGCGACGATATCTTCAGAGAACCCTTGCATCCCTATTCGCAGGGCCTCCTGAATTCAATCCCGCGCATGAACACGGAGACTGAAAGACTGGAGACGATCGAGGGCAATGTGCCCAATCTGATCCGTCCTCCAGATGGTTGCAGGTTCAATCCCCGCTGCCCATTCGCCATGGAACTCTGCCATTCCATCAAGCCACAGATGCAGGAGGTCCGCCCAGAGCACTTCGTTGCCTGCCACCTCTATAGGAAGGTCGATCTGAAATGACCGAAGAATATCTAATCGAGGCGCGAGGTTTGAAGAAGCACTTCCAAAGAAAGAGCGGGCTAATCAGGAAACACTATTCCACTGTGAGAGCGATCGACGGCGTCAACATAGGCATAAAGAAGGGAGAGACAGTGGGATTGGTGGGCGAAAGCGGCTGTGGAAAGACCACCACCGGTCGTTGCATGCTCCTCTTGACCAAACCGACCTCTGGACACATCTATTACAAGACCCCGGCCAAAACCCGAGAACATCTCCTCGAACTCGAGGATATTGAGGCGACTTATTTTGAGGCGCACCCGAAAGCCAATCAGAAGGAAAGCCCGGTCCATCAGGAAATGAAAGAACTGTTGTCAAAGAACGCTCTGGACGTGAAGAACGCTGAATCCATGCGCCGCCTGCGCAAAGAAATGCAGATCGTCTTCCAGGATCCCTACTCCTCACTGGACCCTAGGATGCTGATAAAGGACATCGTGGCGGAGCCTCTGCTCGTGCACGGCATGGCACATGGGGAGAAAGCCACCGAAAGGGTCACGATGCTACTGGAGAAAGTTGGCCTGAACCCAGAGCACATGTACCGCTATCCTCACGAGTTTAGTGGGGGGCAGAGGCAGAGGATCGGAGTAGCCAGAGCTCTAGCCCTCAATCCGGACCTGGTGGTCCTCGATGAGCCGACATCGGCCCTTGATGTTTCTGTGCAAGCGCAGATTCTTAACATGCTCAATGACCTTCAGAAAGAGCTGGACCTCACCTACCTCTTCATCTCACACGACCTGAGTGCGGTAAGGTACATGTGCGACCGCATCAATGTCATGTATCTGGGCAAGATAGTGGAGTCTGCGGTCAAATCTGACCTCTTCAACCATGTGCTCCACCCTTATACTGAGGCATTGTTGTCAGTTATCCCCATCCCCGACCCCCAGGTCAAGAGGGACCGCATCATGCTGAGTGGGGATGTGCCATCTCCGGCACATCCCCCGTCTGGATGCAGATTCCATACTCGCTGCCGCCACAGGGAGGCGATCTGCGAAGAGATCGAACCGCAATTGGTCGACAAGGGCCATGGCCACTTCGTAGCCTGCCATTTCAGGTGAAGTGTGGCCAGCAAGCGACGGATAGTCATAAACCAGAAGGAGGAGCCTCAGCTTCCAGAGGGGGAAACTTGGAAGCAGTGGTTCCTCCGCCGCTATGTGCGGTATTGGTACTGGATAGGATGCATATTCCTCAATGTAATGATGGCCCTGACATTATGGGGAGCTGAATCCCTGAAGTCATTGGCAATCATAGCAATTGCATTTCTATTCTTAGTGCAGTATTATGTCCATACCCTTCTTTGGGGAAAGAAAGGTCGTTTCGCCGTGCCTGAGAAGGAGGATAGCGACCAATGAACTCATGCGGCAAAGCCTTGAAGCCGGCTATGGCTGGGCTCAATATTATCTAATCATAGAAGGATGTTGAATGGGTCGGACATGAAACTGAAGCTCATTGCTCTGGCGATGCTTTTACCTATGCTCTTGATGACTATGATCCCATCAGTCCAGGCGGATATCGTCCAATGGCAGGGAAATGCCGTCATCCAGCCCTATGGGTATAGTGTAGTAGCAGAGTTCTGGACGAGGAATTCGACGGGTTTCGATACTGATTCTTCCTACGTCAGCAACGTGACAAGGCTGGACTATTATGTACAGGCCAGTCATTGGAACATACTGCTGCTCAACGTCACTAATTTCCAGAAATATTCGCAGAACGAAAGCTATGAAGCGATCTCGAGCGGATCGGTCATCGACATAGCAGAGAAGGGAACGGCCATCCAGGTCTTCCATGAAAAGGGGCACTACTTCCTGGTCGTCGATAACAAAATACAGCGGGGCGACGGGGATGGCGTCATGAGAGCCGCGTGGGTGTTCACTGGCTACAATATTGATGTGGTGAGCGGATCGAATGCGATAGACTATTCTTGGACATTCTGGGTAGTGGGCATCATTATCCTCGTGGCTATTCTGGTGGGCATCTTCATGAGAAAGGAATGAGGCCGGAATAGTGCCTATCTCGGCCCCCTCTCGACATGGAGCGAGACGTCTTGAAGGGGGATTGAGGACAGACGCATGGAGAATCTTATATCGCTTAACGATGATTCGGGTCAGACCCCATGACCGTCGTCAGTATGGATGATGTCATTCACGCCCTGCAGAATTCATTGGGCAAGAAGGGCATGTCCGAGGACGACATCAAGAAGCTCGCCGAGTACCTCATGAGCTTCTTCGGCTTCCACGACGAGGTCATCGACAACCGCCTCACTTCCGAAGATAGGGACGTCTTCTACATGCTCGAGGAAGAAGGATTCCTCACCACCACCCAGGAGGAAGTGCACCTGAAGAAGGGCAAGCTGTGGAGGATCCACTATTGGATCCTGAAGAAGGACCAGATCA
>CAZCNG010000189.1:0-4290 GCA_964500045.1 uncultured Methanomassiliicoccaceae archaeon
GATCATGATCAATAATATTCGCATCAATCAGATCTCCCTGGACCTGAAGAACCGCGAGCTGAAGCAGATCTTGCAGAACAACGCGCGCCTGATGAGCGAGCTGCAGGACATCGTGCTGCGCACCAGGATGGTACAGGTCGACTTCATCTTCAAGCGCTTCCCGCGCATGGTGAGGGACATGGCCTCGGAAAGTGGCAAGGAGATCGACTTTGCCATGCGCGGCAACGACATTGAAATTGACCGCAGTCTGCTGGACGAGATCGGGGACGCTTTGGTGCATTTGCTGCGCAACGCCTGCGATCACGGCATAGAGCCGCAGGAGGACCGCGTGGCGGCCGGCAAGAACGCGCGCGGTACCGTCATCCTTTCCGCCTATCAGGAGCAGAGCAACATCGTCATCACCATCGAGGATGACGGCAAGGGCATCGACGTGGAAAGGGTGAAGAAGAAGGCGATTGAGAAGGGGATGTACACGGAAGAGGAATTGGCCCGCATGGATGAACGGTCCATCCTCAGCATCATCTTCATGCCGGGGTTCTCCACCGCGGAGAAGGTCACCGACATCTCCGGTCGCGGGGTGGGCATGGACGTGGTCCGCACCAAGATCGAGGGCATGGGCGGATTCGTCAAGCTGGAAAGCGTGAAGGGCAAGGGCACCAAAGTGGTCCTGCGCCTGCCGCCGAGCATGTCCATCATCCGGGCCATGCTCGTAGAGATCAACAATGAGAAGTATGCCATCCCCTTGGAGAATGTGAGGGAGACGGTGCGCGTGCCCTACGCCTCCATCCACGAGGTGGCGGACAAGGGCATGTTCCGCCTGCGCGATGAGATCCTACCGGTGCTGAACGTGCACGAGGATTTCGGCGGGGACCCGCTCACCCATAAGGATATCCCGGCCATCATCGTCGAGAAGAACGATCAAAGGGCCTGTCTCTTGGTGACCCGACTGATAGGACAGCAGGAGATAGTCGTCAAGAACGTCGGCCGCGACCTGCGCGGCACGGGCCTGTTCTCAGGGGCCACCATCCTGGGCGATGGCAAGGTGGCCATGATATTGGACGTGGGGGCATTCATGTGAACGCCGACGAAAGCATCGACGATCTGCAAATGTACGCGTTGGAGGAACTGGGCAAGGTCGGCGCCACCTATACCTGCGCCGCCCTTTCCAAGCTCACCAAGAAGATGACCGTGGCCCGCAGCACGCAATGTGCGGTGGAGCCGGCGACCGTCCTGTCGGTGGACATGGGCCGCACCGGCGACAGCCTGGTGATCGTCAGCATCGACGTCAATTCGGCCGAACTGAGCCGCATCCTGATGGTCTTCCCCGGTAAGGTCGGGGCCTACGTCAGCGACCTCATGTTCAGCAAGGAGACCAGCGATCGCAGCGAACTGGAACAGGACGACCTGGACGCCATGGTGGAGATGGGCGACATGTGCATCCGCGAGTACCTCATCCCCATCACCAAGTTCCTCGGCATAGAGATCATGCCGGAGGCGCCCTCGGTCATCGTCGACCGCATCGCGGAGGGACATCCGGTCCCCGCCTGGGTGGCGGAGACCATGAGCCACTATCCCGTAAGGGTGGAGACCCGGTTCGAATGCCAGGACGGTTCCAGCGTCTTCGACTTCAGCTTCTTCCCGGACAAGGCGACTCGTGCGCTCACCTTCAAGAAGTTCGGAGTGGACGCCGAAGCGCAGGCGGAGACGTTCGCCCGTTTGAGCCAGCCGGAGATCCTCAGCCCGGATGGTCCGGAAGCAGAATCGAAAAAGGTGGAGTGAATGGAGGGCATGGACCCGACCCAGGACGAGCTCTTCCTGGACGCCATGTCCGAAGCAGGCAACATGGGCGCAGGCCATGCTTCCTCCGCACTCTCTGGCTTCATCGGTTTGGATGTGCTGATCAGCGTCACCGACTGCCGCATCTGTCCGCCCCACGAGGCGATGCACGTCTTCGACGACCTCGAGGAGGTCATTGTTTCCGTGCACCTCGAAGCGTCCGGCGCCGAGAAGGGCGAGATGCTCATCTTCTTCTCCTTCGAGCTGGCCATGCTCATCAGCGAGCGCGTCCTGTCGAGCAAGAAGAAGGAGTCGCTCTACGCCTTCGATGATGATGACCGCGAAGCCGTCGCGGAAGCGGGCAACATCTGCGCTTCAGCCTATCTGAACGCGCTGGCGAAGCTGCTGGACAACATCATGCTGCCCTCGCCGCCGGAGGTCCGCATCGGCCAGGTGAGCGCCCTCTTCGACCATGGCATCACCTTCCCCACGGAGTCGGTGATCCTCATGACCACCGACATCAATGTGCAGGGGAAGTCCTTCGTCGGCCTGTTCCTCTACTTTCCAGACGCCGCTTCTCAGCAGGCCGTGCTCACCAAATTCGGCGTCAGCGGCAAGAAGTGAGGTTATCACCCATGATATTCGGTTATGGGGGATTAATAGTCGTTCAACCGCATTTCGAATAATCAAGGTGCCCCAGATGGCCAATTGCAACGAATCCCAGAACGGTCCGGAAGGCCTTGGCCCGTCCGGAGATGCCTCACCGCCGATGGCGGCAGCGGGCATGGCGTCCTCTGCCGACTATTACGATGAGATGAAGATCGATGCCCTGAAGGAGATCGGCAATATCGGAGCGAGTCACGCTTCCACCGCCCTCAGCAACCTGACCCACCAGGACATCCTGATCGACGTACCGGATTGTCTCGTCGTCCGCGCGGAGCACATCCCTCAGGCCTTCGGAGAAGGACTGGAGGAAGAGGTCGTAGCCATTTACTTTGAAGCGAACGGCGCGCAGAAAGGGCATATCCTCATGGTGCTGCCCTCGGACATGACGATGCAGCTCTCGGACCTGCTCCTCGGTCGCGAACCGGTCGAGGGCCGATTGATCGACGACATGGACAAGGAAGCGGCGGCGGAGATCGGCAACATCTGCACCTCCGCGTATCTGAGCGCAATATCCAATTTCATTGGCATACCGCTGCTGCCTTCGCCCCCGGGCGTGGCGGTGGACATGCTGCATGCCATCCTGCAGTTCCCGGCGTCCTTGGCTGCGGAGAATTACGAGTACATAGTGTTGATCAAGACCACGTTCCGCTACGCGACGCATTCCTTCCCCGGATTCATTCTATACATACCGGACCCGGAATCGCAGAGACTGCTGATGGCCAAGTTCGGAATTGAGTGAGAAGGGTGTCGCCATGGCGTTAGAGATGGGTCTGGCGCATGAAATGATGGACACCACCGAAGGCGTCCGCAGATCGGTGGTCGGCGTGGCCGAGCACTACGTCCGCGTGGATGGTTCGACGCTAAGTTGCATCGGCCTGGGGTCCTGCATCGGCATCGCCATCTTCGACGCAAAAGCAGGCATAGGCGGTCTGGCGCACGCCATGCTGCCCCGTTATGACGAAGGATTGGATCGACGGAACGCCTTCAAGTACGCCGACACGGCCGTGTTCCTCATGGTGGACGAGCTCGTCGAGCAAGGCGCTACCAAATCCAATCTTCGCGCCAAGGCGGCGGGGGGCGCACAGATGTTCTCCTTCATCAGCAATGATTCCCTCAACATCGGGTTGAAGAATGCGCAGGCGACGCGGGAATCGCTCAAGAAGGAAGGCATTCCACTGATAGGGGAGGACATGGGCGGGATCAAGGGCCGCACCGTCTTCTTCCGACCGGATACGGGCGTCTACGAAGTGCAGATGAACGGCGTGCGCAACCTAATTTGAAAGCGATATCGGTTCGGTTGAATGAGTGATCACCAAACTCAACAGTCAATTTCCAGAGATCGGAGCATGGGCAGAGTGGGTCGAGAACGCTCATCCACGGAATGACGATGATTTCTCCTTCGATCGCCATATTTGGAATCGTGCATCGCCACTCGATGATTGGAGATTCTGATTTGTTGGGTCGGGCCAACCACGACGTCGAACTGGTGTTTCAGGCGGAGATGGGGCGTTCTGATCTCTTGTTGCTCGGCAGAATCTATCTCATCGATGGTGGGAAGATAGGTCTTGAAGAGACCGCGTTCAGTGCTGGATGTCCTCCAGGGCAATTTCCTTAAGATATCCACCATATCCATAGAGTTCACGCACGGAATTCTTCTGGACATCGCCTATTCAAAGGAAGGCGATGAATACCGCGATGTCACATATTCACAACAATTTTCCACGCCTGGATGTTACATTCCAGAGCCCATTAACACAATCAAAATTGGTAATTGAGTATGGCGGATTAAATATCGTTGTAACCGCCAACTGAACTTTGAGCAAAAGTGCCAATCGAAAATTAACCACC
>CAZCNG010000190.1:0-4194 GCA_964500045.1 uncultured Methanomassiliicoccaceae archaeon
TTGGGTATGGTCCAAACGTTCCATTGGCGGGGAGCCTATTTTAGCATGTCATCAAAGTCAGGGGTCATGGATCAGGTGGCAAATTCTGTCGGATCACGAAAAGTCATCGATTCTCAGGAAATGATCCTGGCGAGGTCAGGATATGAACCTCAATCAGTTGTGTGCATAAGGGGGATTTTCAGGTTGCTCTGTTTTGATGGAACACGGTCCTAATTCCATTGTATTGTTAGGCAGGCTCAAATAGAGATCTAAACGCCTGGGATGAGCCATTTAGGCTGTATGTTTCTTCAACAAATAGCTTTGCCCTATTCGAGATTAGCGGAAGTTGAGAATTGGATAGGCAGTTCAGGATTTCATCTGCTAGGCCTTCGGCAGTCGTGCTGCTTATGAAGAATCCGGTGTTGCCATCTGAAATAACATCAGGAACTGCGCCCACTTTGGCTGAAAGCACTGGAGTCCCGCAAGCCATGGCCTCAAGCAGGACATACGGCATCCCCTCCGTTTTAGATGGAATAACCAATAGGGCCATCTTATTATACCATGAGGGCAACTCATCTTGATTGACCCAACCCAAGATCTCGATTTGACATCCACCCCCCAGAGCAACGTTTTCGCGCCTTATTCCATCTAAGAGTGCCCCATCTCCTATCATCACCGCTTCGATATCACCATGCAGTTGAGTGATGCGCTTCATAGCTTCAAAGAATAGAATCGGTTCCTTTTCTTCGCTGAAGCGCCCCACATATCCAACAAGTCTTTTGCGTCCAATGAACGGCGTCAATATTTTGAATTGAGTCAGGTCAATAACATGCTGTGAAGCAATGGTTATCTTATCGATATGTTTCTGCAGCCCCCATTCCTCAATCAATATTCCTGAATATACAACCACATCATCTGCAGCGGTCAGAGATACTTCTTCCAGTAGTGAACTGACCTTAGCGAAAATGCTCGATTCGATTTCAGCCATCTTCTTGCTAGATCCTCCCATCATTACGATTATCCTCCTTCTATGGCCGAATATCTTCGAAGCGAGAATTGGGATAATATTTCTTTCGCACATAAAGAAGAGAACGTAATTGCCGGAACCTTCGTTCTTGTCGGCAAGTAGCATCTTCATGGTCTTCAGTTGAATCACGAGATACTGAAGAATTATGCTCATTCTTGAAGGTGCATTTCCGACATCTTTCGGAGTATCGGAGAATGCAATCAACTTGACTTCATAATCCAGATTATTTAGAATTTGGAGTAAATCATTGAGAAATATGCTGGTTACTTTCGTCTTCCTTCCTGAAACGACGATTATATTAGGTGGGACTATGTCGTTTTCCCCCTTATTTCAATCCTCAGTACTATTATGTGTTATATATATTTGCGTGTTCTGTTCGAGATGATGTTTCCAAGCTTTCTTCGCAACAAGATTGACATCCCCTGTTCTTAGCTCCTGTGATTGACGAACCTAAGGAACGGAATGAAGTGGATCATCTTCCGTTTGACCAGGTCGCCGAAGCGATATTCAAGCCAGCCTTCGTGCGGGCTATCGTAGTTGTGCCAGTGGGTGAATTCCTTCACGGCGTCGATGATCTCCGCGTTGGTCGCATCTTCTACGTCCAGTCTTCTGCTCGACAGGTGATTCTTGAGCATGTTGTGACGCTGCTCAGTCTTTCCCAGCGTCTGCGGATGCGTTATCGATTCGAGGATATGTTGGACCAGATGCTCGATGCAGAATGTGTCGAATTCGCAGACGCCGCCTCGGACGGCGTAGAACTGAGAACCATGGTCTGTAAGGAACTGATCTGGCGTCCCGAAATCGGAGAAGCATTCCTGCAGAAGTGCCATCGTCTCCTTGGCATCGGGAGAACGTAGGACCCGTGAGCCGACGATGAAACGGGAATGGTCGTCCACTATCTGCAGGACCCAGATGTCCTTCCTCAGCATGGCATAATCCATCTGCCAGAGGGCGTTGGAATGCTGGCGTTCGAAATGTCCATAACGGTGTCTCTTCCCCGTCTGATGATTCCGCCCGTGGATCTTCAGATACTTGTGGGCCGTGCTGGACGAGCACATGACGTCGAAGGCGATCTTGGCGCAACCATATCCTTGCCGGTCACGGATCTGGACGATGTTTCCGATCTTCTCTTCCGGTATGCGATACGGATGCTTCGGTCGACGGTCCTTCTCACGCAGAGCGGCTCCGCCGCCGCGATGCCATGAATTGAGCCAGTCTCGCACGGATCGGGTGCAGCAACGGATCAATCGAGCGACCGCCGGGGCGCCATCTTCCTCAGCCAGCTGGACTGCTTGAATGCGCCGGGTGTTGCGGAAATCACGCAACTGTCTTCTGCCTACGCCTAGCTTTCTCGGCTCTCCTTTAATACTGTACTCGATAGTACTTCCATTGGGTGCGGTCATGTTTGCTTGCTCCAAAAGAAAACACGGACCCACCTCCTCTTTCTGATTTCGGAGCCGCCTCTCTATTCGTAAGCCTTCGTGAGCTTTGGAAAGATGTTTGCGAACGGCTCAGTTATCTATATTGATAACACAATAAAATATAGTCAAGACATCAAATCAGTCCCGTCATAATGCCGGAAAAGAGTTTTGCACCAGATCCCTTTCTGATTGGTCATCTGTCGAAGTCAGGTATCAACCTAACTTTGACACCTAACTCTGGCTGATCCGAGAGAATCTTCTAGGCGATCCCCTAGAAATCCAACGGAATATGTCATTTGACAGGAGCCTGTTGGCTCCCGTTTTCTCATAGCAGGTCCCCGTTTTCGGGGTCCCGACCTATGTTTCCGCCAGGAAATCGGCCAGAATGGCCGTGTTGATGGCGTTGAAATTCGAATAGACCCGCCTTTTGCGTCCGTCGATCAACGATTCGACGGTTGCTGTCAAACTCTGCAATGCGGCAACGATGAATTTTGTGGCCATGTGCTGCACTGGCTTGACGAGAATACGTGTCAAGCAGACGAAGACCTGGGCGATGAAAGTTAGCAGAACGGCGCCGTGGACGGCGTCGTCCCGGCGCACACGCAGCGGACCCACTTCGATCTCGCCTTTCAAGGAATGGAAGAGCTTCTCGATGGCGTCCTTGGCGCGGTACAGGCGCAGGGCCTGCATCGGCTGCAGGCCCTTGCGATTGCTGGTGAGGCAGAAACAGCCTTCGCGGCCGTTGCTGCGCTCCTGCAGCAGCAATTCGATGGCTTCCTCGTCGTTCAAGAACTCCAGCTTGGTCTGGTACTGGTACTTCAGTATGACCAGCGGGTTGGAGTAGCCGAACCTCCGTGGCTATCCCTTGTTGTTCTCGATACTCTGCTGGATTGCCTTTGCATCCCCCAGATCGCGCTCCGCGCGGCGGCGGAGCGAGGCGTTATGGTCCATCTCCAACTTGCCGCTGCGGAAGTAGTAGTTCACCGAATGAGGGAAGACGCGCGCCTTGACGAAGGTGCACGTTTCCTCGTCAGCCAGCAACCAGCCGTCGCCGCCGAAGGCGGCATAGATCTTATCAGTGGAGCTGGTCAGTTCCATGCGCGTCAAGTAGTCGTTGCCGTCCAGCTCGATCTTCCTGAAGTTCTCCAGGCTGGCCGCGCCATTGTCGAAGATGACCAGCGAGTCATCGCACAGGACGCGGCGCGCCTGCGCGTAGGTGTGCTGGAAATGCGTGCAGTCGTTCATGTTGTCGGCCTGGACCGTCAAAGCAATGGGTAGGTTCAGCGGTGGCGCCAGCTGCGCCACTCCGATGGTCACTTGCCTCTCCTCCAGACGACCATCTCTAGAATAGCCGCGCTTGGCCAGTGAGGCCTGCCGGCCCCACACGACCACGCTTGTCCAGTCGAGCAAGACATCGGTATTGGGCAGATCCAGCAGACGCAGCATCGCGTCCTGCAGCGCCTCCATGATCCGGTCGCGGTGCTGCCCCAGCAGCTCCACCGCGCGGTAGAGCGCCCTTTGGTCGAACTTCTTCAGTTGGTACTGTTCCAGTACCGCCGGGGAGTTAAGCCACTCCCCAGCGCGAAGAATGCTGTGATTGTCGCCGAGCTTGTAGGCCAGCAACGCCCTGGTCAGGGCGTCAAGGTCGACGCCCTTGGCTTTCATCGGTCTGATGACCGACGAAAGACCGAGCCGGTCGTAGAGATCGTCGACCATCAGCATCGTGCCGATGGGAAACGATTTATTCGCGTTTGGCGTAAGCTGATT
>CAZCNG010000191.1:0-4189 GCA_964500045.1 uncultured Methanomassiliicoccaceae archaeon
CTCCCTGAGCATAGACGGGCAACCTAAAGTTATCACCTGATATATATTTGTTGTTCGCTGTCAGCGCGCAGGCCAGACATACTGGCTCCGCCTTTCCGCAAGATTGCGCCGCGCTAGCGGCTCAACTGCGCCGCGAGCTTATCGGCAGCGACGTTGACGACATCCTTGACCATTGAGGTCGGGGGGCAGTATGCGTTCTCGTAGTTGCAGACGAACTCTTCGATCGTGGCGGAGGCGAGCAACGCGGCAGATATCCAATTGACGCGGCCAGTGATGCCCTCCGTTCCTACGAGCTGCGCCCCGAGCAGGCGGTGCGTCTCCACGTCGGCGATGAGCTTGACGCTGAGCTTTCCACCGCCCGGATAATAGCGGGCCCGGGACCATCCTTCGGCAACGGTCTCGACGGTCTTCAAGCCGTAATAATCTGCAAGTCCCCTAGATAGGCCGCAGCCTCCGACCTCGAGTCCGCCGACAACGGAGACCCAGGGACCGATGACTGGTGGATATGTTGCATAACCGCCAGCGGCGTTGATGCCCGCCACGCGGCCCTGGCGCACGGCGGCGGAGCCTAGCTGGCTCATGGTGGGGCCACCGGCCACGGCGCTCTCGCAGGTGATGAGGTCGCCGGCGAGGAAGACGTCGGTCAATATCCTTCCCTTCTTGTAGGGCTGCAGCGTCGGGCTGACGCGCACTGCACCGAGCGGACTGAGGTCCAGTCCCATCTGCGTCGGCAGTTCCAGATTGGCTCTGATCCCGGTAGCCATGATCACAATATCGGCGGGAATGTCCGTGGCGCCCACGGTTACCGCTTCCACCTTGCCGTCGCCCTTGAGGCCGGCGATCGGTGCGCCCATCAGGAAACGGATGCCCTCCGCTTCCATCTTACTCTGTACCATCGCGGCCATGTCCGGGTCGACGATGCGGGGAATGACCTGCTTGAACATCTCTACGACGGTCACGTCCAGACCGGCCACCTTCAGCGCGTGCGCCATCTCGAGGCCGATGACACCAGCGCCTGCGACGACCGCGTGCTTGGCACCCTTCATGGCCTGCTGCACCGCCATTCCGTCCGCGATCCAGCGGATCGGGTAGACTCCTTTCAGGGTCGAGCCGGGCACGGGAGGGATGAAGACGGTGCCACCAGCGGCCAGGACGAGTGCGTCATAGCTGTGCTTCGTTCCATCGGCCAACGACACTTCCTTCTTATCGAGGTCGACCGCTGCCACTTTCGTCTTGGTGCGCACCGCGATGTTCCGCTCCTTGGCGTAGAACTCCGGGGTGTGCATGATGATGGAATGGAAATCCTTGATCTTTCCCTCGATGACAAAGGGAATGGCGCAAGGCGAGTAGGCGATGTGCTCCTCTTCGGTGAATACGGTGATATGGGCATCGCCCTTCTCGCGGATGGTAGAGGCGGCGCGCAACCCGGCCGCGCCGGAACCGATGACAATGACCTTTCGGGACATGGGTTATCTGTGCCAGGCATTTCTCGGTAGGTATAAATGCTTGTTGCGAAGCGGCGGTGGCCATGTTTTATATCGAGGGCGGGGATGAGCCTTACGAGCAACATGAGCGAGAGACCTAGGGAGAGAGGGCGGCGCGAACCGGTCGCCCTGTGGAAGGAGGACGATCTGCTGGAAGGCCGCAAGGTGAAGGCCATGGTCGTTATCCTGCGCACCCGTGGCTGTTCCTGGTCCAAGCACGGAGGCTGCACCATCTGCGGCTACAATTCGGAGAGCGATGCTCAGCTGACCGACGAGGATGTCCTAGCTCAGGTGGAAAGCGCCAAGGGGCGCTACGCCGGTGAGGAGATGGTCAAGGTCTACACCTCCGGCTCGTTCCTAGATACCAATGAGATTAGCACCGGCGCGCGCGAGGCCGTGAGCGAGTCGTTCGCATCAGCCAAGCGCCTCCTGGTGGAAAGTAGGCCGGAATACGTCGACGCCACGACCACGGAATGGATGGCGTCGCACCGGGCGCAGGTGGCGATCGGCCTGGAGAGCGCCAATCCCGAAGTGCTGAGGAAGGCGGTCCGCAAAGGCTTCACTCCGAGCGATTACGAGAATGCGGCGATCCGCCTGCGCGATGCGAGCGTGCCGCTGCGCACCTATCTCTTGCTGAAGCCCCCGTACCTCACGGAGAGGGCGGCGATGCTCGACACCATTGCTTCAGCCGCTTTCGCTGCACCCTATTCCGAGAGCGTCTCCATCAACCCGGTGAATGTACAGGCGCACACAATGCTGGAGGATCTGTGGAGGCGCGGAGATTACCGGCCACCGTGGCTGTGGACACTGCTCGAGGTGCTCAAGGCATCTGCCCGTCCGGGCGTGCGGGTCTTCTCATCTCCTAGTGGAGCGGGAACGAGACGTGGTGTGCACAATTGTGATATTTGCGACACAAAGGCTATTGATGCCCTCAAGGCGTTCTCCATCACACAGGATGTGGCGGACCTTGAGGTGCCGACCTGCTCTTGCCGCAAAGAATGGCAGGCGGCCGTAGACCTGCAGGATGGGATGCTCTCCGCAGCTGATATGCGCAGGCACCTTGACAGCATCATGGAGATCGATTAGGAGGCATTGACATGGATTACGATATCAAGAAGGGAAATTACGCGAAGCTCGAGGGCGACGGACTGAAGCAGATGATGGAAGAGGCCTTCGGCAAGATCACGACCGAAGGAGACCTTTTGGTCGCCTCCTATGGCGCTCTCGCCCGCCTTGAAGTGAAGGCGGTCAGCAAGACCGTGCTCTACGTTGCCACCAAGATGGACCCCAAGGTGCCTGAACCGGTCGCGGTGGACACCATGAAGAAGTACTACGGTTTCCTCGAGAAGGCCACCGGCTTCACCACCAAGGAACGTGGCAAGAGGGCGCAGGCGAAGGTCAAGAAAGGCGATGCTTAATAGCTTGTAAATGCCAACAACATCGGTGAAGCAGGCCCGAGGCGGTAGACCGAAGAGCCGCGATAGTTTGTTCTTCAGTCTTATCTCGTGCACGTTCAGGGTCGTAGCTGAATCAGCCGACAGCGAGACCCTGGACCGCATCTTCCGCCCCTATGCAGCGAACTTAGCCATGGCCTTTCCCCAGAATATGGCCGAGAGAATGAAGGGCTTCGGCGAATCTGAGATCATAATGGCCAGTTGGATGTGGGCCAATAATAGCTTCACGAGCGCCGCCTATGAATACCGGGTCACAACTGGACAGATAGTCCTTGTCAATAAGGGATGCCCCTATGGCAAAGCATCCCCGGCCGTGTGTCGATTCGTGTGCACGCACATCGCCCTGTCCATGGCATCGTTGTACTGGTCGGGAGGATACTTCCGCCAGGTGCCTGGGCACATGATCGGAACCGATCAGTGCGTGTGGGTCGCAAGCAGGCAGGCTCAAGTACCCCAGGGAATAGAGAATCTGCAGAAGACCGATGCTGAGAACCTGCTCTCAAGACTTTCGAGTCAGGAGCTCGATTGGCTGCATTCTCATGCCCAAGGGGAACTCTGGAGACTCGGCGTGCAGATGACACTAGATCTTCTAGGGGAGTCGCTAGCGGCTGAATCGCTCCTTGCCGCTGCGAGAATGGAAGGTCAGAGATTGGGGGTTGGACAAAGGCATGGAATTGGGGAGGTATTGGACATTGACGACATCGCGAGCGCGATATCGATCATTTGGGAAGGAATTGGGCAGAATGGAGAGATGATCCGGAGGGATTCAGGATCCATCTCCTGGGTCGTGTCAGAATGCCCCTTGAAAGGAAATCATCCCATCGCCTGCCTGCAAATGGAATCATTCCTCGACGGTTTTGCGAAGGGAATGAATCCCGCGGCATCCCTCTGCTACGAGGAAATGAATTCTAGGAATGATGGTCAATGCACCCGAGTGCTGACCATCAACAATGCGTTTCTTGATGGGCGAAGCGAGGATAGCGGCGCCGATATCGATCCCCTAAAGATCCTGCTATCTCGTCTCGCGAAGGGGGAAATATCGGTCGACGAGTACCGAGAAATGCGGTCTTTCATCGAAAATGAGATGCGAAGCCCCCCTAGGGCGCGATGAGGGGCATGAGGTAGGCGATTTGACACCATCAAAGTCCTGAAATAGGGGTTTGACGTAGCCAGCATGCTTGCGGGGGTATATTTTCCGCACAGAATATGTTATATATCAGCACCCTTATCGGACTTCGCTCAACGCGCTGA
>CAZCNG010000192.1:0-4160 GCA_964500045.1 uncultured Methanomassiliicoccaceae archaeon
GGAGTTGGAATCAGCGCAAGCCTTCGTACTGCCCGAATACAGACCGGTGCTCGACGCGGCCATGGATGCATTGATTCATGATGGCGTACCCTACGAGGTGGAGTTCAAGATCCGTCGCGGGAGCGATGGACGATCATTGGATATCCATTCCGGGGCAGAATACGATGCGGAGAAGGGCCGCATCTTCGGCGTCATTCAAGACATCACCGAAGGGAAGCGCGCTGAGGAGAAGGCGCTGCAAAGCGAGGAACGGTGCCGCAGGAGCGAGCGCAAGCACCGCGTCCTCTTCGATGCTCTGCCCGATCCTACCTTCTTGATCGAGAAGGAAACGGGGCTCATTCTGGACGTGAACTCGGCTGCTGAGCAGGAGTAGGGCTACAGCCGGGAAGAGATGACCGGAATGCGCAACACGGACCTCTCGGCGCAGCCTGAGGAGACTTCTGCCGCCACTCGAGATCCAGGACATTTCTATCCCCTCCGCTACCATCGACGCTCGGATGCCAGCGTCTTTCCGGTCCAGATCACGGCCGGCCTGATCCATTTGGACGAAGGGGCTTTCATCATCTGCACCGTCCGCCTCATGGACCGAACATCGACAGGTGAATCCTCAAGACGTTAATGCGTCCAGTTTGCGCGAACGACCGATCTGGGGCCGAGACCGGGGCGGCATTTTCGCAATGAATGGTCCCTGCAAAAGGGTTATAAGGAAAATCTGTCTGACATGGCCCCATAGAGCCTCCTGAACGCCCCACTTTCATGCGGAGCGCGCGGGGTGTGCATCAATGATTGCTGATACTTTCTTCGTCCTCATGGTCCTGGCGGCCCTTTTCGGGGCGGCCGCCTCAGCAGTGCTGGTCAGGTGGGGCGACTACGCCCGCCTGGTGGGGACCGTTTCCCTGGTCGTCTCCTCCGCCTTTGGAATATTGACCGGCGGGGCGGTGCTGCTGCAAGGGACGATGTCCCTCACGCTGGCGACCAACATGCCCCTGGGGGACTGGGCGTTCCGTTTGGATGCCCTGGGCGCCTTCTTCCTGGTCATGGTCTCCGTGTTGACCCTGGCCGTAGCTATCTACTCCTTTGGCTACCTCCGCTCCTACGTTGGTCGGGGTTCCATGGGGCGGTTCGCTTTCCTCCTCAACCTGCTCTTCCTGGCCATGGCGCTGGCCATCTCCTCCTGGAACGTGCTGACGTTCCTGGTGATGTGGGAGACGATGTCCCTGGCGACGTATTTCCTCATCACCTACGAGAAGGGGAAGGAGGGCGTCGGTGAGGCGGGATTGTTCTATCTGGCCATGACCCATGCCGGGACGGCGTTGATCACCATTGCCATGCTGTTGCTGGCCGATCAGGCGCATTCCTTTGACTTCTCGACCTTTGCCAGCGCCGCCGCCGCGATGCCGTCCGGCACCCGCTCCGCGGTCTTCCTGCTCATATTGCTGGGTTTCGGTACCAAGGCGGCGCTGGTGCCGCTGCACGCCTGGGTACCGTACGCGTACCAGGCCGCACCGGCCAACGCCGCCGCGCTCATGTCCGGCGCCACCATGAAGGTCGCCGTGCTCCTCATGATCCGCTTCTTCCTGGAGTTCCTCGGGGCGGCGGAGACCTGGTGGGGATTGCTCCTCCTCCTCATGGCCGGCGTGACCGCGCTGCTAGGCGCGCTCTACTCGCTGTTGGAGCGGGACATCGGCCGCGTCATGGCCTATTCCAGTGTGGAGAACATCGGCATCATCCTGATGGCCGTGGGCGTCTCCATGGTCTTCTTCAATTATCCGCTGCTTCGTCCGCTCGCCGCGTTCGCCCTGGTGGCGGCGCTGCTCCATTCTCTGAGCCACGCGCTCTTCAAAGGGCTGCTCTTCATGGCGGCCGGTTCCGCCATTAGTGCCACGGGGGAAAGGGACATCGAGCGCATGGGTGGACTGGCCAAGAGAATGAAATGGACCGGGATCTTCTTCCTGATCGGCGTCCTCTCCCTGGCCGCGATACCACCGCTGTGCGGCTTCGTCTCCGAGTGGATGATCTTCCAGGCACTGCTGCAATCCGGCCTGATCACGGACATGACGCTCAAGATGCTGATGCCGGTCGCCATTGCCCTGCTGGCCCTCACCGGCGCCGTGGCCGCGGCTTCCTTCCTACGGGTCTTCGGCATCTCTTTCCTGGCACGCCCGCGCTCCGAAGGCGCCGCCCAGGCCCAGGAGTCGCATCCCGCGATGCTCATCGGCATGGGCATCCTGGCGGCGGGCTGCATCGCCGTAGGAGTTGGCGCTACCCTCATCATCCCCTACGCGGACCAGGCCTCGGCCGTAGCCATAGGTCAGAGCGCCTCGGGCATGATCGTCGACGGTATCTTCCTGACGCCGCTCGATCCGGGTTTCTCGGAGATGTCGCCGCTGCTGCTGGCGATCATCCTGGGAATGGCGATCCCCGTCTCCTACGGGCTGGTCACTTTAATGAACGGACGGAAGGTACGCCGCTCTGAGACCTGGGATTGCGGTACCCCGCTGACCGCGCGCAACGAGTACACTGGCACCGCGTTCGCTCAGCCGGTGGTCCGCGTGTTCAGCTTCCTCTATCGGCCACAGAGCGAGACGAGCGCGGAGTATTCCTCTTCACCATACATCAAGAAGAAGGTCAGTTTCACTTCCAAGGCGCTGCCCGTTTTTGAGAACTACCTCTATCGACCGATCACAAAGGTCTCTATAGCGCTCGCCAGGTCGGCGACGCGCATCCAGGCCGGGAGCATCCAGGCATATCTGGCGTACATCTTCGCCGCCCTGGTGCTCCTCCTCGTCGTGTTCCGGTGAGCTCATGGCCGTGATACTTCTCTCCGACATTGTCATGAGCCTCCTGCAGGCGGTATTGATATTCCTGCTGGCCCCGCTCATCGTCGGTCTGATCCGCAAAGTGAAGGCATACCTGCAGAGCCGCCGTGGGCCTCCGCTCCTGCAGCCCTACTACGATCTCGCCAAACTGTTCAAGCGTGAGGCGATCCGCTCGGAACAGACGTCCTGGGTCTTCGCCATGACGCCCTACGTGTGCGTCAGCGCTGTGTTCGTGGCGGCGTTGCTGGTACCATTCCTTTCCACCGCTGGTATCGGCTTCGTCGGCGACGTCATCGTGGTCGTGTATCTGCTGGCTATGATGCGCTTCTTCATGGCGCTGGCGGCGCTGGACGCAGGCAGCTCCTTCGGCGGCATGGCCTCGAGCCGCGAGATGATGGTGGCGTCCATCGTCGAGCCTTCGATCCTTCTTTCCATCTTCGCCATGAGCCTCATCACCGGCACCACCAACCTGGGTTCCATGGCGTCCATCCTCGCCACCAACGGCGCGGACATGATCCGCCCCGCGCTGTTCCTGGCGGCCGCCTCCTTCTTCATCTCGAGCCTCGCCGAGAACGCGCGCGTACCGGTCGACAACCCCTCCACGCACCTCGAGTTGACGATGATCCACGAGGGTATGCTGCTCGAGTACTCCGGAAGGGACCTCGCCCTCATGGAAACGGCTTCGATGGCCAAGTTACTGGTCTTCTTCTGTCTTTTGGCCAACGTCTTCTTCCCCTGGGGCATTGCGACCGAGCTGACGCCGGCCGCCCTCCTCCTAGGTCTCGTGGCCATCGTGGTCAAGGTGCTGCTGCTGGCCGTGCTCATCGGCGTGGTGGAATCGGCGACGGCGAAATTGCGCCTCTTCCGCCTGCCCAACCTGCTGACCGCTTCCTTCACCCTCGCATTGTTGGGGGTGATGTCATACTACATCCTCTGAGGTGCCCCTGATGGCCGATCTCGTAATGACGGACATAATCAACGGCCTGGCGGCGCTCATTCTCCTAATGGAACTGCTGATCGTCGCCAGCGGTCGCCTGCAGACGCTGGTGCGCGCCTTCGCCATCCAATCCATCTGCCTCGGCCTTCTCGCGGCGGCCGTGGCCTATTACACTGGGTCAGACCACATCTACTTCGTGGCCGGTCTGACCATCGTGCTCAAGGGATTGATCATTCCGCGCTTCCTCACCTATTCCATGGAGAGGATCCACGTCAGCAAAGAGGTCGAACCGAGCGTCTCAACGCCCGCCTCGCTGCTGATCGCTGCGGCACTGGCCTTCCTCGCCTATTACATCTCCGAGCCGATCATCGGCACGGGCGACCTGATCACCAAGAACTGCCTGC
>CAZCNG010000193.1:0-4144 GCA_964500045.1 uncultured Methanomassiliicoccaceae archaeon
ATGAGAAGTCGATCCGCATCGTGGACATCGCGGCCTCCGCGCTCATCCTCCGCGAAGCGGGAGGAAAGCTCATCGATCTGGAAGGCAACGATCTCGATATGCCGTTCGACCTGGCTACGCGGGCCAACTTCCTGGCCTACGGCGACGAGAGGATGAGGGAGGCATTGCTATGAGGTTCGGCCTGAGCGTCAACATGGACGTGCCGGACGCCACGCGCATGGCGCGCAAGGCGCTCGAGCTGCTCCAGGGCAAGGAGGTCATCCTGGAGGCGCCCATCGCCGCCCGTCTGAAGCAAACTGGGGTCCCGGTCGAGGAGATGGACGTCGACCTGCTCGTCACCATCGGAGGCGACGGTACCATTCTGCGCGCCCTGCAGCAGACACGGGCACCGATCTTTGGTATCAATGCCGGCGACCTGGGCTTCCTGACCGCGGTGGGCGAGGATGAGATGGAGGAAGGTTTCGAGAACATCTTCAGCGGACAGTATTCCATCGACACGCGCATCAAGATGAGGACCACCGTGGGCAAACTACGCCTCCCTGACGCCACCAACGAGACGGTGGTGCATACGGCGCACATTGCGAAGATCCGGCATTTCCAAGTGAATGTGGATGGGGAGATGGCCGTGAACGTGAGGGCGGACGGCATAATCGTCGCTACCCCCACCGGCAGCACCTGCTACGCCATGAGCGTCGGCGCACCGTTGGTCGACCCACGCGTGCACGCCCTGGTCATCGCCCCCATGGCGGCATTCAAGTACTCGGCCCGTCCGGTCGTGGTGCCGGCCGACAGCCGCATCACCCTCAAGGTCGTACGGCCCAAGGAGTGCGTGGCTGTGATAGATGGTCAAACGGAGCACGCCCTTCTTGGCAACGAGGAGATAGAGTTCACCGCGTCCGAGACCCCGGCGCGCTTCGTCACCTTCAGCAAGGGCTTCTACACCCGCACCAGGGAGAAGCTGATGGGATCCCTATGTTGAACATCAAGGCCATTGACCGCGCCTGCCTGGAGGCGATCAACCAATCGTCGCAGGCCTCCTACCCCAAGGAGTTCATCGCCGCCCTCCGTGCTGAGGAAGGTGTCATCACCGAGATACTCCTCATTCCAGGCAGTTTGCAGGGCGATGATAATGCCACCATCCTCTTCCACATGATCCCCGTCGACCTCAGCGTGGTAGGTACGGTGCATTCGCATCCAGGGGGCATTCCCAAGCCGAGCGGGGCGGACCTTGAATTGTTCCGCCGTCACGGCATCGTGCACATCATAACTGCCTCGCCATTCAATGAGAACTCCTGGCGGGCCTATGACGGCATGGGTCGTCGGCGCGAGCTTGAGGTCGTGGATAGTGGTTGGTGATCAATCCACTTTGGAATCGGGTGCGATGCTGCCCTTGGCTATGGCGCCTACGCCGATGATCGAACGTTCCCAGATGATGGTGCCTGGCTCGATCATGGCATTGATCCCCGTCTTCACGTCATCGCCCATGATGACGCCCAGTTTGCGCAGCCCGCTATCCACCTTCTCCCCCTTCATGGAGACGCGGATGGGGCGGTTGTCGAACCTCAAGTTGGCGACCTTGGTGCCGGCGCCAAGGTTGCATCTTTCACCTATTACCGAGTCGCCGACATAGTTGTGGTGGGGGATATGCGTCCCGGCCATGATGATGCTGTTCTTGACGTCCACCGAAGCACCTATCCTAACTCCCTTGCCGAGGCAGGTGGACGGCCTGATGTAGCAGTTGGGACCGATGTCGCAGCCCTCTGAGATGTACACCGGCCCCTCGATGTAAGCGCCGCTGCGGACGCGGGCGCCTTTCTCGACGATCACATTGCCCAGCAGGTGCGCTCCTTCTTCCACGGTGCCGTCGATGCGCCGCTCCTGCGCCCTCATGAGCAATTCGTTCGCCTTGAGCAGGTCCCACGGGAGGCCGACGTCCAGCCAATAGTCCTGCAGGCGCAGCAGACGCAGTTCCTCCTCAGCGCACAACATGTTGAGCGTGTCCGTTATCTCGTACTCACCGCGGGGTGATAGTCCGGTCTGACGGATCAGTTCGAAGATGCGGGGCGTGAAGGCGAAGGCACCGGCGTTCACCAGATCGGTCGGAGGTACCTTTGGCTTCTCATGGATGCGGCGCATGCGTCCGCTCTCCTCTTCCACCACGCCGAAGCGCGTCGGATCGGAAACCTGTGCCACGGCCATGACGTTGCCGCCTTTGCATGCCTCTTCGGCAAGCGCCTTGATGTCCTGTGCCGATAGCAGGACGTCCCCATTGATGCAGAGGAAGTTGCCCTTGATGACGCCGTCCGCCACGCCCACGGCGTGTGCGGTACCCTTCCTTTCCTTCTGTTCGAGGTAGTGGATCTTGACCCCGAGGGCGGAACCATCGCCGAAGTGTTCGCGGACGCGGTTCGCTTTCCACCCCACCAGCAGATAGATCTCGTCCACGCCTGCGTCGCGTAGCCCCTCGAAGAGATGCTGCAGGTATGGCTTCCCGGCCAGCATCAGCAGCGGCTTCGGGATGTTGGAGGTGAGCGGGCGGAGCCGTGTGCCTTCGCCGGCCGCCAGGACCATGGCCTTCATTTCAGACACCTCTTGATCACGCCGCGGCCGAGGTACATCAATCGATCTAACTCTTCCTTGCTGCGCGCTTCTGCAGTCATGCGGAGCTTCGGCTCGGTGCCGGAGAGGCGGACCAGGAACCAGCCGTCCGCGAATTCCGCGCGATAGCCGTCCACCGTTATCAGTTTCAGTGCAGCCACCTTATGCATTTCCTCGGCCAATTTCCGCCTGACATTCTCCTTCTCAGAGGCGTCGAACATGAAGCTCTCCCGCGCAGATGGATAGGAGGGCAGGGAGTCGATAAGTTCGCTCAACCGTCTCTCGGTGACGATCTTGGCCAGAAAAGCGGCTGCATACACGCCGTCGGGGCAGTACGTCTCGCGGGGAAAGATGAAGGTGCCTGATGGCTCTCCACCGAAGGGCAGGTCGCTCTTCTTGAGCGCCTCGGCGACGTAGACGTCTCCCACCCGGGTGCGGATGACGTTGCCATCCACCATGTCGTCCAGGACCATGGACGCATCTATCGGTGCCACCAGGCCGTCCGCCTCCATGACCGAGGCGAAGAGGGCGATCAGTTTGTCCCCGTCCACGAAGCGGCCGTTCTCGTCCACCGCCACCATGCGGTCGCCGTCCCCATCGTGCGCGATGCCCAGGTCGGCGCCCTTGCTGACCACGGTCTTGCGCAGGTCGATCAGCTGGTCCTCGGTCGGTTCCGGTAGCCGCCCCGGGAAGTAACCGTCAGGTTGGGCGTTGAGGGTGAATACGCGGCAGCCCAGTTCGCGCAGCAATATCGGTGAGATGCCCACGGTCGCCCCGCTCGCGCAATCCAACACGACGCTGATGTCTGCACTTCCCAGAGCACGTATCACATCGTCCATGTGGGAACGCGTCGCTCCCAGGTGCGGGTACGACTGCCCGACCTTGTTCCAGGCGGGGCGGCGGAAATTGCGAGAATGGATCAGTCCCTCGATCTCCTCCATCTGCGCAGTGTCGAAGGCGCTCCCATCCTGGTTCCACATCTTGACGCCGTTGTACTCGGCGGGGTTGTGGGAAGCGGTGATCATAAGGCCGCAGTCGAAGTCGATGGCAGCGCGGGCCAGCGTTGGTGTGGACACCATCCCGGCGTCGTACACGTCCGCCCCGGAGGCCATGATGCCCGCGGACAGCGCCATCGCCATCATGTCGCCGCTGGTGCGCGTGTCCCGTCCGATGATGATGCGTTCGTAGCGGCTCCCTACGGCCGAGCCAATGCTCATGACCAAGTCCGCGGTGATCTCCCTTCCGACGAGGCCGCGGATTCCTGAGGAGCCGAACAATGAGGTCATTTCGCTGCGCCGAGCGCCTTCTGCTGATAAAGCCTTGTCGCTGCCTTTTGCGTGGCGGCGCTGGCTCCTGTCCAGCCTCTCTACAAGGTCATGGCCAGGCGCATCGCCACTACCGTTAACTCCATCGCCGATGCTGGCTATTTTGCCCGGCTCTCCACAGATTATATAAGGAAGGCCGTGCTGGTCTGTTGCTATATGCGATAAATTTTATATATAGATTAGAGCTATTACACACTGGATGCAGGCCAGCTAGTCTGGCC
>CAZCNG010000194.1:0-4104 GCA_964500045.1 uncultured Methanomassiliicoccaceae archaeon
GTGTGGCATACTAACATGGCACACATTATTAATACCCATAGCACAATTCTCTCCCAATTCAGCCAGGGCGCGAATTTGCACCTAGTGCAATGGGCGCGCCATTGAGATGGCTGCAATAGTGGGGGGAAAAGAAGTGTTGGGAATAGATGATCCCTGGATAATCGCTGGATTCATTGTCTTGTTCGGGTCCACGATTGCTTGCGTGGTGTACGGCGTGCTCTACTACAACAAAGATGTAGACGACGAGGACTGATCTTATGGTGGACATGGCACTCATTGTCGGTGGGACCGTCATCTACGCCGCCGTTATGATCTACCTCGGATATCTGGGGTGGAAGAGCACCAAGAGCGGCGAGGACTTCCTCCTCGCCGGCCGGAATGTTCCCCCGTGGATCATTGGCCTTTCCTATGGCTCCACATTCATCAGCACCGCCGCCATCATCGGTTTTGGCGGCTGGTGTGCCACCTGGGGAATGGGCATCATCTGGCTGGCGGCCCTTAATATCCTGGTCGGCCTGCTGTTCGCTTTCATCTTCTTCGGCAAGAAGGTGCGCAAACTTGGCCACAAACTAAAGGCCTCGACCTTCCCTGAACTACTAGGCAAGTCCTACAATTCCAGCTTCATCCGCTGGTTCATGGCCGTGGTCATTTTGATCGGCATGCCGCTCTATGCGGCGGCAGTGCTGATCGGTGGGTCGACCTTCATGAGCACCACCATCGATGGCCTCTCAGTGGACTGGGCCCTGATCATCTTTGCAGCGATCACCGCGGCCTACGTCATCACCGGCGGCCTGAAGGCTGTCATGTATACGGACGCCTTGCAGGGGGCCTTGATGATCGCGGGAATGCTGATCATCCTGGCGGTCACGCTTACGCTGGTGGGCGGCGTGGAACATGCCAACCAACAACTGACGGACAACGCCAATCTGATGATTACGCAGACCCCGGCGAAATATGTGCAACCGGGAATGCAGGGATGGACGTCCTTCCCAACCTTCGGTTCGGACAACTGGATCGTACTTGTCGGTACCATCATCCTGCCGGTCGGTATAGGTGTCTTGGCGCAACCGCAACTCGCGGTCAGGTTCATGACCGCCAAGAACGGCAAGGCATTGAATCGGGCCGTCCCGTGGGGCGGCGTGTTCCTCCTGATGACCGTCGGTTTCGCCTATATGATCGGCGCCTGGTCCAACGACTACTTCCTCAATACGCAGGGGAAGATAGCCATCAATGCGGCCAGTGTGAATACGACGATCAACAACATCATCCCGGTCTTCATCAATGCGTCGATGAACCAATTCGTGGTCACCCTCTTTCTGCTGACCTTGCTGGCAGCGGCCATGAGCACGCTCTCCTCCATCTTCCATACCATGGGGTCCGCGGCCGGCTATGACATCTGGAGCGAACTGAAGAAGAGGAAGGTGCTGCCGGAGCGGATGCGGGGCGAAGAGACCGGTAAGTCCTCCCTCTTCAAGAACCGCCTGGCCACCTCGATCTTCATCCTGGTGTCGCTGGCGGTCGCTTGGTTCCTGTATCACAACCCGGCTGGAGCAGGCGGCGTGATCGCCATCGCTACGACCATGTTCTTTGGCATCTGCGCTTCGGCCTATCTGCCACTCTATGTGCACGCGTTGTGGTCCAAGAAGCCCTCCAAGCTGGCCGCAGAGGCCTCCTTGGCGGTCGGGACCATCGCCTGGCTCATCTGGATGCTGTTCTGCTGCACGACCGACGGAAAGGTCATGGGCGTGTGCAAGGCCATCTTCGGAGTGGACTCCCTGGTCAGCAAGCCCTGGTCGATCCTAGACCCGATCGTGATCGCTTTGCCGCTGGCCACCATAACCCTGATCGTGGTCTGGGCCTTCGACAAGAAGAGCCGCATGGAGGCAAAGCTAGCTGAAACCGCGTGAGCCGGTTTGAAGAAACCTCTTCCCTTTCATCTTTCTAACCGAACGGAGCATCATACCATAGGTCATTTCAGCCGGATGGCATCGAAGGTAGAAGAAGGATAGAAAATGGTTTTGACTTCAGATGCCGTCGGAAAGCTCCCCTTCCATCGCCAGGGGTTTCTCTTCCTCTTCGATCTTCAAGCCTTCGGCGTCAAGGCGGCGATAGCGCCGGTCCCACTTCTTGCAGACCCACTTCTGTAGGATCTCGACCTCTTCGGGGTTCATGTGCTTGAAGCGGCCCTGCAGCTTCAGGTACTCGATCACCGGCACCATTTCCTTCGGCCGGTACGTCACCTTGGTCTCGCCCTCCTCATGTTCGTACAGAGACCACATGCCCGTCTCCACTGCTAGTCGGGAGATCTCATAGGTCTGCGCGGGATCGTACTTCCAGCCGGAGACACAGGGCACCAGGATGTGCAGGAAGCGGAAGCCCTTGGCATTCTTGGCCTTCTCGACCTTGGTGATGAAATCCTGCATGTGCGCGATCGACAGCGTTGCCGCGTAGGCAATGTCCTGAGAGGTCACGACGCACATCAGGTCCTTCTTGAAGGACCGCTTGCCGCGGATCTCCTTGCCCACCGGCGTGGTCGTGGTCCAGGCACCGAAGGGTGTGGAACCGCTGCGCTGCGTGCCCGTGTTCATGTACGCCTCATTGTCGACGCAGACGTAGAGCACATCATCGTTCCTTTCGGCCGCACCGGCCAGGGCCTGGAGCCCAATGTCGAAGGTACCGCCGTCGCCGGCGAAGCCGACCACGGTGACATCCTTACCTTGCCGACGGAACCCGGCCTTCATGCCGGCGATGACCGCGCCCGTGTTCTCGAAGGCACTGTACAGGAAGGGCACATTGAAAGCGGAGGTCGGATACTGGCCGGAAGCCACCAACAGACAGCAGGCCGGTACGTATACGGCGGAGTTCGGCCCAACGATCCTCATGACATTGTTGACGGCCGTGGTCATGCCGCAGCCAGCGCAGGCGGCGTGTCCGCTCATCAGGATGTCCTCTTCCGGCATCGTCCTCACGGTCATTCTCTTGCCGGTCATCTCTGTTCCCCCCTCAGTCCGTGCCAGGTGCACGCAGGGATCTTCTTGCCCTGCGCCGCCTGTTCGATCTGCGCGAACATTTCCACGAAGACGTCCACGGTCAGGTCCCTTCCGCCCAGCCCGGCCACATGGTTGCTCAGTGGCAGCCCGCTGCCATACAACGAGTTGCGTGTTTCCGTGAACACGGGTCCATAGCCGTTGAAGGAAAGGGAGCGGTCGAAGATGCCCAGCGCCTTCAAGTGCTTCGTCGCCTCGGCCATGCGGCGGTGCGGGAACGGGCGCATGAAGCGCAACTTGATCAGACCGACCTTCTTCCCCTCGGCTCGGAGCTGGTCTACCGCCACGCGCGCGGTGCTGGTGGCAGTCCCCAATGTCATGAGCGCGTACTCCGCATCTTCCATGCGATAGGTGTCGATGACGCCGCCATAGCGGCGCCCGAACTCCTTGGCAAAGGAGGCGTCCACCTCATCCACGACATCGGCCGCGCCCCTCATCAAAGACTCCAGTTGGAATCTCATTTCCATCGAGTACTCCGGTGAGGAGGCAAGGTTGATGAAGCTGGGGTTGTCAGGATCCAGCTTGTTCACGGGGACGAACTTCGGCAGGAAGGCATCCACCTTCTCCTGCTCCGGTACGTCGACCCTTTCCACCGTGTGCGAAAGGAGGAATCCGTCCAGGCAGATCATCATGGGCAGAACCACGCGGGCATCCTCGGCGACGCGGTACCCTTGGATGACCGCATCCAGCGCCTCCTGGTTGGATTCCACGTACATCTGCAGCCAGCCGCTGTCGCGCTCCGGCATGGAGTCATTGTACTCCACATAGATGCTGGATCCAGCACCCAGAGAGCGGTTGACGTTGACCATGACAATTGGCAGTCGAGTCTGTGGCGGCACGTAGAGCATCTCGTGCATCAGTGCCAATCCCTGTGACGCGGTGGCGGTGAAGGTGCGCACCCCAGTGGCCGCTGCCCCGATGGCGATGGACATGGCGGAATGCTCAGAATCCGCCGGAATGAAATCGGCATCCAGGTCACCGTCGTGGATGAACTCGGATATCTGTTCGATGATCAGCGTCTGCGGCGTGATCGGGTAGGTCGGAATGACCTCTGGCC
>CAZCNG010000195.1:0-4098 GCA_964500045.1 uncultured Methanomassiliicoccaceae archaeon
GAGATTAAGCATCAGTTCGCATTCCATACGAAGGCAAAGAAAGGAATAGAGGTTGTGCTTCTCTGCTTTCAAAGAGACGGTGATTAAAAGATGATCGAGAAGAGATCTGTTGTCCCTGGTGAAGAGGTCGGTGTGGTCGAGGAATATATGCCCGGCATCGGCACCTGGGAAGATGAGGACGGTAGGATCCACTCTGCTCTGCTCGGTGAGCTCCAGATCGACAACGAAGAGAAGGTAGTCACAGTCACAGCTCAGAAGCCCATGACCCTACTGGTCCCGGGCGATCTGGTATTCTGTCAAGTAACGGACGTGCGCAGCGCCATGGCCATCTGCGAAGTGGTCGCAGTGGAAGGCAAGGGACGGGAAGTGACCGGGGATACCAACGGTACCATCCACGTCAGCAAATTGTCCCAGGAATATGTCCAGGATGTGGGTAAGGAGGTCCGCCCCAGCGACATCATCCGCGCCCGGGTCACACAGGTCAAACCGTCCGTACAGCTGACCACCGCCTCCGAGCACCTCGGCGTCGTCAAGGCGCTGTGCCGCAAGTGCCGCCAGCCACTGGTGAAGGTGGAGAAGGGACTCTACTGTGCCACCTGCGACAGGCAGGACTACCGCAAGATGGCCGACGACTACGGCGACGTCAACTACTGATGCCTCTTCTGAAGGGATCTCAATGAAGGCCGTCTGCCTGCTGTCCGGGGGCATCGACTCGCCCGTGGCCGCCTATCTGATGGGCAAGCTCGGGGTCGATCTCATCCTTCTGCACATGGACAACCGTCCCTACGCTGCAGAGGGCAGTGTGCTCAAGGCCGCCAGCATGGCCGTCCCACTGGAAAAGGTGCTGGGACGCCCGCTACCATTCTATTTCGCCCCGCATGGCCGCAACCAAGAGATCAACTCTCGCCTGTGCAACCGCAGCTACCAGTGCGTCCTCTGCAAGAGGCTGATGCTTCGCGTCGCCAAAGAGGTCGCCTTGCGCCATGGCGCCGACGCCATCGTCACCGGCGAATCGCTGGGCCAGGTGGCTTCCCAGACGCTGCTCAATCTGCGCAGCGAACAGGCCGACCTGGACTTCCCGGTGCTCCGACCGTTGATCGGGCTGGACAAGTTGGAGATAGAGAAGATCGCCAAGGAGATCGGCACCTATGAGATATCCATATCCACACAGGGGCCCGCCTGCCTGATCCTTCCGGACCATGTCATCACGATGGCGCGCGAGGACGATGTGCGCGCAGAGGAGGCGAAGGTCGACATCAACGAGATGGTCGCCTATGCGGCTCTAAATTTGCGCACTCTTACAGATCAGGATACATCGAGCAGCTGAGCCCGCGTTCCGGATCGTACATCATGTCCATGGTGACCCGGTTGATGTAGCGGGCCTGGACGCGGGATATGAAAAGCATGTTCTTGCCGGCGCGGATCTTCAGATCGCTCTCCTTCGGGGGCTTGTGGCTCACTGGCAAGATGATCGCACCGCTGCAGGAAGTGCAAACGCGGTAGTCCTCTCCCGTCTTGGAGATGTAGTCGATTACTGCTTGATCGACCTCGATGGGGGTCATCCTGCCCCACTATGCGGTCAACATATTTAACACGCAGGAGCATTCCCCATTGGGTGCTGGATATGGGTAAAAAGGTCATTCTGGACACTTCCGCGTTGTTCTCCATGGAGGAGGTGCCGGCGGACCTGGAGGCGTACGCGCCGCCTGGGGTGGTGGATGAATTGCGCCGCTACAATGACGGCCGCGCCGAAGTGCTCTCTCTCAAAGTGACGGTATCAGAGCCGACGTCCGCTTCCAGAAAGAAGGTGGAGGAAGCCTCCGTCCGCACCGGGGACCGGACCCGCCTCTCCCCCGTGGACAAGGATGTGCTGGCGCTCGCCCTGGACATGCAGGCGGAAGTGTACACCGACGACTACTCGGTGCAGAACCTTGCCTCCGTGCTGAAAATACCTTTCAAGGCGGTCGGCCTGAAGCCCATCAAGGAGATCGTCAAGTGGCGGTACATCTGCCTGGGCTGCGGCAAACATTTCGATAAAGAACAGCCGGACTGCCCCATTTGCGGCAGCCAGCTGCGTACGTATCGTGGTCGCAAGCGCTGATCAGTTCTTGCTGCCCAATTCCTTGGACCGCTTGGCCGCGGCGTCCACGGCGTTGATGAAGGCGGCGCGCATGCCCGCATTTTCCAAGGCGCGCACTCCCTGGATGGACGTTCCGTTCGGAGAGCAGACCATGTCCTTCAGCTCGCCGGGGTGCTTCCTGGTCTCGAGCACTACCTTGGCCGAACCGAGCACGGTCTGCGCCGCCAGGGCGATGGCCATGTCTCGGGGCAGGCCGGCCAATACGCCGCCATCGGCCATGGCCTCGATCACCATGTAGATGTAAGCGGGGCCAGAGCCGCTGAGGCCGGTGACCGCGTCCAGAAGCTTCTCTTCCACATTGAAGGCAACGCCGACGGACTCGAGGATGCGCTGCACGGTCTGCTTGTCCTCCTTGAAGGAGGAGCGGCCCATGGCGAAGGCGGAGGCGGAAGCTCCCACCTGGCACGGCTGGTTGGGCATGACGCGCACGACGCGTACTTCGCGGTCGAGGTGCTGCTCCATGTAGTCGAGGGTGATGCCCGCGGCGATCGAGATCAATAGGTGATCGCCAGTCATGTACGGCTTCAGCTCATTGAGCACCGGACCGACGTGGTTCGGCTTAACGGCCATGATCACAACGTCCGAGGAACGCACGACCTCGATGTTGTCCGCCGTGGCGGCGGCACCGATGGTGCGGGTGATGTAGTCCCGGCGCTCCGGAACGATGTCGCTGCAGGTGATGTCCTCTGCCCTCGCAACGCCGGCGGCGATGATGCCCTTCATGAGCGCCTCTGCCATGACGCCAGCTCCTAGGAAACCGATTCTCATTTAATATCCTCCAGGCTCCGCTAATGGGACTGAACTTATTTAACTGATGTTCAGTGCTGGTCACCGGTTCAGGGCGTGCCGTATTCCTTGCATGAAGGCGGGCAGGTCGGCCGGCCCCCTGATGCGATCAGCCGGTCGTCCACCACCTCTTCGTCCCGGTGGGGCGCCCCGGCGTTGATCAGGTCATTCTTGATTGCTGGTAAGTTCGTGGCCCTCCTCCTTCCTAGTTGTTCGCCGAGGCGAGCATCCAACTGCCGTGGCAAAGCGGCGGGAATGTCTCCAGAATCGTACACGCCCCGCATTAGCTCGATCGTCACCTGGAATCGGCGCACGCGGTCTGGTGTATAGCCCCCAAGTATGGAGATGACGACAAGGTCCCCTGGACCCATGTGCTCGGGGGACTGGTGGGAAACGGCCTCCAATCTGCGCTCGCTCAGGCAGGTCGTTTGGACTTTGGGTCCGACCAGATCGGAACCCAGCCTGCTTCGCGCAAACGCAGCAGAGGACGCCTCAATTCCAGGGCCTCGTAGGCATCCTCGACCATTATTGCGATCTGCTTCGTCATGCGGAATGCTTGCGAAGCTCGATCATTGGTCAACTAGGCCTCTCGGGCGCTTGCCATACCTGCGCTAGATCCCATAGGCAAGCTATGACATAGCAACGCCGCTAAAATGGCATCCGGAGGCATCACTTTTAACCCTTGTTAATTGAGTATCCAGATGGACGCCGGAAGATGCGCAAGATTCCTATTCGACTGCCCATAACCGTTTTATAAAGGTAGTATATTCACCTTGCAATGCTCGTAGACGACTATTTTCCGGTAGCCATTTTCGCATTAGTCGCGGTGCTGTTCCCGGTGCTGGCGTTCTACGTCTCCCGGTTCTTCCGCCCAACCAAAATGACAACGTTGCGGGACACCACCTACGAGTGCGGAGAGTTGCCGATCGGGCAGGCCAATGTCCAATTCCATGTACAGTTCTATATCTACGCCATCATTTTTGTGGTTTTTGATATCGTAACTGTCTTCCTTCTTCTTTGGGCAATGGCCTTCTCAGGGACTCTAAATGGCATGTCAGTGACCGACGTACCGATCCTCTTCACCATCATCTTCACGGCGATCATGCTGGTCGGAGTCTATTACGCCATAGCAAAGGAGAAGATCCTATGGATCTGAGCCTGTCCCCCCACGC
>CAZCNG010000196.1:0-4098 GCA_964500045.1 uncultured Methanomassiliicoccaceae archaeon
CCTTCTTCGCCAAGCGCTTCAACTTGCGCTTGGCGGAGCGAGTGCCTTTGGCCTGTAGTTCAGCACGCAGATGTTGATATCTGCCCTTCACTTCATGGATGTGATCGGAATTATAGAACCCATTATTGGAGAGAACGGCGTGGTTATTGGCCCCGGTATCGACCCCAAGAACGGTGTTAGCTGCACGAACAATCGGTGTCGTCTGTTCCACGATGATGCCCAATACCAAGTGAACTCCGTCGAACGAGAGGCGGGCGCCCACTGGTTCCCAGTCGAGGTACTGCTGAAAATACTCGGGTAGGTTGATTGAAACGCGGATCCTGCCTTCGATGCTGGAGAGCGTGGCATAGCCACGTTTAAGGAAGCAGGTGAACGTGCGAGCGTCGTAGCGTATAGCCGCATGCTGACGCTTCAGCGGCAGGCGTTCCAGCTTCTCGCGCTTCAGCATTTCTGAGGCAGTATCCCGCGCCGCGCAGACGAGATTCGATGGGATCTCAGGATATCTCTCCCTGGTAGGGTAGCACGTCAAATGATGCAACTTGGTCTTGTTGATGACCTTGGCGTGAAAATCGAGTGCCATGATGTCATTTGCGATCACATTCACCGCTTCTATCGTCTTGACCAGCGACTTGTCTGCTGGCAGATGAAGGGTGATGGTACGCTGCCTTGCCCGCGGCCATACTTCTAGAACCATCGTTAGTTTGCCATTACATGCACACTACATCCAATTCATACCATGGTTGAAACCATGGGTTCCTTGAAATAGCCCTTTGACACCCAAAGGATGAAGTGCCCCGGCATCTTTGCTGCGGCATGGGTCTGCTCGCGCTGCATTTTCGTGCCATCTGCCATGAGACGGAGGACCCGGACCGGGTCCACCAGGCATTCACATTCGTCACAGGCGAGGTCGAGGTCGAGGCGGAGGAGACGGACGGCCATCACGGCAACAGGATCATCATCCTGGAGTCGCACATCAAGGACAAGAAAAGCGTCAAAGCATTCTTCGCCCGCATGGAGACGGGCGACCTCGAGGAGCTGCTGCGCACGTTAGAGGCGCGCATCGATGATGATGGCAACATCTTCCTGCGCATCGATAAGCAGCAGGCGTTCCTCGGTGAATTGTGCATGGGTTCGACCGACGACCCCGTGGCGGTACGAGGCAAGATCGAATCCTATCCGCGCAAACGGGAGAACGACCTAGTCTCCGCCAGGACGTTCTTTGAGCAGTTACTCAGCAAAAGGATTAACTAAGTCTAGGATATGGGAACAAGCCTGCAGGGGTAGCCAAGCTTGGCCAACGGCGTAGGACTTAGGATCCTATCCTTAGTGGTTCTGGAGTTCAAATCTCCACCCCTGCACCACTTTCACTAACTACTGGCATGGGCCAAGCTTGATAAAACGAATCGAATAGAATTCGATTCTCTACCCCTGCCGAGTGAGATAGAATTCTGAACCTAAGCCGTCGGTAGGACGACTGGACATGAATGAGAAAGTGGATTTCTCCTGTTTGATTGGAAAGAACCAGGAGCAGCTTGAAATAGTCGAAAGGAAGAAAATCGACCACGAATTCGTAGCCTACCTACGGATGGATATAGGCAACACATCCACCGTTGCACAGGACGCTGCCTATTGCATGAGGAATATACTCAGAAGGTGGCCTATGGAGTTCCCCAACGCCAACAGATTGAGGCAATTGGCGATGTATGTCCTTGATTCTGAGTTCTCTAAATCGTATCAAAGGAAATGCCTCATCGCTATCGAGCGTTATGCGACATTCATGGGCATCGAAGGGGTCAAGCTGAAGAAGCCCAGATTGAACCAGCCTGATATCAAGTACCTGACCATTGAAGAGATGGGCAAGCTCATCAAGGCTGCCAAGTGCCAACGTGATCTGACCATCCTCGTTCTACTATGCAAGACCGGGATAAGGGCAAGCGAATTGGTCAATCTGAACGTTGATGACATCGATTTCCAGCGCAGGGAGATCAGTATACGCCATGGGAAGCGGGACAAGGCACGCAAAGTGGACTTCGACGACCAGGCCGATAGGGTGCTCAGGGTCTATTTGGGTTCGAACAGCAAGAACCCCAATTCACCGCTCTTCCTATCAATGAGGAATCAGAGAATGAGCTACAAGGCTCTTCATCAGATGGTGAGGCTGACCGGGGAGAGAATCAAGATCAACGTTCACCCGCACATGCTGAGGCACAGCTTCGCCACCGCATGGGTATCTAATGAGTCCGATATCTTTCATCTTCAAGGGATACTCGGCCACGCAGATATCTCAATGACTCGGCGCTATTTCCATGCCTGTTCGGAGTCAAGGAAGAACGCCTATCTGAAGGGTGCACCGAAGCTCTCGTAGGAGGACAAAGTCATCAATTCGATGTGCCAGAGCTAGGTGATTCGACATCCAAACGCTAGCTCTAGCTTTCTTCTCTCTATATGATTCAATCCTCCTCTTCAAAGGTTGAAATCGACTCTAGCTGAAGAATGAGTTTATTAACATCTGCGGCGGAGAATGATTGCTCTAGCTTCTCCCGGGCTAGCGTGATAATGAGGTGCCTGAAATCATCCTTTTCGATCCAATATTTCTTTGCCTGATCGTCCACTTTCAAGTATATTCTGTATACTCTTTTCGTGCCATTATAATACACTACTCTTGCCTCATACTCTGACTTCAATAGGTCAAATAGCACCAGGATCTTGTCTTTCTTGCTCCCCTTTCCTTCCATGAGGGAGAATAACAGGAACGCTATTCTAAAAGATTCTTGAGTGATTGATAGGAATCACTCTGACGACACCTCCGGGTTTGTCTGCTCCTCTTCATCGGGATCACATCTGATGACAAGGGTTGTTTTTCCAAACGTGACAAAAACGCCCCGCTCCTTGGTCACGAAAATGACCTTGTATTCCATGTCCGAAATGTTCTTGAGCAGCTTGTTATCCTGGTACTCATACCAGACTTTGAAATCCTTGTCAGCAATCGTTGTCGGTTCCAGATAGGACAAGTTCCCATTTCCCTTCTCCCACATGAACCCCAACGCTTTAGATTTCATGATCACAGTCTTGCCACTCAGTGGATGACTGGCCTCGTATAGCTCATTGTATGCATTGATCAGAACCGTGGTTGATATCTTCTTGATCGATTTGGGGTCGTCAATCTTCAAAATACCTGAATCGACCAAGTGCTTGAGGGCTTTGAAGACCCTCTCCTCATCAGATAGTGGGTTAATATGATGAGTCTGCACGATCACCTTGTTATCCGGCTCTATTGAAGCACTATTGATATATTCCATGATCTGTGATTTGGTAGCAGCGAAATCAGACATACCCGCTTTCTTCAGCTCATAATCCAGTTCCCCAGGTGATTTGGCGAGCGATTCCAATTGATCCTCAATCTTCCTGACAATATAGCTCTTGTTCCCTGGTTTCATTTTTGGGAAATATACCTCTTTCAATTCCCTAAGGGTGTAGACACTCGGTATTGTTTGAAGGCTAGATGGCTTCAGATTCTTGATAGAAAACGCATAGAAGACGATCCTGTCCTCCAGAGCACCATTGCTAGGAAAACTCCTTTTGAGATTCATCTCATATTTCTTGTCATTCTCGGCGACAAGTTCTTCCATCCTCTTATCGTTCATAAAAAGGTCTTTTCGACCTTGCTTGTCAAGATTCTCATTTGCCATGTCAATTCTCCTCTTCTTTGAATATCTGTAACAGGTCACAAGACGGGATGGACAGACATGGCAATGACTAAACTCCCGTCCTGTGCTAACAAATCGCTGAATGCCATGTCTTTCTTATTCTCCAATATGAATATATGTATAGTTGTTAGAGATGAATGATTTCGATGTGATAATAGACCTCCTGCCTTAATGATTTGGTATCATTTGCACCATCATACCACACCTATTGCAACACTAGATTGAATCGTGCGATCTTTATGCCTAAGTTTCTCGATGAGCCTCTACAAGGAATGCAATAGTGCAATATGCAACACTTAATAACAACTTTCACAACATACTATTGAATACAATATATTATTATATTCTATATATTATGTATATATTATATATATTATATATTATATTATAT
>CAZCNG010000197.1:0-4079 GCA_964500045.1 uncultured Methanomassiliicoccaceae archaeon
GGGCATCATGCCGATCATGTCGAAGCTGGTTTCCGTGGTGGCGTACATGTACGCCGTGGGGATGGTGACCAGGAATGCGGCGATCAGGATGACCTTGGCGTGCTTCACTGAGAACGTGGCCGCCTTGTAGAAGTAACCATGCTGTTGTGCGGTCTTCTTAGCCATTGCGCCTTCCGCGTATTTGGTCCAGCGCTTTCCAGTGGTGGGCCAGAAGATCCTGTTCCCCAGCAGCATGAGCAACGACGGGATCAGGGTCAAGGCGACCAACAGTGCGACGATGATCGACACCCCGAACACCAGACCCATGGTCTGGATCATAGAGAAGGATGCCAGACCCATGGAGAAGAAAGATATGATGACCGTGGCGCCGGAGGTGGTTATGCTCTCCCCCGCCCACACGATCGCAGTGTGCACACCAGTTTTCCTATCTGCCCCCTTCATCCGTTCCTCGCGGTACCTGGTGATGATGAAGATCGAGTAATCTGTACCGACGCCCATCAGTATCGTGAACATCATCGTCAGAGCGGTGTAATGGATGTTGGCTACCGTGGACCCGATCACGAAGACCAGCGCCTGGCTTACTCCCAGGGCGACACCGACCGCGGCCAGGGGAACGAACTGGGCGATGAACGAGCGGAACAGGACGCCCATCAGCACGATGATGATGATGATGGTGAACGGCTCGATGAGAGCCAGATCATTGAACGAGGAGGTCTCGACATCCTGGCTCATGGCGGCCGTGCCGGTCACGAAGGTGGTGATGTTGACGTAGATGGGTTGGGTGCTCTTGATGCTGGAGATCATGGAGCGGATGGTGTTCACATTCTCAACGATGGGCTTGACACCGTTCTTCTCGGCGTAGCCATCATCCTTGGTGAACATGACCAGTACCAGCATGGTCTTGTTGTCCGCCCCGACGAAATTGGACAGGTACTGCGGCGGGAGCTGGATAGGGTAGGTGTTGATGGTGCCGTTCTCCACCACGGAGTTGGAGTAGGTCCACATCGCCCAGGGGTCGGGCGTCGGACCCATGTTGTAGACGTCCTGCAGGAAGGTGGTGTTGGTGATGCCGGAACTGACCGCCATCATGTTGATGGTGAACTGGTGTATCTTGACCTGGTCCATGAAGTCGTTCAGATTGAAGGAGGCCAGGACGGCCCCCATGAATAGCTTCTCAGCTTCGGAGATGGGCAGGCCGGCGATGAAGGCGGGGGCTGCCATTCCGATGCCGTCGGTGGTGCGCTGCACCGGGTCGGCGACCAGGGAGACGTTCCAGACGCTGCTGAAGGCGTGGAAGTACCCGAAGGCCAGGCTCTTGTTGGCCGGGTCCGAGGGCAGGGACATGATGAAAGATGAGGTGTTGGTGTAGGCCAAGGCGTCGCGCTGCTCGACCGGCAAGGTGGGGTCCGTCGCCAGCCAGGCCTGGAGGTGCTGCGCTGGTATGCCGTAGAGGAGGAAGGCGCTGGCATTGGCCTGCTGCTCCGCCATGTACATCTGCGGTGCTAGCTTGGCCATCCCCTGCATCAGGACGAGGACCTCGACATTATAGACGGTCTTGATATCCTGAAGATACTGGATCTTGGAAGAAGTGGAGATCTGGTTCTGAAGTTCGAGAACAAAATCGCGCGCATGCGCATCGGTCATATTGTCGCTCTGCAGCACGATGATGATGGTGCTATTGGCGACCGAGAGTTGGAATTGCTGCGATATGATGGCCGAGGCCTGCAAGGATTCGTACTTGCCAGTGGCGAGGCTGTTCTCCTCGTAGACGACCACGTCGTTCACCATCAGCATGGCGGGAACGGACACGATCAGAACGATGACCCATGCCACTAGGATCTTCTTGTAATGTTTGACTATGACATTGGCAAGCTTATCGAACACCAAGGTGATTACCAGCCTTCAACCCGTTAGGGCTTAGGGGCGAACAGCCAAATCTGTTTATAAATCAGTTTCTAGCACCCGGTGATTGGTATGGTAGGTATTCCTCCCGCCTCCTATTCACAATGCTTTGGAACCGAGCGCGTGTTATTCCTCGCAAATACAAAGGTATCGGAGGAGGAGCATGTACTGGACATGTGGCATGATGCATTCTCCGGGTCGGAATGTCATGGGATTGAAATCTGGGAATAACTTTATGTGTCTCCGACTCCAGGTGAAGTGGGGGATATGAAGAAACTTCAACAGATCGTCGTCATCGCCATCGCCTTCCTGTTGATGTCGGGCATTACCATCTTCGCCGCAGCCTACGGCAAGACGAATGCCACCAACGAGAAGGTGAGCTTCAGCATGGCCACCCATGTTGGCAATGTCACGGAGACCAGGATAGTCAAGGGGCCGGGGCCGACCATCACGATGACCCCCATAGTCATCGACCTCGATTCCCGCGGCATCCTAAAAAGCATCATCCAACCGATGGTGGAATCGGTCTCCACCAAATCCATCTATAACTACGGAAAGCAAAACGTCACCATCCATATGGAGATGACCAATGCTACGCTCCCCATCGAATGGATAGTCACGGCCAACTATCCCTACGACAAGGTCAATCATACCTTCACCAAGCCGCTGACCCCGGGCAAGTCGATCACGGGGCTAAGCTTGGAGATCCGCTTCATCATGGACGCGGAAGCCTGGCAGCGGGACGTGATCTACAATGGTGGATTGAGATTGACCGAGGCTAGCAATGGCACGCTCCTCACCTTCCTACCCATTCAGATCATTCATGGGTCCGCCGGATCCGGCGGTTCTTTTGAATGTTGTGGATTCATCGGGAGGAGTTTCAAATGGAATTGAAGCCCCGGCTGGAGGTACTGAAGCGCAATAAGTGGCGCTACCTGGCCATGGTAATTGGCTTCTTCCTACTGGTGGCGCCGTTCGCATTCTTGACCCAGGGCATCTTCCTGGCCATCGGGAATACGAGTACCGCGACGATCCACTCATTCTGCTATCGCAGCCCCTTCGATCAATTCACCAACGCCGTGGTGAGTGGAAATTTCGCGGTCATCGTCATCTCAGTGTCCGCCTGGTTGGTACTGGTGGTGCTAATGGTCGCGGTCTTCGCAGGACCGCTTTTCTGTGGGTACATGTGCCCGGTGGGCTCTGTTTCTGAGGCCGTCAGCAGGCTTACGCCACTTCCCAATAAGTGGAGGATACGCATCAAGAACACCAAGGTCACCCGGTCCATCCGTTTTGGATTCCTGGCCGGGTTTCTCGCCGTCGCTTTGATCGTCGGCCAGAAGATGTCGACCGATGTGGCTTCGATCTGCTGCCGGTACTGCACCTCGACGACCGTCCAGAACTTCAGCACCGCGCTCATGACTGGAGATGCCAGCGTGATCGGATACTGGAGTTCAGCGACCTTGATAGTCCTGATTTCCTACCTTATCATCGGCGGCATCTTCTTCGTCGGTGGCAGAGGATGGTGCCTGTTCTTCTGCCCGCTCGGGGCCGTTTCCGGGTTGGCTCATGCGGGCGGAGCCAAGGCCGGTCTCTACAAGACCAGCTACATAGGTCCAAACTGCAAGAGCTGCCAGAAGTGCACCGTCAACTGTCCCATGCAGGCCATTGGAACGGATCGGGAAGTGGAGCAGACCCTGTGCATCGGCTGCCACGAGTGCGTGAACAACTGCAATTTCGATGCCTATGAATACAAGCGGGGCAAGGAGCCGAAGAAACCAACGGGAGGTGAGGGCGGTGCCTCTTGAGATCCGCCAGCGTCTGCGGTCCTATTACATTTTCATACTCGCCGCGTCGGCAGCACCGCTTTCTCTCCTGGCCGCCGGCCCCTGCGCCAGTGGCGCCTGCACCTCCTGCCCAAGTGGCGGTGCATGCTTCCTAGCATTCCCTCTCATCGTCTTCGGGGTCATCATCGCCAAGGCGGGCCGTCGCATTGGCAGCGCGCTAGGCCTGGGGCGCGCCCCCTAGAATTATGGTCGGGAAGGGCGGACTGGGCACTTCCATAAGCTTATCTGCGACATCCTCATACGATAGCAATACGGGCTCGTAGGGTAGTCTGGATTATCCTTTTGGCCTTCGAAGCCAAAGACCCGGGTTCGAATCCCGGCGAGCCCGCCATC
>CAZCNG010000198.1:0-4077 GCA_964500045.1 uncultured Methanomassiliicoccaceae archaeon
CCAAGGGCGGCATGAAGAAGCTCCAATCCATGGAGAACGCCGTCGAGAAGAGCAACATCGAGGTCGTCGGCAAGGAGATCCGCGCCCTCTTCGAGGCCAAGCCGGTCGCGAAGAAGGCACCGGCCAAGAAGGTCGTCGCCAAGGCTGCCCCGAAGAAGGCCCCAGCTAAGGCAGTGGCGGTCAAGATCGTCGCCAAGGCGCCCGCCAAGAAGCCGGCCGCGAAACCCGCGGCCGAGGCAAAGCCGAAAGCATCAAAGAAGTGAATCGATTCTGAAAGCAGGACGAGGGCTCTGGCCCGAATCCCACAAATATGCGCTGGGGAGATAGGGGCGTGTGCCCCTACCCCAGCGCTTTCCCTATCATCGCCGCGCTGCCGCCACGGTTGCGGTCTTCCTCACGGCCATGGACATCTTCCTGGCGGCGGTCATCTACGCCGTTTCTGAGAACTGGCTCCTCACTATCATCCTCGCGGGCCTCTTCTTCCTCGTGGACCTGTTCTTTGCCATTTCCGCACTGACGACAGCGCACGAGGTGGGCGAAGACTATATCATCGTGCGCCAGGGCTGGTACTTCAAGAAGAGAATAGCATTGAAGGACATCACGCTGGTGCAGAAGGTCAAGCGCGGACCTTTTTCCTACGGCATGCATTGGCTATGGGACAGTACCAGGTATGTGAACGGGTCCCGCGATGACCTCATCCTGATCGAAGAGAACGGCCAAGACCGCGGGGGCTGCTACCGGGTGCTCTTCGATGTCCTGGACCGCGATGGTTTCCTGCGTGCCATGAAGATCGACCCCCTCAAGGTGCTTGAGGTGCCTGAGTTGAATCTGTCAGGCAAGGAAAAGAAGGGGGGCTGAACATGCCGCTGAAGATCCTGATGAAGACCAGATATGATGTGTTCGAGATTGAGCTCAATGATACCGAGACCGCGGACGCCATCTACATCGCCCTCCCACTGGAAAGGGAGATCAACGTCTGGGGTGGGGAGATCTTCTTCGATATCGGCGTCAAGATGCCATTGGAGAACGGCCGCAAGGTCATGGAACCCGGGGAAGTCGCATTCTGGCCGGACGGCAATGCCTTCTGCATATTCTTCGGACCGACGCCGGTGAGCCGAAGCAAGGCGCCTGAGGCCTATAGCGCCGTCACCCCCGTGGGGCGGATCCTCGGGGACCTCTCCCGCCTGGAGGAATTGGCCGACCGCACCGAGGTCCGTTTGGACCGACCCTGATTACTCGCCGATTATCTCCAGCGAGGCGAAGCAGATCGATGGGGTGATGACCCCGCCGACCACGGTGGCGTCGTCGCCGATCGCCTGCACGTTCTTCAGTGCCTCGTAGAAATTTCCGACCAGCAGGCAACGGCTTACTGGTTGGGTCACGACCCCATCCTCGATCAGGAGGCCGAGGCGCACCTCGAACCCGAAGGCGCCGCTGACCCCGTTCACTTCGGCGGAGGCGGTCTTCTCAACGATCAGGCCTCTCTTGATACCCGATACCATCTCTGCCAGCGATGTCTTGCCCCTCTGCACCACCAAGTTGGAGGGAGAGATGGTCAACGGCTGCCTATAGGCGCCGAGCGCATCGGTGTGCCCGCGGCGGAAGGCGTTCCCCGTCGGCTTGTCGTTCAGCAACTTGGCCGAATAGGAGTCGTGCAGAAAGGTGCGCAGCCGTCCCGCCTCGATGACGTCCCTCTCCTCACAGGCAAGGCCTTCATCGTCGAAGCTGGAACGGAACACTCCCCTCTCATCCAGCGGGGAATCCTTGATCGTCACGATGGAGGAGGCGACGTCCTTGCCCTTGGCATCGACCCAGGGACTTCTCTTCTTGCTGACGTTCTCGCCGCTCACGGCAAAGCCGACCGTGCTCCCCAGCATCTCCGCCAGATCCCCCGGCCGGATGATGACCGGAATGTGTTCGTGCCCGCGGAACGCGACCGCCTTCGCCGACTGCTGCGCCCTCTGCCCGATGCCGTCGCCCATGGCGGACGGCTCGAAAGCGAGGAGCCTATTGGCGTAGACGGCACCGACGCCCTCTCCGGGCTTGTCGCCGACCGCCATGCCGGTGAAATGCGAATACAACAGCGTGCCCTTGCCCTCGACCTCGATGCCGTTGGTGTTGGCCACGGTCCACTGCATGGCGCCTACGCGCACCAGTCCGTTCGGCACCTTGGCGCCCTGATCCTCGATGGCGGCCACGACCGCGTCTGCCTTCGAGACCAATATGTCGGGAGTGATGCCGGCCAGGTCCATATCGAAGGTCGCCTGGCTTATTCCCCTTTCTCCCGTAGACAGTCCCTTGAAGTCGGGGTCCGCGGCACTGAATTTGGCCAGGTCCACCGCATTCTCCGCACAGGTCTCGGCCATGCGGATGTTGGTGACGGTGCTGGACGCCTGCCCCATCTTCTTACCCAGGCAGACGCGCACCGAGACGCCGAGGTCGTGTTTCTCCTCCACGCTCTTGATATTGCCGTCGTCCACATAGGCGATGAGCACCCGCGACCTGGTCGCGTAGGCCTCCACTTCACTGGCGCCCTGATTGATGGCGGACTTGATCGCTTTGCGTGCGACGTATTCGGTCTGCATTCAGCCACCTCCCAGGTTGATACGGGAACGGCAGAACGGCCCACCGGACGAAACGGGCACCCAGTCTTCTATGCCTTTGCCGCAGGTGCCGCCGTCGAAGGCCATCTCCTTGCCCACCGCGTCGGTCGTGCGTAGGATATCCAACGCCGAACCGGTCAGCGTGAAGGAGCGCACCGGTCCTTCCACCTTTCCGTTCTTGATGAGGAAACCGCGCAGGGATTTGGCCTCGAAACCGCCGCCAACGGGGTCTTCCATGCCGCTGATCATCTTGTCGGTGAGGACGCCGTCCTTGACGCCTTCGAGCATCTCCTCCAACGACCAGGTTCCCTTCTCGAAGAAGGTATTGGTCATGCGGACGAACACGTGGCGGTTATGGTCCTGGGCGCGGCCGTTGCCGGTGGCGGGCAGATCCATTTCCGCCGCCGTCTCCAGGCTGTGCATGTAGCCTTGGTAGATGCCGGCCTCGATGATCATGGTGCGCGATGATGGGGTACCCTCATCGTCGAACGGGATGTAGCCGTAGGCCCCGGCCATGTCGCCCTGGTCGACCATGGTGATCTGCTCATTGGCCACCTTCTTTCCGACGACGTCTGAGAGGAAGGAGCGCTTCTTGACGACCTCGTCCGCTTCGGCCGCATGCCCCATGACCTCGTGGGCCAGAAGGCCAGTTATCATGGGATCGGAGATCACCGTGGTCGGACCGGAGGGCGCCTTGCCGGCGCTGAGCATGATGACCGCCTCGCGCGCCACCCGGGTGCCCATGCCGCTGAGGTCCAGTTCTTTGATGAGCTCAAAACCCTTGCTTCCCGATTCCCCGTCGTAGTAGAATTCCGCCGTGCCTGCCTCGGACGCTACGGCCTCTGCGAAGAGCCTGGTGCGCACCTCTTCCCACTTCAGGTCATCACCGAACGAATTGACCAGGCGGACGTTGCGCACGTTGTCATGGTAGATCGCATTGGTGTTCACAACCCGGGCGTCGCCCTTCTGCGCCCGGTCCAGATCGATGACCGCGGCCAGCTTCTCCTGCAGCGTCACCTTCTCCGGATGCAGGCGCACGGACGCCTTGTGGTCGAACTTGCGCGCCTTGCGGTCCGGGATCGGCTTTCCCGGGGCGTCGCCCACGGCGGCACAGTCAAGCGCTCTTTCGGCCGCCTTGACCAGTGTGTCCTTGCCGAAGTCGATGGTCGAGGCCATGCCCCAATGTCCGTTGCGCCGCGCCCGGAGGCAGACACCCTCGGACACGTCCTTGCCCATGGTGCGCACGGTGCCGTCGACGACCACGATCACGGTGTGGGATACCTTCTGCTGGCGGGCGTCGCAGAACTGCGCGCCCAGGTCCATCATCCTTTCCACCGCCGCCTCGAGATTCCCGTCGCTCATAAGATGGTCAACTCCTTGGGAGCGGTGGACAGCAGCTCGCATCCAGTTCTTGTGACCAGGATGTCGTCCTCGATGCGCACCCCGCCTTGACCGGGAACGTAGATACCAGGCT
>CAZCNG010000199.1:0-4039 GCA_964500045.1 uncultured Methanomassiliicoccaceae archaeon
TCAGATGGCAATAATATCATCTCGATCGGGGACATCAGGAATCAGACCCTGATCTTCAAGCCGGGACCGAATCTAGGCGATGAGGTCTACACCTACCAGGCGGGCTCGGTGGTCAACGTCACCAAGACCGTTTATGGAATAGGTACTAACACGGAATACGAAGTGGAATACGTATTCCTGCTGAGCGAGATAGATCCGGTCTGGCATCAGATCATCGAGCGCGGCAAAGGTTCGTTCTATCCACCCAACTGGAAGCCGCAGCTGTGGTTCGTGAACGGCAGGACGTTCCCTGAGACGGCGTTCCCCTTCCAGAATCACAACCCTGAACCGAACCCCAATGTCTGGGGTGGCATGTGGTTCAAGGCAGAGCCTCGCTACAACACATGGATCAGCGCTCAGGCGGGAGACCGCGTGCTGGAGAGATGGATCGGCATGGGTTATCAGGAGCACTCCATGCATCAGCATGGATGGCACATGGAACTGGTCGGAACGGACATGGAGCAATACAAGGACGGAACGGACCACTCCTATCGTCTGGTCAAGTTCACTTTGCCCATCTCTTCCGGTGAGACCTACGATGTCATCACCAACGTCGACCCGGTCTACGGTGAGAACGGCTATGCGTCCGGATCCCCCAATTCGATCGCCAATGGGACCAGCGGCAGCAACCTCAAGTGGAGAGCGATCTACCCGATCCATGACCACTACGATTATCAGGTGACCACCAACGGCATCTATCCTGGCGGCGCGCTGATACTCTTCGAGGCCTATGTCAGCGGGGCTCAGAGCCCGGTCACTTGGGATGATCCCTACACTGGACAAACAGAGCCTCTGCCGAACTCGCCAACCCGGCCAAGCGGCCCGTATGGGTACTGAGGTGCTGAAGGATGAAAAGACGAAACCTTTTCCTCATCATTCTTTCCGTTGCAGCGGTCGCGATCGTGGCCGTATACGGCATGGGGGTGGTGGGGAATAATCGGATTGAGGCAGACAAATACATGGGGCCAGTGAACCTAAAGTATGCCGATGCCCGCTTGACCGGCGGCAATGGCAGCGCGATCATCGTGGCCTATGAGACCAACGAGTCCATGGGCTACAGCCTGACCGCGAACCAGACCTATCTCATCCTGGAGAAGAACGGTCAGTTCCTGCCCGTGGAGTATGTCTACAAGATAGGCTACATGGAGTCATTCAGCATCGCTGGTGACTACACCAAGGGCTGGTTCATGGTGCATAACTATGATCGCATGGTCAGTGCCGGAGATCTGGTGACGATTCACATCGGCGAAGCGGTACTGGAGCATTACCCGGTGATGTCATCTCAGTTGGCCTCGATCCCCTGAGTCGGAAACGTTTTCCATCCATTCTCTTTTCTACCAGTGCAGTTTCTTGTCCAGCATCTTCATCAAGATGTCCCGATAGACCTTGTCCATGGGAAGACGGAGCCCTAGGGCAGAGGCTTCGAGCTGTATCTTCAGCGAATACAGTTCCTCCCCCTCCATCTGGACGTAGGATAGGTCGGCGCGCTGCACATCATCCACCTCGATCAGAATATCGGGCGTCTTGGCCTCGGCGGCTCTATTGGCCTCCTGCATGTTGGGCAGATATCCTGATGGCGGGAGGAACACCCTCAGGGGTGATGCGCTCTCCCGTGCCTCGGGGAGGAGGAACAGAGATATGGAGTCATTTGAGAGCAAAGCCGCCGCGGGCGTCCACTTAGAATTGCTGCCTACGCGGCAGGGGATCACGCGCAAAAGGCTCTGTTGGTCCGACGGTAAAGTGGCCTTTTCTCGCTTGCTGCCACAATTGGGACAGAAGAGCATCGCTTCATGGATCTCGAGGCCACAGCTCTTGCAGAGCACCATGGATGGGAGTAGCGTTGATGCCCATATCAACCTTGGGCAAAAGTACATTAGTGCGCTGGTGGAAATGGCTTGCTCGTGGAAGGACACTCCATGCGTCGCCTGGTTCTGCCATCGTTGATTATCGTTTCCCTGATCGTCTCAGGCATTGGGGTGGGCATAGCGACGCCGGCGAAGGGAGACGACGCGGCACCCGCGTGGACCATCCGTACCATCGATGGCAGCGGAGACGTGGGCCAGTATTGCAGCCTGAAGGTCAGTGACAACGGCACCTATTTCATTTCATATTTTGACGCCAGCAACGCCAAGCTGAAGTTGGCGACCAACGCCTCAGGGGCTGCGCCGCTGACCACCTTCGACTTCATGGCCGATTCCGGTCGCTACACTTCCCTCGATCTTGACAATCATGGTCGGGTGCACATAGCCTATGATTCCATGCAGGGCCGGTATATGTTCTACCTGACGAACGTGACCGGCTCTTGGGTGAACACCGCCGTGGCCATGGAAGAAGGCACCGTGGGAGAGACGGCCATCGCCGTCGATGGGAACAGCAAGGCGTTCATCGTGTACTATTCGAACATCCGGGGAGACCTGTGGTACGCCTGCAATTCCAAGGGGACCTGGGAGAAGCACATAATGACGCAGAACTCTGACATTGGGCGGTATTGTTCCGCGGTCATTGACCAGGACAGTCGCCTCTACGTCTCCTACTATGACGTGACGAACGCCGATCTCAAATACAAATATGAGACCGGGCGTGAAGAGAATCCTCCCACGGTGGACGGCACGGGCACTGTCGGTCAGTACTCATCCATCGGAATAGATGGCCGTGGGGATCCGCAGCCTTTCATATCCTATTACGATGCCAGCAACGGCGATCTGAAGCTGGCATACAAGCGCTGGGACACTCGCACGTGGAGCGATCTGGTCATTGACAGCGTCGGTGACGTTGGTAAGTACTCCTCCATCCGGGTGGAGGCCAACGCCAAGACGCACATGGCCTATTACGACGCCACCAACGGCGACCTGAAGTATGCGGTATGGGAGCAGGGCGTTTCCCAGACCTATGTCGTCGATTCCCTGGGTGACGTGGGCCAGTACGCCTCGATATCCCTGGATTCCCGGGGAAGGCCCTCGATAGCGTACTACGATGCCAGCAACGGTGATCTGAAGCTAGCCACCATGGCGAGTGCCGGGGAGACCACCCCCTCGTATGGGCCGTCGGCGCCCTCGGGCCTTACGGGAACATTGCTGGACAATAACTCGGTCCTGTTCAATTGGACCGCGCCCCTGCTAAATGGTAGCCAGCCTTTACTGGAAGGATATCGCCTCTATCTGAAGACAGGTACCGCGTTACCGAGCGTGCTGGAGCTGGGCAACATCACCCAATATGCCGCAAGAGACCTGACCTATGCGACCCGCTATGAATGCTGGGTGACCTCCATCAACTCGGTGGGCGAAGGAGATGCGAGCGCTGTGCTCAACCTCACCACGGGCGGCCCTCCCGCGGTCTCTCAATTCGTTGCGCCGGCACCGATGGCGCCGACCGCAGCAAATACAGGGTATTCGACGGCGCGCATCAATTGGATACCACCGGTCCTGAACAACAGCTGCCCTGAGCTAACCGGCTACCACCTCTATCGTGGCACTGGACCAGGGACCTTGGCCCAGGTGGCCAGTCTTGGGAACGTGACCACCTACCTGGACACCGGATTGCAGGAGGGGACCACGTACTACTACGCCGTCTCGGCAGTGAACGCGGTCGGGGACGGGCCGTCCAGCGCCGCCGCGGCCGTGACCACCAATCAAGGTCAGGTGACGAACCGCGGTCCAGCGCCGAACGACATGACCGCGGTCGTCCTTGGAGGCATCGTCCTGATCGCGGTGGCGGCGGGAGCGGTGCTGGTGTTGCGCAAACGCAGGTGATCAGGCCTTTTCCGCCTTGCGCGCGGCCAGGAGGAGGGTCTTTACCTCTTCCACCATCGGCACCCTGCCCCAGAGGACGACCTTATCGTCCAACAGGAGCACGGGCATGGCCTTGACCCCTTGGGCCTTGGCCACTTCGACGTCCGTGATCCTTTCCATCCTTTCTTCCCAACCGAGCTCCTCCAATGCTGTGTCCGTGATGACCTCCAGCAGGCGGCAGCGCGCGCATCCCACAGCCAGTACTTGCACTT
>CAZCNG010000200.1:0-4007 GCA_964500045.1 uncultured Methanomassiliicoccaceae archaeon
TCATTTAAACCTTTTGTAGAGGGGAGTCCATTCATCTGGTCAGGAACATGGGAACGGAGCAATTGGTCATCATCGAATACTCCCGCATGCGGGCGGGGGTTGAGGCGGCACTCATGGCAATGATCGTGGCCGTCGCCTTCATATTGCTCATAACCATGGGGGCCTCCGATCCAGCGTGGCTCATCGCCTTGGCGCTGATCCTCGGCGCGGCCATAATCGTGCTCGGCATATCTCCCTTGCTAACGACGCACGACGTTTTCGGAAACAGGCTCACCCTGCGCCGCGGCTGGCACATGAAGGTGGAGATCCCCCTCGATGCCGTCATCTCCGTGGACGAGGCACCTACCTGGGGCCGTATTCAGAAGCGGCGCGATGCGCTTGACCTCAGTGGGGTCAAGGGACCGGTCATCGTCATCAGAACGTCCAGGCCGCTCAAGATCAAGGCCGCGTTGTATCGCCACTACACCATCTTCGTCATCGATGCCGTCGACCATGAGGAAATGCTAGACAAGCTACGCTCGCTCATTCCCGCCAATCCAGGCCGATCGTCCTAAGGCCCACCTTAGGCACTAGGGGCATCTTCCTCTTGTGCACGGAGTGACGATGCTTGCACCAGACCTCTTCGACCATCTTGGCATCGATTCCAGTGCGCTTGACGATCTCCTCGGGCGGGAAGGACATCTCGAAGCCCATGAGAATGCGGTCTAGATTGGAATAACTGATGCCCATCTCCCCTTCGTCCGTCTGCCCGGGCCACAACCCCGCCGAGGGCACCTTGTCTACGATGTAGTCGGGCAGGCCGACCTTGCGGGCCAGCGCCCAGACCTCCGTCTTGTAGAGATCCCCGATCGGAGCGAAATCGGCGCCGCCGTCCCCGAACTTGGTAAAATAGCCCATGAGCAGTTCGCTCTTATTGCTCGTGCCCATTACTACGCGCCCCATCAGCTTGGCGTAGTGGAAGAGAATGGTCATTCGGGTCCGCGCCATCACGTTCCCGAGGAGTTCCTTGCTATCCAAGTAGGGCACTGTGTTGTTGAATGCGTCCACGATGTCATCGATGTCGTGCGCCACCAGTTCGATCCCCAGCTCGCGGCTCAATCTCTCCACATCGGCCCGGTCGCGGGAGCTGGTGCTCTTGATCGGAAGGAAGAGAGCCAGTACCTTCTCCTTGCCCACGGCCTCGGCGCACAGCTTGGCGACCAGCGCCGAATCGACACCGCCGCTGAGGCCGATGACGACGCCACGGCCGCCGCTCTCCTCGACCTTGCTAGCGATGAAATCGTGAATGATGTCCGCCGCTTCCTCCTTCAATTCCGGGCGCATATCGGGGAGATTGCACTCCCGGCCAAATAGCCTTTTCATGAAAAGTGACAAATGCAGGCAGCAAGATGCCTGAGACCGATGAAGGTCACCCTGGCGCAGCGGCGCCTGAAGGTAGGCGATAAGCAGCACAATCTGCACGTCATCGAGCAGGCGGTCCAGGAAGCGGAGGGCGACCTGGTCGTGTTCTGCGAAATGGCTCTCACAGGCTACATGTGCCGCGACCTATTCTTCCAACTGGCAGAGGACGAGTGCGGCGTAGCGGTTCGGGAAGCGACGCGCATTTCCGCCGAGAGCGGAAAGCACATTCTGTTCGGCATGCCGCTCAAGGGCGAGGTTCCAGGCCTCATCTTCAACAGCGCCGTCATGGTTTCGCCGGAAGGAAGGGTACAACGCTACGACAAGATCTACCCGGCCAACTTCGGCCCCTTCGAGGAGGGATTCTACTTCGCCAAGGGCGGAGAACCCATGCTCTTCGAGTGCGACGGTCATCTTCTAGGCATTGTCATCTGCTATGATCTATTCCACCCGGAGCTGGCTAGGGCGTATGCCCGAGCCGGCGCGGAGGCATTGATCTGCATTTCTGCGTCCCCGGCGACGTCACGACCGATGTTCGAACGCCTCCTCCCCGCACGGGCGATCGAGGACACCATCTACACCCTGTACGTGAACCAGACGGGCACTCAGCTCAACATCCCTTTCTTCGGAGGCGCACAGGCGTACGGCCCCCGGGGCAACCAGCTGGCCCATGCCGGCTACTACAAGGATGCCAGCATCACCATTGACATCGAGGCGCAGGAGATAGAGCTAGCGCGGCGTATGCGGCCCACGGTGCGTGACTGCGGCAGCGATTAGCCAGCCCGACTCGTCAGGTTTATATGCCATGATTGGATAGCGCTGTCGCAGGCCGAGGTGGCCCAGACCGGTAAGGCGCAAGCCTGGAATCATTCTGGCCAGTTAGCTTGTGTCCGCAAGGACTCGGGAGTTCAAATCTCCCCCTCGGCGCTTCTTCCCTCCATTTTCGCCACAGTCTTGATAACTTCAATACGCATATCGATGGCCGTTTAGCATGAGAGTGAACGCCGATCTCCGCCTCAAGGACATGCCCGGTCAACTGATCGGTGCGTTGCAGCCGATCTCCGACCATGACGGCAACATCATGGGCGTCCTGCACAGCCGCGAGAAGGTCAGTGGCGGACGCATCAACGTCAACGTCAACTTCGAGATCCGCACCGAAAAGGGTTTGGAATTGGTGCTCGAAGACTGGAGGAAGAGAGAGGTAGACGTGGTGCGCATCGACCATCTCTTCGAGACTTTCCCGCTCGAGTACATACTGGTCGGTTCTCTTCTGCCGGACGAGATGCGCACGATCACGGACGGACTGCAGTCTCTGGAGGGCATGGAGTCATTGGATCTGCGCTACTCCATCTCGGGACAGAAAGAGAGGACGGCCATGATATCCGGCAAGGTCCGCAGTCGCGAGACCATCACCCAAGCGAACAAACTGATGGCGGAGCGGGCCAAGCGGATGAACCTGCTTCTGATTCGTGGATTCGGTGACTGAAATGGATGTCGTGCTCGTAGGTTTCGGTACGGTAGGACAAGGAGTCGCCGAGGCGATCCAGCGCAAGAACCCGCTCTTCCGTGGGCTGTATGAGGAGGAACTGAGGATCGTAGCCTGCTTCGACTCCTCCACCAGCGTCTGCGACAAGAATGGATTGGATCCGCTCGAGCTCGTCAAGCGGAAATCGGCCAAGGGTAATGTCGGCAAGAAGCGCGATGCTCCGGTCCGAGAGATGCTGGCCGACATCGACTACCAGGTACTGGTGGAGATGACCCCGACCAACATAATGGATGGACAGCCCGGGCTGGGCAACATCCGCACCGCCCTCGAAAGCGGCAAGGACGTCGTCACCAGCAACAAGGGCCCGTTGGCTTTGAAATACCGCGAACTGGCAAAGTTGGCGGCCAAGCAGGGTCGGCAGATGCGCTTCGAAGCCTCCGTTGGAGGAGCGACACCGGTCATCAACCTGTGCTCCGAGCTGCTGAAGTCGGAGGAGATCATCTCCATCCGCGGCATCATGAACGGTACCTGCAACCTCATCCTGTCCCGCATGGAAGACGAGGGGCTGCCCTTTGAAACGGCGCTCAAGGAAGCGCAGCAGATGGGCTTCGCGGAAGCAGACCCATCCTACGACATCGATGGCATCGACAGCGCCTGCAAGGTCGCCATCCTCGCGAACGCGATCATGAACAGGGATGTGACCGTGCACGACGTGCCCCGCATAGGCATCCGGGGCGTCAGCTCCGAGGCCGTGTCCTTCGCCCAGCAGGACAAGAAGGTGATACGCTTGATCGGCGGCATCACCCCTAAGGGCGTCGAGGTCTCGCCCCGCCTCATCCCCCGCGGGCATCCTCTCAGCATCGGAGGGACCCTGAACACGTTCCATATCCAGACCGACCTGGCTGGAGAGATCACCGTGGCCGGCCGCGGCGCCGGCAGGATGGAGACCGCCTCCGCCATCATGAGCGACCTCCTGGCGCTTATGCGCCAGGGGAGGAATTAAGTACTGTTGGCAACATTGAAGAGGCTTGCCAAGGTAGGTCATGACATGGCATCCAACACCAGAAGGGATTTATTTATTGGACCGCAAGGTCGACATCTATGACACTACGCTCCGTGACGG
>CAZCNG010000201.1:0-4006 GCA_964500045.1 uncultured Methanomassiliicoccaceae archaeon
CCTTCAGCGCACCCATCTTCCTAGCGCGGATGGCCTCAAGCTCGTCTTGCTCTTCCATGCACTGCCCCTCATGCGGTTGTGCAATATGAGTGAATAACCGTAGGGAATCTAACATTGATAAAGCTTTTCATAGCCGATGCGTCCCGAGCGAAGCAACCGTCTGCCAAACAGCGGACCGAAGCGTTTTTAGCAGTTGATGGGGATATGGCCGCAGGGATTGGATATGCTCGAGGAAGCTTCGGAACTTATCGGCCTGCAGGTCTATACGCCTGGCGGACAATTTCTCGGTCACGTGAACAACTTGGTATTGGACCTTGAGGCAAAGAAGGTCGATGGCCTCTTCATCGGAGAGACCAACCCCTTGCTGGTGGAACAGTCCAGCGCCGTGAGCGTGCCATACCGCTGGATCCAGAGCATCGGGGATGTCATCATCCTGAAGTATTTCCCGAAGCGGGTCAGTGCCAAGAGGCCCGCCAAGCCGCAGGCCCAGGGACAAACGGCACCCCAGCAGCAGTAGAGGGGGAAGGCACCCGAGCATGACTTTCGGCCGAGGCGTGCTCGTCTTTGATTCTTCAGTCATCCTCGGCCGAGTCGAACTTTCCGACGGGGTGAGCATCTGGCCCTGTGCAGTGCTGCGCGGCGATGCCGGTGTGATCAGGATAGGGCGCAACTCCAATGTGCAGGATGGGGCCGTGCTCCATTGCGGGGAGGAGGAGCCGACCATCATCGGCGAGGACGTGACCATCGGCCATGGGGCAGTGATCAATGGCGCCATTATCGGCGACCGCTGCATCATCGGCATTCACTCGACAATTCTGGAAGGCGTGGAAATCGGAGAAGAATGCATCATCGGCGCCAACGCCCTGGTGACGGCCCGGGTCAAGATACCGCCGCGCTCCGTCGTGCTGGGCGTTCCAGGCAAGATCGTCAAGGAGAATGATACGAGCATCCGGGAGAAAGCATTACGTTCTTCCTCGGACTATCAACACTTGCGCGATGCGCATCTGGCCGGTAGATATCCCCGGCTCAGAGAGTGAGCACCTTCTGCCGCAGTCCTTCTTGTTCTACGAGAAGATCGACATCGATGCCACATAGCGCAGAGATATCGCTGTGCATCCTGCCCACGCGCTCTTGCGTCGTCGTATAGCCGCGGGAATGCAGATCTTCCAGGGCCTCGCGCAGCGTCACGATCCTGGCGTCGTAGACCAGATTGTCGGCGTGGCAGACCAGTTTCTCTTCCAGGGTCTCAGGCATATAGTCCCCAGGCGGAAGGCCCAGATTGGCTGCTTCCTCCTCGTTGAGACCGGCCGCGATGTGGCGCGAGACGACACGGCGCAGCGCTTCGGGGAGGCCTCGGGCGCGGATGATGGCGACCCCTTCGGAGACGTGCTTGGCCCCATGGGTCTTGGAACGGCCCACGTCGTGCAAAAGGGAGCCGGCGTCGACGAGCGCAAGATCCGCCTGACAGCGGCGCGCCATGGCCAGCGCCACCAGATTGACGATGCGGACATGCTTAATGACGCGGGGAGGACACCCCTCCTCGCGCAGGATAAGCAGGCACTCCTCATGGCTTGGATAGAGTGACGACATTCTTGCCCCTCTCACAGGGGAGCACCTTCATGCTGCCCCCTTCAAAATCGAGTTGGAACTCCTTCCCCTCCGCCAGCCGGTCGAGGAGAATGGCTAGGGCGGCCACCTCTGAGTGCGGCTGATTGCCCACGGCGACGTTGAGGTCCGCTTCCTGATACACTTCCGCAGGCACCTTCTCGGCGCCCACCACTATCAGCAGGTCCCGGTCGCGCGGTATGCGGCTGCGCGCCTGATCGACCGAAATGCCGTACATCGTCAGGTGCACCTTGGCGCCTTTGAAGTCCTTGAGCTCCTGGTGCCATTGCACGCCAGTGCGGATGATGAAATCGCCGCCGAAGCGCTTGACGACATCGTTGACCGACTCTTCCAGCATGCTGTCCTTGGTGGATACGAGGATGCCCGTGGCGCCGAAGGCCCGGGCGGTCAGGGCCACATGCGTGGTGATCCTCTTGTCCCGATCAGGGCGATGGCCCAGCCTCAGGACCCAGATATCGCCCATGCTCGATCAATTCTCCTTGATGCGCTCAAGCCGGTGGCCGCGGTAGTCGAGCTTCACGGACCTCTTGACCAGGCTCTTGAGCATGGTGGATGTGAGGCCGAGACCCTCTGCCACGTCTCCAGCGAAACGACCGTCCTTGCCGACCTGTTCCAGGATGCGGCCCTCGATCTCATCGAACTCCTCTTCGGGCATCATGGCCACGGAGAGAACGTCGCTGATCTCGTAGACCGGCCAAGAAGCGTTGATGTGGAAGGAATTGTAGTAGGTGTGAAAAGCCTTTTCAGGCCTGTTGCCATCGGAGGGCTGCCAGCGGGTCTCTACCAGCTTCATCTTTTCAAAGAATTTCAAGGCATCCTTGCCATCCTGCCCGTACTTGTCCTCGATCTCCTTGGAGGTTCGCCACTCCAAAGTCACCTCTTTGAGGACGTCCCGCTTTACGGGGGTATCAACGGCCCTCAGCATCGGAACGAGCTCTGAAGGCTCATTGATGACCTTTATCTTGTTCATAGACCACCTGCAATTAGGTATCGACTATTAATTTTGTAGAGCCTACATATGTATTTGTTGGTATGGTCCAGGATTAACATCGGTTAACTTACCATGACAAGTGCTAACATGAAAGGGCATTAGCCCGCTGATCAATAGGAGACGGGCATCAAACTTAAATTATGAGGCACCATTCCGGGGGCGATGAAGATCGTCCATCAGTGCCTCGTCTGTGGCAAGGCCCACAAGACCGAAGAGGCCGCCATGAAGTGCCATGACGGGCCCATCCAGTCCTTCGAGAAGGGCCTCACCAACTTCTCCAAGAGGCGCGGCCTCCTGGGCAACTGAAGGCGGCGCGGCGCGTCTGAATCCTTCTTTTCTACCATAAGGAGCCGAAGGCCGCGAAGACTATTGCATAGACTAGCGCCGGCAGGACGATCATCGAGAAGTCATCATCGACCTTCCAATCCCTCTTCAGCTCGGCCCAGATAGCTACCGGCGTTCCCAGGGCGGCGGCGATCAAGCCGACGTAGGAGAATTGCCAGAACACTGAGATGGCCGCGAAGGCGATGACGAAGTATGCGATGATCGGAAGCTTGGGGTAGAAGCGGCTCTTGCGCATGCGCATCTCCCCCATCAACGGGTCCACCCACGCCATGCCGAAGAGCGCCGGCGCCGCTACCTGGATGGGGAACAACAGCAACACTATGGTGAGAGCGACGGAGGTCCACGCCGCTGCCGAAACACGATGATACTCGTAGTCGCGCATCCCGATTATCTTGGTCTGATGCCTAAGGCGGTAGACTTCGAAGATCAACGCCGCGACCATGATGAAGATGACACCGATCTGCTTGCTGACGCCCCCTACCCAGAGCGGATCGGGCAGAATGTAATAGATGAGGAAGACGGGGGTGCACATATGCACCATGCGGCGAAGCAGATGCCCGACGTTCATTTCCCTTCCGAATGTCGATCCCCGATATATGATTTGACCCACCGTGAGCCATGCTGGCATTCTACAATGTTTCATATATGGAAGATAGGTATCACATGCCGGACCATGGGTATGGTTTGACACGTCAGGCGGTGCATGGATGAAGGGAAGAAGCGTACTGACGAAGAAGATCGAAAGTGAGATCGAATTGCTCGAACGTCACGTGACCATGCTCAACACCATTATCGAGCATGAGCCGATTGGCATCATACGCCTGTCTGAGCTTCTCAGCATCCCGCAGCACAAGGTCAGGTACTCGTTGCGCATCCTGGAACAGGAAGGACTCATCAACCCCTCGCCCGAAGGTGCCGTGACCACAGAGCGCGTGGACGCATTCTTCGATGAGCTCAATGATATTCTCATGCAGATGGATTCGACCGTCAACCGGCTGCGCATTGGCCTGGAAGCCAAGAAGCGCGACGGGACCAACAATTAAA
>CAZCNG010000202.1:0-3808 GCA_964500045.1 uncultured Methanomassiliicoccaceae archaeon
TCTGCTGGCCGGCCATCTGCGCGTTCTGCGTGAAGTGGTGCCATCTCTGGTCGTGCTCGAACGGGTACTTGCTGAAGATGTACAGCAGGTAGAGCATGATGATGAAGTTGACCAGCGGTATGATCAGGAGAATGATCAGGATGATGCTGTGCTCCTTCTCCTTGAACTGCGATTCCTGGTTGATGCTCTCCATCGCACCCAGTTGGGGTCCGATGAATTGCAGGCGTCCGAGTTCCGTGGCGCGCTCTTTGAACCAGGCTGCGATGGCGCTGCGCTCTCCCATCTCACGCTTGAAGTGCTTGTTCTGGCGGCTGAGCAGCTTGTAGAACAGAAGCAGATACAGAATGGCGCTGACGAGAGATAGACCGATCACGACGATGAAGCCGAGCGTGGGATTGACCATGCCCAATATGGAACCTAGAATGGTCAATGCAGCTGCAATCAGTGGCAGGAAAGCCCACCAAGTGCCTAGGATCTCATCGCTCTCGGCCCTCATCTGTACGGAGGACTGAACCTGGGCTCTGGGGCCGTATCCGGCCGTGCCCGGTGCGGGTCCATATCCCGGCGGGGGCTGCTGGTATCCTGGCTGCGGTCCGTATCCGGGCGGGGGCGGCTGCTGATAGCCTCCCTGCTGCGGCTCCGGCGGCATGGCAATATTCTTGCCACATCCGGCGCACCACTGCGCGTCGGAGGGGGCCTGCCTGCCGCAATAGGGGCAAACCTTGTTTCCATCCATTTGATCCTCACCTTGAGCCAAGTGGCTCATCACGCTAATTGGCTTCTAGTTATTTATTCCCGTGTAATGACCATCATTCTGGTCTGACAAGAAGTAGGAGGGGGATTGCTGTGATTCATTCAAACCAACGCTCTGTTGGCCAGGATATCCGCATAAGAAGAATTCACTTGAATACCACACACGGGATAAATAGGGTCCAACTCCAATCCTTTGTAGAGCCATAGACATTGTGACTAGATCTTGCTGACGAACTCGGCGGATGAAAGGGGTTGAGTCAAGACATTTATGACCCAATTCACATATTGGAAGGACCCAAGACAGGGCAGCTCTTTTCCATTACTGCTGAGGAGGCCTGCCGCATCTATTGCAGAAGCTTCCTCCGGGGATTAGAGTAGCTCCGCACTGATTGCAGAATTGTGCCCCTGGTGCATTACTGGGGGTGGGGCCGCTCTGGAAACCAGGGTTCGCTGCAGTACCGCGATTGAATATCATCCAATCCTGTCCGCAATATGGACAGACGAGATAGTTCATGGGGTACCTTGCGCCGCATCTGAGGCAAGTGCGAGAGCACACATCATCTTCGGACTCAAGTTCGTCCTCTTTCATGATGAAGTAGATTATGGCTGCAGGCCAACAGCATACGATAAGTATTATCAGGACAGCTAGGCTGCCGGCAAATTTCTTCTTGGCCATAGAAATCATTAGAGTCGAGTTCGATATTAAAATGGAGTGCGGGTTTTCCACTGAGCGCTATTTGCCGCATTTCGGAAAGGAGCCGTACCGCGGACATTGGCGACAGACGTTGAAGACCCTCAGCCCCTTCAAGAAGACGAATACAGAGACTGTGATGAACACGAAGACCGTCCAGGGAAGGCGGACCGAATCGGGGGCGTAGAATAGGGAGAGGATCACAGATCCAAGACTGACCCCCAGCATGGCGTTCATTGCCAAGCCGACAATCTCTGAACGAGGAATTATGAATCGGTAGCAATTCAGAATGAATAGAATCAAGGAGGAATAGAACAGAAACTCAAAGGCGATTAGATTGAACAACAGCAGAACCACTAGTGTAACGAGTGCTGTGGGATACACGGTCATGCAGCCTTTGCAGAAATAGCGACCTCGGATCGAAAAATAGTGATCTGAGAAACTTCCGCACAAAGGATGGTGAGAAAGGATGATTGGAGATGAGTCCATCTCCATCTTAATATTGCGTAGGAAACCCATCTACTTCACACTTTTCCTCCGCACTTCGAGCAGAAGACCTCCCCGGGCCTTAAGGCCGTTCCACATTGCTTGCAAAACGACCCTCCGGATCCTGCTGTCGGCGGAGGTGCGTAGTAAGGCTGCTGGGGGGGTGCCGCGCCATAGGGCTGCATCACGAACTGCCTGCCGCAATGCGGACAGATGTTGTAGGACAACGGTACGTTGGCACCACAACCTTGACATACCCTCATCTGTCCCTGGTCTTCGGATTCATCCCTCTTCATGAAGTAATAAATGATAGCGGCCGGCCAACAAAGCAATATTAGAATTACCAGTATTGCCAAGCTGCCCTGGAATTTCTTAGCCATGGCCAAATGATTCATTTACCATTTATTATAGTTACGCAAGAATTATCATCTATTCATCCAGATAATAGGTGTTCGCCGGGCTGGAAAAGTACTTCACGATCGACCATTCAAATATGTATGATGTGGAATGTACGAAGTTCGCAGCTCAGGTGGCTTGTGTCACGATTCTCACGTCATGAAGTCACCCTTTCATTATTTTCGTACCACTACTCCGGCATAGCCGACCACGTCATCCATCGGCGCCACGTCTCCGGAGGTGGCATAGCGCAACAGCTCTGCCCGAGTGCCGCCGCAGCTCATCAACATCGTCATGATCGGCCCGTAGCCGCAGGCGCTGATATCGTGCTGCCGTATGACCTCCTCCACTCCCTTGGCATCAAGCGCCAGTATCTTCTCGATCACCTTTCCGTCAAGGACCTTCGCCTTGGCTGCGGAAATGTAGTGAGACATATCACTGGAAGCGAGGAGGACGACGTCCTTGCCCTTCGTCGCCTTGGTGATCTCCAGGGCCAGCTCCTTGGCCGTTTCGTGATCCTGGAAACCCATGGCCACCGGGACGACCATTGCTTCGGGGAAAAGATACTGAAGGAAGGGCATCTGTACTTCGATGGAATGCTCATGGGCGTGCGCCTCGCTATCGGCCTCCGCCACTCCTGAGATCTTCGCGGCGATCTCCCTGTCGAGACGCATCACTCCCAGTGGCGTCTGGAAATCATCGGTCGCCACAGCGACGCCAGCGCCTAGGCCGCGGTGGTTGGGCCCAATGATGATGAAGGTGCGCGGGGCCTTTTCCTTGGCCAAGGCCGAGTAGACGTGCGCCGCCACCGGTCCCGAGTACTGCAGCCCCGCATGCGGCACGACCGCCCCGACGATGCTGCGTTCCGCACTCCCCTTCTCCGGCAGAGACCCCGGTCCGAGCGGAGACAGAAAACAGGCCTCGATCTGCTTACGCAGAGCTTCTGGCCGTGAAGAATAGAATTGGCCGGCAACGGCAGCTTGACGCATGAAAAGATAAGGGTTGGAAGGGGTTTAAATTAGATCGCCGCTCACAGGGACGCTTCAAAGTCGTCGATGGTGAGGCGGTAGTCCTCGTTCTTGAGGAGCTTGCCCTGGGCCTTCAGCACCTCGCGGGTGAGGAGCCAGTAGACACAGGCCAGTGCGCGCCGTCCCTTGTTGTTGGTCGGGACGACGAGGTCCACGTTCCTGGTCTCGTTGTTAGCGTCACCCAGAGCGATGATCGGGATGCCCACGTTGAGCGCCTCGTCAATGGCCTGCTTATCGGCCATGGGGTCCGTGACCACGATTATGTCCGGCTCGATGAAGTTGCGCAGCTGCGGGTTCGTCAGCGATCCAGGGATAAGTCGGTCTTCAAAGTACATGGCGCCGATGGTCTTGGAAAAGACCCGGACCGGTTTCTGCCCGTACTGACGAGCTGAAACCACCAGTATGCGTTCCGGCTTGTACTGTCCAAGGAACTTGGCAGCGGCGCGGATGCGCT
>CAZCNG010000203.1:0-3803 GCA_964500045.1 uncultured Methanomassiliicoccaceae archaeon
AGAGATGTTGCCTGCCTGATCCATGGTCAGGACAACCTCGGGGAGGGATTCGACAATGGCGTGCCAATTCACCGCTTCTTCATTCATGGCGGCTAATCATATGCTTTGAGTAATAAAAAACATGGCTTAAGTCCGGCAGCTTTGGAAGCTTTTCTGCAGTGGTTCCGCTCGGAAATGGAGGGCGGAACGAGACCTCTAACTACGATTTGCTCTGGCATCATGGCGAGGCGGTGGGGGGCTAGCAATTCACTTCAGTATTATGGGTGCCCAGTGCAAGATCAGGGACCTCGGCTGTGGTCCGTGGGCATAATGAATCACATGGCGAAATCGGCGGAAGTATGATCAGCGACCCGGCCTGGTATGGAGGCAGGTGCTGGTATTGACCGATTGGAACAGAGTACCATCCATTTCGTCCCCTGATGGTCCGCGCTCCGAGGCGCCGGATCGCGCCTAAGAAGCACACTCAGGCTGATCTTTGGTCCTTATCTGAATATTGACCACGACTGTGGGTATCTCCTTCTGCAATTCTTGGGTGATCGATTCTGTCAAAGTATGCGCCTCGGCAACGGTGGAATTTCCATCCACGCATATGCGGAACTCTACGAACACATGATTTCCAGAGCGTCTGGTCTTCAGCTCGCGGAAGTCGGAGCAGCCCTTGCAGCGTTCCACCACGTTGCGGATGATGATCTCCTCCTGCGGACAATTGGCGTCCATGAGGTCCAAGCTGGTCTTGCGGAGCACCTTGTACCCCATCCAGATGAGCAGGAAGGCGACGGCCAGAGCAATAAGCGGGTCCAGAATGAACCAGCCGGTGATGCTGGCAATGAACAATCCTATGACGACCCCGACTGAAGAAGCGACATCGGAGAATAGGTGCTTGGCGTCGCCCTCCAATGCGATGGAGTTGCTCTTCTTGGCGGCTCTGATCATGATCACTGCCATAATGCCATTCAGCGACGTTGCGAAGAGGGAGATCAGCATGGCCGCGTCGACATTCTCCAGCGATACGGGGTTCAGCAGGCGGCCGACCGAGGCTTCGATGATCAGCACTGCGGCCATGATGATCAAGATACCTTCCACGAGGGCGGAGATGTTCTCTGCCTTCTCGTGCCCGTAGCGGTGATTCTCATCCGCCGGCCACGAGGCCACGATGATCGCCGCCAACAACATTATGCTGGCAATGATGTTGATAATGGACTCCATGGCGTCCGAGAGCAGGGCCATGGATCCCGAGATCAGGAATGCGAGGAGCTTGAGGGCGAAGATGCATATGCCACCAATAATGGCCATGATCGCGATCTGCTTCTTGTTCACAATTGATGAGAATCGAACTTCGCTATTTAGGACTTCTTGGTATGGGATTAATCATCCAACCGTCGAGTGCCTCGGACCTCATCGGTCGGGTGATGAAGCTCTGAAATATACTAGTGCTCGATAGCACGAAAGTTTTGAATAGGCCACCATGATTCTGTGAACAATCGTGAACTAGGTATTGTGTGCGCTATGAGATTCGATGACGTGTTGCAGAAGGCCAGAGTGGTAGTGAAGGGAGCCCTTGGAGAGGAGTCGGCTGAACCGCTCAAATACGAAAAGACGCATGGACACGACTTCATCTTTCAGACCGTCAAGGGGAAGTACGCCGTCTCCATCGATGATTCCGGAAACGTTACTCGGATGAATCTGATGCAAGGCGACGAATCTCGACCGCATTCATCGGATCATCATGCCAAGGGAAATGAGCGCCCCGCGGCGAATGCCGCATCGGTCGGAGAACAGCAAGCGGGGGAGAGAGCGCTCGCGGCTGTGGGAGGAGGGCGTGTTGTCGAGGTCAAGAGAAAGGGGAGCGGATATGAGGTCGAAGTATCCACGGGCCTGGGCCGCAAGACCAAGGTACTCGTGAATGATAATGGCACGGTCAACCATCAGAAGAAACAGCGCCTCGGCGAGATGCTGGACTTCGATTTCTGAAGGCGGTTTCGGTAACCATGGTTAAGTTCCACGATCTTAGGCACAAATGGCAGATGGTCATCTATCTGATACCCGTTCTGCTCGCGATCCTTTGCCTGAAATATTTCTTTCATGAGTGGGGCTGGGAGGTCATCTCACTAAATGCTCTGTTCACCAGCGTCGTGGCCGCAACCACCTTCCTCCTCGGTTTCCTCATCGCCGGGGTATTGGCTGACTACAAGGAGGGTGAGAAGATACCGGGCGACCTGGCTTGCGGCCTGGAGGCCATCTACGACGAGGCATCGATCTTGCATACACACAAGCGCTGCGCGGCCACTGAGGAGTTCATGATCTATTTCCCTCATCTGCTGGTCTCCATCAATGCCTGGTTCCACCGGAAGGAGCGGACGCAGCATCTGATGAATGAACTGAGGCAGATGAACGAGTTGTTCTACCGCTTTGAGCCGCTGACGCAGGCGAACTTCATCGTACGCATGAAGCAGGAACAGAGCGGCATCCGCCGCATCATCACCAGGGCGCACACCATCCGCGAAACGAGCTTCATCCAGTCCGGCTACGCCATCGTCGAGGCGCTGGCGGTGCTCCTCATCTTCGGCCTCCTGCTTTTGAAGATGGAGCCGGTGTACGAATCGATGTTCATCGCCGGCATGGTCTCCTTCCTGGTGCTCTATATGATCCTCCTCATCAAGGAGCTGGACAATCCATTCAATTATGCGGAGCATGAGGACTCGGTCAATAACGTCTCGCTCAAGCCTCTGCATGACCTCATGAAGCGGGTCGAGGCGGACGCAGGGAACTCCAAGCAAAATGTCTCGACAAGAGTTGAGGATGGACCATGATGCTGGGCAATTCCTCCCCACCTCTGGCAAGCAAGGTAGATTGATCGGAGCAGAGGTAGACCTTTGTTGCAACAGGTCGGTCGTGGGCGTCCCTATTCCCTCGCGGCCAATCCAGCAGAATCAGGGTCACGAAACCTCTATAATAGCGTAGCCCATTAGCTCGAACGCCGCTGGTAGCTGGCAAGGCCGCGCCGGGAAGTGAGCGACATGAAAGAGTTCAACACCCTCGACGATTTCGACCTCCAGGACCGCACTGTCCTGCTGCGTGTGGACATCAACTGCCCCCTCGTTCCGGGAACGCTGGAGATGGCAGACGACAACCGCATCAGGCAGATCATGCCGACGCTCAAGGAGTTGTCCGAAAGGGGCGCCAAGGTCGTCATCATCGCCCACCAAGGTCGTCCGGGCGACTGGGACTTCTGTTCGCTGGAGCGGCATGCGCAGGTCATCAGCCGCCATCTGGGGCACGGGGTCACCTACGTCGATGATTTCTATGGCGCGGCGGCGAAGAAGGCCATCCGCGCGATGGCGCCCGGCGATGTCGTGCTGTTGAAGAACATCCGTGCCATGGGCATCGAGAACGAAAAGGGAACGGTGGAGCAGTTCGCCCAGAGCGAGATGGTGCGTGAACTCTCGCAGCTGTCTGATATCTATGTTTCCGACGCATTCGGTGCGGCGCACCGCTCCCAGTGCTCCCTGGTGGGATTCCAGGCCGTCATGCCTTCCGCCGCCGGTCGTCTTATGGAGAAGGAACTGACCGCACTGCAGACGGTCTTCGACGAACCGCGCCGACCCTGTGTTTTCGTGCTGGGTGGAAGCAAGTTCACCGACGCCATCCAGGTCATCGAGCGCGTGCTGACGAAACGGATCGCCGACCAGGTCGTGCTCGTCGGTTTGTGTGCCAACGCCTTTCTCAAGGCAAGGGGCGTGGACCTCGGCCAGGACAGCGAGGAAATTCTAATGAAGGAGTTCACCCCCGAGAACCTGGAGGCG
>CAZCNG010000204.1:0-3775 GCA_964500045.1 uncultured Methanomassiliicoccaceae archaeon
TGGATATCTGGTAGCGGGCGCACAGGTTGATGTTCTTGCGGATGATCTCACCGTAGGCCTCGTCGTAGATGGCCGGTTTGCCGCTCTGGTCGATGATCTGCAGCCCCATCGAAACGGGTCCGGTCACCTGACCCTTGACCGCCTTGACGGCACCGAGGTCGCGGCGCAGCAGTTCCTGCAGGCCGGCGAAGCCCTGCTGTGGGAAAGCGAAACGCTCCACCTTCTCCTCCAGCACGTCCTCGTAGAAAGACGTCGGATCATAGCTGCCCAGATCGATCGTGACGCGCTTAGCCTCACCGTCGACGATCACACCAGGAAGTCGCGCGGCGAACTGAGCGTACATGTTCTCCTCGAAACCTAGGTGGGGCAGCTGCGGCCAGTAAGGCACTTCGCGGAGATGCGCCAACACCGTGTCCACTGCCTTCTTCTCGTCCAGATGGGGCAACGAGCCGATGCAGGTGGGGGCGCAGTTCCAGTCCATGCTGACGCAAGAAGCGCGGCGGTATAAAAGAATAATGTGGGGTAGAGAGGAGAGAATCCATTTCCATATCTGGCCAACCCCACCCTACCCCGGGAGCAGAGGATCCTTACTTCTTGATCGCCTTCTTGATCTTGAGCATCATGTCCGGCGGCACGTCTTTCATACCGTGCTCCTTGGCAGCGCGCTCGCCGATCTTCTTCATCAGCTCTTCCTCGGTCTTGGCGGAGGCCTTGAAAGGGCAGGCCATGCCGACGTCCTTGCACTCAAAGCTGGGCATTGGTTCTACCTCCTGTGCAAGACCCGAGCGCTGGATATCTACTGTGAATCCCGTAATGCGTTAATCGCCCCGATCCAGTCGTTCCTTGACCGTCGGAAATTTATCCATGTCCGTATGCGGCAGGAACGAGGCCGAGGTGAAACGATCGAAGAAGCGATTGTCCGTGGTCAGCTCCAGATAGGTCATGCGTTTGTGCACCGACAATGCTTTCTTCCGCATCTCAGAGGATAGGAGGGCTAGTCGGGCACCGCCCAGGGACGCGTTCCCGAGGAATTCGAAGCGTCCGTGCGGCAGATCGGGCAGGAGGCCGATGCCTATGGCGTTCCCGAGGTCGATGTGATTGCCAAAACCCCCGGCGATGTAGACCCTCTCCACCTCGGACATGCTCATGTGCACGCTATCCAGGAGCACTTCGCAGGCGGCGTACAGCGCGGCCTTGGTGCGGATGATGTTGGCGATGTCGTCATCGCTCACGGCGATGTCCCCGTGGCCGTTCTCCACCGCATCCCAGACGCCGCTGCGGGCCTTCGCTTCCGTGCTCATCTTCCTCTTCGTCTCCTCTGCCCACGCCACCACGAACTCGCGTCCGTTCTCGGTCCTGCGCACCCGATTCCAGGGTATCTCCTGGATGGTGCCCCGACGGTCGACGATGCCCCTCCGGTAGAGCGCCGCCACCAGGTCGATGAGGCCGGAGCCGCAGATGCCACGGGGCACCTGCCCGCCGATGGTGCTGTACTTCAGCTCCAGGTCCCGGGTGATCTCCACCTTTTCTATCGCCCCTTGCATGGCGCGCACGCCCGCCTTCACCTCGCCGCCCTCGAAGGCCGGTCCGGCCGAACAGGAGCAGGCTACCAGGAAATCGTCATTGCCTAGGACGACCTCGCCATTGGTGCCGACGTCGATCAGCAGGGATGTTTCCTTCGCTTCCGCCATGCCGGAGCAGATCACATCGGCCACGATGTCGCCGCCGACATAGGAGGCGCGTCCAGGCACACAGTGGACCGGAGCGTTGGGGTGGATATGCACCGTCAGGTCCCTCGCCTTGTAGGTGGAGGGGATGTTGGCCGTGGAGACGTAGGGTTCGTACCGGATGCCCCTCGGGTGGAGCCCGAGGAAGAGGTGCACCATGGTCGTGTTGCCCGCGACCGCCAGCGCCGTGATCTCCTCGCGGCAGACGCGCTTGCTCTTGGGCACGCACACGTCCCCCTGCACCACCACCTGCGCCACCAGAGAGTTGATGGTCTCCAGCAACAAACGATTGAGACGCCGGAGCCCGCCGTCCTCGGCAAAGGCGATGCGCGACAGGATGTCCTCGCCGCACATGATCTGCTTGTTATAATCCGATGCCTGCGCCAGCACCTTGCCGGTATTCAGGTCCACCAGCGCCATGACGACCGTCGTGGTGCCGATGTCCATGGCGATGCCGAAGTTCCTCTCGCTGGTGTCGAAGGCATTTAGGGCGATCAGCTTCGGCCGCTTCTCGCTCACGTCGAGAACAGAGGTTAGATGCCACTTACTATCCCGTGCCTCCACGGACATCTGCCTTAGCAGCGCCAGCGACACGTGCAGGGTGCCCTCTTCCAGCCCCAGGGCCGCTTCTATCCTTTCCCGGTCGCCGAGGTTGTGGTCCAATGTCGGCGGCGATACGTCTCGGTATACGGCCTTGCTCAACGGCGACAGCTCCTCTATGTCCCTGCCGCGGAACGATTCCAGGATCTGCAGTTCGTGCAATCCGCTCTCGTCCGGCACCAGGACGACGAGATCGCCGGCCACCTTGGCCAAGCATGCCAGTCGGTAGCCACGCATCTTCTCAGCTTGGCTCAGCTTGTCGGTGCCGGGGCACCGAACGTCCCCCTCTGCGAGCACCTTGCAGCGCCCGCACACTCCCTTGCCGCCACACACGGAGTTGATCTCCACTCCGGCGCGGAAGGCGGCGTCCAGTATGGTCGTGCCTTCGGCCACCTGGACCCCGATGTTGGACGGGAGGAAGCGTACGCTGCGGTTCATCGGGCATTGAAGGTTCCCGGATTTATTTAAGCCAACGGGACCTGCCCAGGCTATTTCATGAGGGTGGTGCATTCCTGAATCGCATGGCAGAACAATACCGCTTCCCCCAGCCGTTGCACGAGGGCGTCATTCACTCCCGCCCCAACCGCTTCATAATGTTGGCGAACGTGAATGGTGAAGAGAGGAAGCTGCACTGCCCCGCCACCGGCAGCATCGGCGGCCTCAAGTTCCGCGAGACGCCCTGCCTCGCCTCCCTTTCAGACGACAAGGAAAGGAGCACCCAGGGCACGGTCGAGGCCATATCCCTCAATCCTCCTTCCGACCAAATGAAGCACTGGATCGGCATCGATCAGATGCGCGCCAACGACTACGTGGATTTCTACCTGCGGCGTTCCTTATTGAAGAAGATGACGGGTGAGGTGCATGGGATCCAACGCGAAGTGCGCGTCGAAGGCTCGCGCCTCGATTTCCTCATCAATGGGAGCACGTACCTGGAGGTGAAGACCCCGCTCCACATGCTGGACCCCAAGTATGCCGACCATCAGGTCTCCGGAGAATTGACCTCCTTCGGCCGCACCATGAGACACTTTGGAGCGGTGGGCGACCACGCCGCCGCAGGCGGAGGCATACTCTTGCTCTGCTTCCTCTACGACGCAAAACGATTCCGCGTGCCAGAGACCACGCAACGCACCGCGGCCATCAAGGAAGCGGCCGAGGCCGCCACCAGACAGGGGATGGAGAATTGGCAGGTGAATTTCGAGGTGGATAGAGAGGGCGTGCGCCTCCTCGACCTCTTCCGCCTCGATCTGTTCTGAGTCACCACCGTTGGCGCAAGGATGCCCGCGATTTCAATTGTGGGTGGAGTTGCGCCCATTCACACATCTGGTGCCTTGCTCCCGCAATGTAACTGCAATAGGATCGTTGACCCATTGAGGCTGCTATTAAGTTTCGATGTTGCTGACGGTCAAGGTGAAGTTGCTGCCTAATGGCTAACAGAATCGTCAGCTTCT
>CAZCNG010000205.1:0-2321 GCA_964500045.1 uncultured Methanomassiliicoccaceae archaeon
GTCGCGGCCTGCGACAAGGCCCTGCTAGGCAAGGTCTTCTACGAGGGGGATTTCAAGCTGGAGGTCCTCCCCTCCTTCTACGAGGGTGAGGATGCCGACGCGGCCACGCTCCTCAACCGCCTCAGCATGGCGACCATCGCCAACCTGGTGGGCGAGATCACCTGCCAGGTCGCCGCCGACGCTGGCCTCCTGGATATGGAAGACATCATGCGCATCGACGGTATCCCGCACGCCCAAGTGGTAAGGTGCTGAATTTGTTCTGTGTCAAGTGCGGCAAGGAAGGGAAGGTAATCGATGCCGTCTGCCAGGAATGCTTCCTCAAGGGGAAGCGGTTCTCCAAGCTCGAAGACCACGTCAATCTCATTCAATGCGTTCATTGCGAGGAGTACGCCCTCGACAAGAAGTGGCTGAAGAAGCCGGGCATCGAAGGCGCGGCCATGGCCGCCGCCATAGGGGCCGTGAAGCTGGAGAAGGACAGCAGCATCGAGAAGGCGGACGCCCGGGTGTTGGCGGCGGACGCGGCCAATATGCGCGTGCACCTGGACCTTGTCATCGGCCACCGTGACCTCCTCATCGAGGAGGAAGCGGACACCATAGTGCGCCTCAAGACCGGGTGCTGTGGCCGCTGCTCCAAGCTGCAGGGCAACTACTTCGAGTCGACGCTGCAGATCCGCGGCCGAGAAAGGAAGTTGACCGAGGAGGAGATCGACATCATGCTCGACCGCGTTCGGAAGATAGTGTCCCGCGCACAGGAGGAGAACCGCGAGGTGTTCATCTCCAAGATCGGGCGCATCTCCGGAGGCGCCGGTGGCGCCGACGTCAATCTGAGCACCAACTCCATCGGCAAGGTCATCTCCAGAGACCTCGCGGACCAGTACGGCGCCGAGGTCAAGGAGAATGCCAAGCTGGCCGGTAACATGGACGGCCACGACGTCTTCCGTGTCACTTACCTGGTGCGGCTGCCGGCCTACCGCTTTGGCGACATCATCAGCGTTGCTAACAAACGGTATCAGGTCGGTCCGATGCGCACCACCAACGTCAAGCTGCACGAACTGAAGTCGGGCGAAGCAATAGTTTCCAACCACAACGACCTCCTGGAGGCGAAGGTGGTCGCCAAGAAGGACGAACTGATGGATGCGATCGTCCTCACGGAGACGCCGAAGGAGCTGCAGGTCCTGCACCCGATCACCATGAAACCGGTCGATCTGCGCCGGCCGCAGAAGATGGAAGTGAAGGGCGAGACGGTCAAAGTGCTCCTCGTGGACGACGAGATCTTCCTGCTGCCGATGCAGTGAGAGAAAAGAATAGGGGAAATTGGTTTGCGTAAATGATCTACTGGCGGCCGCGCTCAGGCCGCCAGCTCGCGTCTTTTGAAGAGTACCACTCCGGCCACCAGACTCACGACAGTATACGCGGCCATCCCTATCACGCCGTCTGAGATGCTGGCATAATAGTTGTAGATGGTCATGTTGCCGCCTCCTGGTACTTGGAAATGGGTCACGCTGTCGACCGGATAGGGGGTCTCCATGACGCTGGCTATGGTTTCGCCTTCGAAGGTCAGGATGAAGTTCGGCTTCACCGCCGTGACCCCCATGATGCCCGAGACCATCGGCATGATCATGAAGAGCAATGCGAACACCAGGATGAGGGCACCCGTGCCTCCCTTCATCACCGAGCTGATGAGGAATGCCACCGAGATCGTAGCGGTGGCATACAACAGCGACAGCAGGAAGGAATAGAACAGAAGTACTGTCCCCCCTCCGGTGATCGCGAAGCCCAGGATGGCTGCTACGGCGTAGAACAGACCTAGCACGGTGAAGGTCACGAGCAGTGCCGCCATCCACTTGCCGAAGAAGAGGGTCGCTCTCTTGACGGGGTTGGGGAAGAGCAGGTAGCCGGTCCTCTGTTGGAACTCCCCCACTATGGCGTCTCCGGCAAAGAGCGTGGCCGCGATGACGATAAGCAGCGTCGCTATGCCCGTGAAGTTGGCGCCAAACGCGGCGGGGTCGGTCGGATAGCTGTTACCCAAGGCCGGCGGCAGGACCATGATCATCACCACTAGCAGCACGATGATCCCTACCAATCCTATCATGCGATTGCTGCGCAGGTGCCGGAATATCTCGTAGCGGGTGACCACGCCGAGTTGTTGCACATCGCTGGGGACGCGGCGGGTGGTTGTGGTTGCGTTTTGCATGATTTCACCTCGAGTCGCTGATGAGGCTCATGTAGAGCGTCTCCAGCGCCAGGCCGGCTTCCTTGAAGCTGGCGACCTTCATTCCCATGCCGGTCAAGGCGATCAGCAGGTCCGCCTGCTGCTCGTC
>CAZCNG010000205.1:2421-3763 GCA_964500045.1 uncultured Methanomassiliicoccaceae archaeon
TCGATCCCGTTGAGCAGCGCCGTACCGGAGCTGCTGCGGATGAGGTTGGTCAGGATCTTGATGGTCGTGGTCTTGCCGGCCCCGTTCGGGCCGAGGAATCCGGTGAAGGATCCCTTGTGGACCGTGAGCTGCAGCGAATCTACAGCGCGGAAGCCCTGGAAATCCTTGACCAGGCCGTTTATTTCGATGGGTTCGTTCATGTTACCCTTCCCAGCGGAACCAAACTTGTAGCTATTTTGAGATTTGCCTTGAACCAGGTCAGTGTGGCTAATCCTTAACTTCCTCCTTTGCGATGGCGTAGCTATGATCACACCCAGCCTGGTGGAGGAGACCACGGTCCGCCTCCTGCGCACCGCCGCCACGCAACTGCCGGAATGGGTTCTGGGCGATCTGCACAGAGCGATGGAGGCGGAGCGGTCCGAGGAGGCCAGGGCGCAGTTGCGCATCATGCTGCAGAACGCGGCGCTGGCCGAAAGCATCGGATCTCCTATCTGCCAGGACACGGGGATCGCGGTCTTCTACGTCCGCGGCAGGAACGACCCCGCGCTGGAGGACGCGATCATCGAAGGCTGCCGCCGCGCCACCCGGGAGATACCCCTGCGTCCGAACGCGGTGACGCCATTTGACCGCAAGAACGATGGCAGCAACGTCGGCAAGGGGGTCCCCCATATCCACTTCCTCTCGCCCACCGAGGGCATAGAGATCGGGGTGCAGTTGAAGGGCGCCGGCTCGGAGAACATGACGGCGCTGGCCATGTTGGACCCGGTGCAGGGGGCGAAGGGCGTCAAGGCCTTCGTCCTGGACACGGTCGCCAAGGCCGGCAGCCGCCCCTGTCCCCCCACATATGTGGGCATCGGCGTGGGCGGCAACGCGGACCATGCCTGCGCCATGGCCAAGGAAGCGCTGATGAGGCTGCCGCTGCCCAATCCGGTGCAGGCGGAGGCGGCCATCGAGGCGGAGCTGGCAGACGCGATCAACACCCTCGGCATCGGGCCGATGGGGCTGGGCGGCAGCAGCACCTGTTTGCGCGTCGCCATGGAAACGGCGCACTGCCATACGGCCTCGCTGCCCGTTTGCGTTTCCTTCCAGTGCTGGGCCTTCCGCAGGGCCTCGGCGCGCATCACTCCGGAAGGTCTGGTGCGCTTCAGCCAGGAGGGCTTCTGATGCGCAAGCTGCGGGCACCCCTGAGCGAAGAAGTGGTCCGCTCTCTGCAGCTGGGCGAGGAGGTCAAATTGAGCGGGCCCGCGCTCACGGCCCGCGACGAAGCGCATCTGCACGCGCTGGCCGCCGTGAAGCGGGGCCAGCGGCCCTTCGACATCGAACGAGGCGTTCTCTTCCACTG
>CAZCNG010000206.1:0-3737 GCA_964500045.1 uncultured Methanomassiliicoccaceae archaeon
CGCAACGCTCCCGCCAGGGCATCATTGAGGAGCTGCGACACATCATCTGCCTTGTTTGCCGCGGAGATGATATCATTGAGGAGCGCTAGCATGGCGGACTGGCGCTGCAATGCCTCCTCCGCCCGCTTGCGTCCTGTGATGTCTGTGTCGCTGCCTTGATAACCCTTCAAATTGCCTTCTTCGTCCAGCAATGGAATGCCACTGGTGGAGTTCCATACTTGGCGGCCATCCTTGGTCTGGACCTTATGTTCCAGGTCAACGAAACGCTTCTTATGCTTCAGCATCTCGAGGGCTTTGGATCCGATCTCCTCTCGTTCCGCTTCTACGGCCAAGTCGTAGAAGTGCATCTGGCCCACCAGTTCATCGGGGCGATATCCCCAAACGACCTCGGAAACGCTGCTGACATAGGTGAAGAGGCCGTCCACATCCGCTTCCCAGGTGACAGTGGCGCTCAGCGCTGCCAGCTGGTCGAAGCGCAATTCGCTCTCCCATAGCGCTTCTTCTCTCCGATGCTGTTGCACCGCTGCCCTGATCCGGCATTCCAATTCGACATATTGCGTTCTGCTCTCCCCTCCCTTCTGCAGGTAGGAGTCCGCACCATTGTTGAGCGCCTCGATGACCACCTCCTCCATTCCTCTGCAAGTGAAGATGATGAATGGGATTCGAAGTCCCTTCCAGCGTAGCCACTTGAGGAATTGGATGCCGTCCTCATCAGGCATCTGGTAATCGCAGACGATGGCATCGAAATGCCCATGGTCTAGAGCGGTCCTGGCCTTTGACGCGGAGTAGGCGATCTCCACTTCAATGTCTTTGGACTCTTCCAGGAACCCTTTGGATACGACGCAAATGCTCGGTTCGTCATCGACGACCAGGACACGGATGGATCTAACGGATGACAAGGTGATTCTAATTACATTCGAGATGTACCCTATTTATTGGTTCCCCCTGGTCAATAAGTGGACAGAACAACCTGTGATTCTGTGAATATGGTCTAGGACAACCTGGCGTGAAGATATACTGCTCTATCGGGGGAGTTTCCACGCTCCAGGTGGTACTAGCATTTCGAAGCGCACGCCATCTCCTGCCTTCTTGGTCTCGGTGATGGCGAGGCCTGCGCAGAGCATGGCGCTTTCCATGGCGGTGCGCGACGCGGGGCTGACCTAAGCGGGTTCGGCACTGCCCCAGCGGCATTGGTTGCGAGGACGAGAGGGCGTGGGTCTAGATGGCACTCGATCCGGCGCACAAGGTGGTCCTCTCCCATTTTGTGGGAGGGCATAGGCTGTATCCTACCGATCAATCGCTGATGATTTAGCGCGGAAGGTCCGCGCCAACCCCGACTTCTCTAGCGACGAACTCCTTTCCTGCCGGAATGTCATCCGGTTGAGTCACGGGTTGAAGGTCAGCTTCTTGTGGATTGGATTGCGCGGAAGCCCGAGGAAGCCGGCGCTTCTAGCGCCCAAGAACTGCACTATGCACAGACGGTCAAACACCACCAGGGCGGACGCCTGGCGCGCGTGGAACGACATCAAACATTCGGTCCTCTCTAGAGGGAGGCCGAGCTCTCCACATCTTGACTGCAACGCCTATTTGCTATGGAAAGTAACTTGATTGTAAATACTCGAGGCTCTCCTAATTCGCAATTGCAGGGATACCACCTTACAGCAGATGTGAAAATGAGAACCAAGGCATTGGCAATCGCCCTGATTGCCATATTGTCGGGGGCAATGGTCACCGGAGGATCGATATTCGCGTATATTGCCGATGTTGAGCCGATAGCCGGGAACGAATACAGCGCTGGAACGCTGAACCTGTCCCTCGGCGGGTCCGGAACGATACCTGCTGCCCTCGGTCCTGTGTACCCCGGATGGGGGACGTCGCAATACCCTTCATCTCTAGGAACGAGGACCACGTTCTCAGTATCGAACAGTGGTACCATCAACGGGGTTCTCCATCTGAACTTCACAGGCGTCACGAACAATGAGAACGGCATTACAGACCCTGAGGGCAAGTTCAATCTCGTCCTGGGAGATGGTGGGGATACAACGCCCGCCGTAGGCGAGCTAGGGCAATGCCTGTTCGTGTCGGTGAACTACGGCTCGACCCAGGTGCTGGTTCCGACCGTGCTGAACAATATCGGGTCTTCAGGAATTCTCCTGGGGAACCTTCCAGCGGGAGGTACGCAGGCGGTGACCATCACCTATTATGTGCCCACCGCCGTTGGAAACATTATCCAGAGCGATCTGGTGGCATTCAACCTGGTGTTCGACCTGATGATGAGCCCCGATTCCGTTCGTGAGGTCGGCCCTACAGGCATGGACCTCAGCCAGGCGACTGCCTTTGGCTCCCCGAAACCAGCTATATCCTGGCCACTGGTGCTGAACTTGCCGAACCAGCAAGGTCTGCTGCTGCCTAGCAATGCCAGCCTCCAGCCGGTCCAATCGCTCACCATTGAGGCGAAGTTCATGCTGGACCTCCCGGCCATCGAGCAAACCTCCTGGAGTTCGCTGTTGGACAAGAACGGGGACAACGGCTACCGTTTGCAGCTCTCTGGATCCTCCACGGACAACCGGTGGATCGAATTTGCCCTGGGCAACAGCCAAGCATGGATCCGCAGCAACGGCATGCGCTCTTTCTCAGAGGTGAATAGCCTGGTCAGTGGCAACTTCAATGTCGTTCTCAGGTCCGGCGTCTGGTACACCGTGGTCGCGACCTACGACATCTCCGTAGGCAAGATGCAGCTCTATGTGAACAACACCGCCGGAGTTCTGCAATTGGCGGGAGAGATGCCCTATGCAAATGCATTTAGTATCAATTCGTCCCCGCTCTACATCGGCGCCTATGGTGTTTCCTCACCGACGCGGGGATACTTCGATGGCACGATACAATATATCGCGGTGAAGGCGACCTGAATAATACGGATTCTATGCCGGGATCCCATCTAGGGCTCCGGGATCACGCGTCGCAGACCCGGTGACCTAGGACCGGAGTTCCGAATAGATCATTGAATGTGCCCTCACAGAGAACTCCAAGTTCATCCAGGTGGCTAGATGTCCCCGGCGGATCTAGATGTGCGGCTTAGAATGGCGAGCTACTGCTCTATGGGGGGGGGAAGCCGCCACGCCCCCGCCGGTACTAGCATCTCAAAGCGCACGCCTTCTCCTGCCTTCCCTGTCTCAGTGATGGTGATGCCGGTGATCGCGAGTATCTCCCGGCAGAGGAACAGTCCGAAGCCCGTGTTCTTGCCGAAGCCCTTTTCAAAGAGTCTCTTCTTGTCCTCGGCGCTGATGCCCACGCCATCATCCTCGTAAATGATCAACATGGCATCACCCACCTGTTCAGCGCTCAGCTTGATGTGCGTGACCCGCTCCCCATGGCGCATCGAGTTATCGATCAGATTGTAAGGTACCTTCTCCGCCAGGGGGTCGGAGAAGATCTCCACGCCGTTGGTATCATCTTCCAATTCTACCCCGACCGGATGCAGCAGGGCCAAGGCCTCCGCGGTCTGGCGACCGGGCGAGGCCCAGGCGGGTGCCTTGATTCCGATATCCTCGTACTCTTTGGTGAAACGGATCATCGTGGAGATGCGTTCTGCGGCTCTCTCGACTTTCTTGATGAACTCCTCGGACGAGGAAGAGAGGCGCTCTCCTTGCAGCAATAGGAGGTTTCCCGAAAGTATCAGAACCTGATTGTTGATATCGTGCCTGGTGATGCTGTTCAGGATGCTCAATTTGCTGCTA
>CAZCNG010000207.1:0-3707 GCA_964500045.1 uncultured Methanomassiliicoccaceae archaeon
ATGACAAAGGGATCGGATCACCGATCAAGAATCAAGTGGTTTGCGACACAGGCTCTTATGTGATATTAATGATATCCTGTCAATTGTTAAGTCAAACGATGGGCGCAGTATAGATTTTCAATCTTTCTTTGAATTGATATGGTAGCACACGGTAACTCATCGAATCCATCTTGGCATCGTTGCATCAATGGAGGGTTCATTGAGATCTTCAGATGGGCATGCTCCGTTGCTACTCTACACCCGTCGCCTTCCTTTGGAAGGAACCACGTCTCACCGTTGGGTTGCCTGCTTAACAATAATAATGAGAATGTAGCCCTTAGATCTCCGTAGTCTTCGAGGTTGGGGCATATGTGCCCCTCTCTGATCGATTTGGATGTGTCTCGTTCTAGGTCGGGGTGCTGCAATGATCGTTCCAGCGGCTCCTGCCACTCATGTCGCCGGATGTGTGGACCGAGCTGTGATCACCTTGCTCATCCGGATCCTTGTCTCAGCAACTCGGTATTGGCGCCGTGGCAGCAAGTGGGCGGGCCGCGCGTCTCCTGATGGTTCCGCCCGGGATCGACCCGAATCTCTGGAGCGTTCATAGATCCTGGAGCGGTATCGCTCCAGACCCAAGGATCGCCTTGTACGAGCTGTCGAACGTGCTTTCATCGGGTACGAAGATGATCATCCCGTCCCTTCCGCGACTCAACAGCACCCGATAGCTGTTGATCCTCAAGTTGTCCGGGTCCTTTGCCCTGGAGCGGGCCTGCTGCTTCGGCTTCCACTTTGCCCCGTCCCATCTCAGGTCATCGCCCCAACATACGATGGGCATGTCCAACTCCAATCCTTGGCATTGGAATTCCGTGGCCACGTCGCGAAGGGAGCAACAGGAGCTCTCGCTCGTCACCGGATCGATGAACCAAGCATCGATCTTCGTCCTCTGCGTGCTTCCATAGTCGTTGAGCACGCCATATCTCGGTAACGTTCTATCTTTCGATGACGCCAGCAGTCCATATCTCTTGCTCTCGTCACCGTCGTAGCGCTCGCGCACATACCTCTTGGCGGTCTCCCGGTCCCTGGTCACGTAGATCGCGAAACCCTGCTCCGTCATCTTCTTCGAGAACCCAGAGGCATCCTTGATCCTGCCTTCCAAGAGCGCCGCCACCCATCTGTGCACATCCTCTGCCATGTGGGCCCGCAGCGTCCTGGTCAGGTCGAGGGAATCATCGATCTCGATGCTGGACGCGGCCGTGAAGGTTCCGGAGATCCTCTTGGGGCAATGGACGATGCATTTTCTACCGATCTCATTGACGGCGTCGTTCCACTGGCCCATCCCGCCCTCTTCGCCCAGGTGGATTTCCTGACCTTCCCCGAGCAATACGACCAGCATGGCCCCCCTCTTCATTCTGGCCCCGGTCCTCAGGAGGTCCAGCGGTACTGACATGCCTTCGCCATGCTTCTCCTTCACTCTTTCAGCATCCCAGGCCCTTTGCGCATCATCATAGACCCAGATCCTCTCCTCCGGGAGCCGAGCGCACTTTCCTCCGAACTCCTTGAGGAAGCCGTGCACATCTTGGACGAAGTCATTGTTCTTGAGCGCGCACCGCAGAACCTCGATCAAAGGTCCATTCCCGGAGAGAAAGAGCGAGCTCCTCTTGCCTTTGCCTCCGTAACTATCGAGGTGGACGAACTGCAAACCGACCAGCGTTTTTCCTGAACCGGGCACGCCGGTGACCAATACCAGGTGCAGGTCACTGCCTTCCCAGGCCCTGGCGGCCGTCTTCGCAAGATACTCCATGGTGGCCGGTATCCCTGCGTTGCTGGCTCTCTTGATGTCCGGAAGCGGTTCATGGTTGAACAGCACCCTAGCGGCCTCCACGAGGCTGGGGAGAGGGGCGTAGCCCGATCCTAGCCAAGACCTGAGATCGGGGTAGGCCTCATCCTTGGCCGCCGCGGTCAGAAGCACCTCGGCCAAATGCAACGGCGGCGCGACGATGACGTCCTTGCTAACTTGAGCATTCAGCTTCGAAAGGGTGGGCACGAGGACCGGGATGACGGTCATTCCCTGCGTCTGGGCGTGATAGTTCTCCAGGTCCCTGGCATAGGCGGCCACCTGGTCCAGGTGCGATTCGTGCACCTTGGCGAAGTCCTTGAACTCGAGCAGTGCACATCTTGGACGAAGTCATTGTTCTTGAGCGCGCACCGCAGAACCTCGATCAAAGGTCCATTCCCGGAGAGAAAGAGCGAGCTCCTCTTGCCTTTGCCTCCGTAACTATCGAGGTGGACGAACTGCAAACCGACCAGCGTTTTTCCTGAACCGGGCACGCCGGTGACCAATACCAGGTGCAGGTCACTGCCTTCCCAGGCCCTGGCGGCCGTCTTCGCAAGATACTCCATGGTGGCCGGTATCCCTGCGTTGCTGGCTCTCTTGATGTCCGGAAGCGGTTCATGGTTGAACAGCACCCTAGCGGCCTCCACGAGGCTGGGGAGAGGGGCGTAGCCCGATCCTAGCCAAGACCTGAGATCGGGGTAGGCCTCATCCTTGGCCGCCGCGGTCAGAAGCACCTCGGCCAAATGCAACGGCGGCGCGACGATGACGTCCTTGCTAACTTGAGCATTCAGCTTCGAAAGGGTGGGCACGAGGACCGGGATGACGGTCATTCCCTGCGTCTGGGCGTGATAGTTCTCCAGGTCCCTGGCATAGGCGGCCACCTGGTCCAGGTGCGATTCGTGCACCTTGGCGAAGTCCTTGAACTCGAGCACGATGACCCTTTTGCTGGTCAGCAGAAGAACATCCGGTCGCCTTCCCCTTTCTCGAGGCAGCTCATATTCGAAGACCACGCTCCAATTTCCTGCCTTAATGTCGGCTGCCACCAACTTATCGAAAGCCGTCTTGAGAATGGCGATGCAATTGTGCCATGCTCTGATCTGAGATGCGGACGGATCGGTGTTCATGCGCTGGACATGCCTCTTTTCCAGCGAGCGGACGAGATCGATATCGGCGGTCTCGAGAAGATCGGCTATGGGTCCGGCCCAACTTGCATGTGAAGAATCGCAATGATCCATGAGAAGGTCACCATCAGAAATCGGTATATGATTCTGGAATCATCGGGGGGATGATAAGGCATCGATGATACCAATGGATGTGGGCATCCAAGCGGGAGGGACTAGGCTGGGCGATGGCGCGAAGTCGATGTGACAGGCCTGGTTTCAATATTCTCGCTGGAATGCTTGGAGGAGAGGTGCCACTATTGCGCTGGAGTACATACTGCCCCACGCACCACTTTCATTTCCTTCTAGCGCTCACCGGATCATCGATCTTCTCGTCGCTCGATCTCTGATGCCGCCCTGCCGAATACGACGCCCATAACATTTTCTCATCCTCCTCCTCTATCGCAGACAAGTTGTCCTGGGGGGGGGGAGCCGTATGGTCAGAACGTCTAGGGGGAACGCGAAACTGTTGATCGCATGCCTAGCGGTGATCGCGATCGTCATCCTGGCGGCCATCGCGGTCGTAGGCGATCAAGAGAAGGGCCGGGCGACCATAGGTTGGATCGTAGGATCGCCGGTCGGGGATGGCTATGGCGTCATCCTGCACACCACGGACGGGGTCCACTGGGCCCGCCAGGGAAGCAACGGTACGGTCCCGGATGTGGTCCTCTCCGACATCAGGGCCATCGACGCGCAGACGGCTTGGGCGGTGGGATCGAGCGCAGGCGGCTATG
>CAZCNG010000208.1:0-3703 GCA_964500045.1 uncultured Methanomassiliicoccaceae archaeon
CAGATCATGACTCCGGAGATCTTCGTGGCCACGACCATCGTCGACCTAGCGTGAGAATGAACCATCGATCGGGGCGCAGTGGGGCAGACTTTTTTATGCCTCCGGTCCCAGATTTCTATTTCTTTATAGCCTCTAGAATTTTCCAGAAATCAATGTGATTAGCGTCGCCGCGTCTTGTTGCGAAGATGGATCGTCATGTCTCCGCGCCGGGTGTGCGGCGACAATGCGCACAAGAGGAATCGTTCAGCTTCTGAGGCATTCACGGCTGATGATGTCGGTTCACCAAAGAAACAACATGCATAACGGATCGGACCCGACATCTCCGGATGAGACCGGAGGATCGGCAAGATATCATTTCTTGCTATAATATCGGATTATTATATTACATAATCATATAGTAATGCTAAGTATCAAATGCATTTTCTTCATGTGGAACATTCCTGCCCATTATTCTCAGAATCAGTAGCAGTAATCAAATCTCCCGCATTATATACGCACAAGACTGATTTTTGTCTAACTTCCAGAGGAGAGTGTAAATGCTCCCCATAAGGAAGATAGGCGCCCGGCCGTTGCGACACTGGCTAGGGACGCGAAGAAGGTGAAAGTGAAATGAGAAAGAAATGGACCCAAATGAGAAGGGACAGACGCGCCGACATAGGCATCGGCACGATGATCGTCTTCATCGCAATGGTGCTAGTCGCGGCTGTCGCAGCGGCTGTGTTAATCTCCACAGCCAACTCAGTTAGGGAACAGGCTACCTCGACAGGAGACCAGACCATAAACAACGTGGCTTCTGGTTTCATCAAGGAAGGCATTGTGGGATATATTGACTCGACCAATAACCTTGCCAGCGTCAATATTACGCTCCGCCTAGCGGCGGGCAGCCCTAATGTCTACATGAAGAATGTCGTGGTGAAAGTTCTCTACGCGGCGAACGATGTGACCCTGACCTGGAGTGCCGGCGGCCCGACCGCCAATTACGTTACGACGTACAATGCCTCTCTGAAGTATGAAGTCAACACCGTAACTGGATTGTACTCTGCTGACACCACCGTCAAGCAGGGCGACCTGTTGAACATTCAGATCGGAGGACTTGACGGCGCTACGGCCTGGGACCTGAACATCGGGAACCTGAAGAACCTGCAGATCCAGGTAATGCCGGGATTCGGTCAGCCGACCCTGATCGATGTGACCACCCCTGAGGTATACCTCGGAACCTACTCGGTTCTGCACTGAACCATGGAATGAGGTGAAACAAATGAGAAAGAAATTTGCCCAAATGAGAAGGGACAAGCGTGCTGACATCGGTATCGGCACGATGATCGTCTTCATCGCCATGGTCCTCGTCGCCGCAGTCGCTGCGGCGGTGTTGATCTCTACGGCGAACAGTGTGAGGGAACAGGCCACCACGACCGGTGACCAGGCCATCGGAGGCGTATCCTCCGGCTTCATCCACCAGTCGGTGGTCGGAGTCGCCGCGACCGCCACCAGCATCAACAGCATCAGCATCTACCTGAAGATCGCGTCCGGCAGCCCGCCGATCGCCTTCGAGAACGTCATGGTGCACTGGGTGTACCAGACCGCTGACAAGATGCTGAGCTATGGCACTGGCGCCGCCTCTCTGACCGCTGACACCTATGCCGTTTCGCTAGTGAAGGGCGTCTCGCCCTTCGCCGCCGACTGGGGCACCAGGCACATCATCGGCCAGGGTGACATGGTCAAGGTGACCATCACCAACATCGCCAACGCACCTATCAGCGTTGCTAACCTGAAGACCCTGATGATCGAGATCATGCCGGCCATGGGACAGCCCTGCCTGGTACAGATCATGACTCCGGAGATCTTCGTGGCCACGACCATCGTCGACCTAGCGTGAGCACAAGGATGGTGAAAAACGGCATGAGGAGCGAAAAGAACGTGACTCTGCCCGCCTTTTTATTCATTTCTTCCGGATTTATTTTTTCCCGGAAGAATAAGAAGGCGGCAGAGGACCTGAGCGGTATGATGGGAGACGGGGACCTCGACCTAGGCACTATCCCTGGCCTAGATGCCGGACTATCCGCCCCGTCCCTCGGAACCCCTTTACCATCTTCCGCAAGGAAGGTGGACGAGATCGAGATCACGGTCAACGACCTCAAGGGAGCGGTCGAGACCATCACCAACAACAACATGACGATCAAGAGCGACGTCGAGAACATGAAGGGCGAGGTGGAGCAGATCAATGACTCCATCAAGAGCCTGCTCGGCATCTACGAAGCGGTCAGCAAGGAATACAACCCCTTCGTGGACCAGGGCGGGAAGCCCAAGATCCCCAAGCGCAACGGCAAGATGGACGATCCGCCCGAGGTCAATATTGCCCTCCTAGCGAGGAGCGCACCGACGGTGACGTACAAGGACGCGACCATCCCTGATGTCATCATTAGGGCGAAACCCGATTCACTGGACAATGAAATGATCGAAGAGCCCGTCATGCCCCGGGAACCCATCCTGCAGCGGCCCAAGGCCCGCCTGGTCGAGGAGAAGCCATTCTTCCAGGAGGAGATGAACATGGAAGCAGAAGAACTGAGCGATGACCCCCAGAAGGACTTCGTACTGATGCAAGTGCACAAGATACTGGAATTCCAGACGCTGAAGATCCTGAACATGAAGCGTCGCAGCATCAAGGTCCCGGACAATGAATACGAGACCCTCGACCGCTGGATAGCTGAATTCAAGAGGATGGGTGGCGAGTAAGCATGGGACTCAGCCTGGCAGCTTCCGCGGCAATACTCTTTTCCGCCTTCGTGATCGCTTTCAGCGCCCTGTTCGGTGCGGTCAGCGAATTCCAGTCGGAGATGGGTATCGCGGAGGCGGGGCTAGCCAATCAGCATCTAGACGCGAGCATGACCTCGCTGAGCTTCGAGGGCGTGGACGTGACCAACGCCACCATCTTGGTGCGCAACACCGGTCAGAGCACGATCGACCTGAGAGGTCTGGACGTGCTTGTGAACGGAACCCTGGCCACCGCTCACGCGCTGTGGAAGGATGTGGATGGCAACAACGCCACTCAGCTGGCCTTCCCGCAGGAGCTCATCGCCATACACATGGACCTAGGGTTGGAGGGAGCGGCGATAAAGATAGTGGCCCGCAGCGGATATTCCGTGGCGGGGAGGGCGTGAGGTGAACACATGGGAGCAGACAGTTCCGTCAACCAGATGATCTTCTTCATCGCCTCCGTATTGGTCTCCGTGGCCATGGCCGCGGTGCTGATCAACACCACGACCGGCCTGGCGACCCAAGTGAGGAGCGTGGGGGACACGCTCACCCAAGAAGCGGAATCATCGATCCGCATCATCAACGACCCCTCGGCCATGCCCTATGCGGATGGCCTTCTGGTCATCTATGTGAAGAACACCGGCAGCGTGGCGTTGTCGGTCAACGGGACGACGGTCATGATCGATGGCACCCTAGTCCTGAACATTGAGAGCGCCACCCTCGAGGCCAATGCCTCCACCTGGAATCCCGGGAAGCTACTGCAGCTCATATGCCCAGTCTCTCTGTCGCAGGGCGACCACCTGATCAAGGTGGCACTTTCAGCGCACACCAAGGATTCCATGGCCTTCAGACTATGACAACCGGATGGGATGACCAATGGCGATCGCACAGAAGGACACTAAGCCGAAGAACACAGGTCTCTTCAACATCAAACTCAAAGTGGATGAGC
>CAZCNG010000209.1:0-3698 GCA_964500045.1 uncultured Methanomassiliicoccaceae archaeon
CGTCCGCTCCATCCCCCTTGCGCAGCATCGTCCTACGATGCGGCTGGTGCGCCTTCAAGGCATCGCCTCATTTCGGTGGTAAACTCATGAACCGATCCTCTAGAAACCACACGGTTAGAATCTAAATTGATTACATGTAATAGTTGGGTTCTAGATGATGCAATTGATTAGCTACAATGAATGCAACGCACCATCACCCTTCATTTGCCAGCACATAAGTCGCTGGTCAAGACGATAGAGGCGGTTAACGTGATTACCAATGACATTATGGCGCTTGTTTTTCACGCCAAGGTCACCAACAAAACCAAGCTGCATCATCTGACGTACTACCGCACAAGAGAACGATATCCTGAGATTCCATCTAATCTCGTCTGCGCCGCTAGAGATACCGCATCTGAAATGCTGAAACAACAGAGGTTAGATCGCCTGCCGAAGAAGCGAAACCACACCGCAATAAGATACGACGCTCGCACTTTCGCATGCTTCTTCAATCGCGGATACGCCACGCTATCCAGCGTCGAAGGCCGTGTCAAAGTGCCCTTTGTACTTCCAGCATATTTCCAGCAATATGTCGACTGGGAGCCGATCGGTGCAACCCTTTCCTTCGATGGGGTTCATCTGATCTTGGGCATCATAGTGGAACAGACGACACCCAATGTTCTCCCAATCACCTCCGTTCTTGGAGTCGATACTGGCATCAACAATCACGCCGTTCTCTCAAACAACAAATTCTACGATTCCGCTCACATCCACAAAGTAAAAGGCGAGTATCAACACCTTAAATCAGAATTGCAGGCCAAAGGCACTCGCTCCGCCAAGCGCAAGTTGAAGCGCATAGCGAAGAAGGAACACCGCTTCATGGCCGATGTGAATCACCAGGTTGCCAAGTGGATCGTGAACCAGCCGTTCGATGGCGTTGCCCTCGAGAATCTGACGGGAATCAAGGACAAGAAGCGCGACAAAGCGCACAACAAGCGCCTTGGCAAGTGGGCGTTCGCACAACTTCAGAGATTCGTCAAACACAATGCCGAACGCGCTGGAAAGGCTGTGTTGATAATCAGCCCAATGAATACTAGCCAGATGTGCTCAAGATGTGGATCGGTTCGCAAGGCGAACCGTGAAGGTCATAGGTACAAGTGTAAAGCCTGCGGCTTCGAACTTCACTCTGATCTGAACGCCGCCAGGAACATCGCTCGCCTTGGTATAGCTGAGGCCAGCAGGCCGCCCGTCAACCGGCCCAATGTAGCGGGTGGTGAAGCCTGGTGACAGGTCGAGCCCAGTTACAAGCTCGCCATTCTTTTAGTGAGTCGTTGACATCGACACTTTGGAATATGAATTTAGACTATTATCTGAGCTATGTAGGGCGATAGCTTAAGCGAATACCCCTGCCTTCTTATCGTGGTTATCGCCCCACGATTAGCTGATGCTCCTTCAATCGTCGCCTCTTCTACAACGTTCACCGGTCCTGAACGCGCGCCGCGTCATCCCAGAAATAATAGTAGAACGCCAACAGGATGGCCGCGCCGAATACGACATTGGACAGCATATACGCCACGAAGAACGTGCCGAAGAGGCTCATATCGATGGATTGGAACGCAACGCGGATCATGATCAACAGCGTGCCGATGGGCACCAGCGTCGCCAGGGCGCGCGCCCGCAGATTCCTGGCGATCAGTAGATCTTCCCTTCGACCAGGGATGCGCATGCCCATGGCCGAGTACGCTTCGATCCACACCACCAGCAGCGGCACCAGGAGCGACAGCAGCGACACGATCGAGAACAGCTCCTGCACCGGCATGGCCTGCAGGAACATCGGATTCAAGCACAAGTACACGGCAAAGGCCGTGTCCAGAATGACGACAAGAAGAAGCGAATTCAAGAACGCCTGCTTCGAGAAGCCGCTGGCCTCTGGCCGCGCGTGCAGCTCCGCCGGCTCCAGCGAGTACGGCACGTTGTAGGCCCAAAGCGTCAACTTGCGCACCAGCCAAGAGCGCCCGCCCACGGTACGCAGGAAGGTCATTCCCCAGGGCGTCAGTCGCCGCAGCACGATCATCAAGAGCGCCAACCCGCCGAAGACCTCGCAGACCAGCAGCGTGGCGATGAACATCATGATCAGGACAGAAATAGGATAGATGACCAGGGTAGCGACCAGCCAGGCTATCGGTCCGTTAGCCGTCATCTCGGCCGTCACCGACTGCGAAACCAGGATGATGCCCAGCGGCACGGCCAGCACCAGGCACAGATACAGCGCGGCCTTGAGAAAGCGCCGCAGCGGTATGAGCGACATGTTGCGCATCGCCAGGAAGGAGTAGGCGCCCGACCCCAGGAGGCCGAAGGTTACCACGGTGGTAACGATGGTCGATACCGGCCCCAGGCCCGGAGCACCGGAACCGAAGAGGAATATCAGTCCGATGAGCACGCCGATGACAAGGGCCAATAGCACCCTCTTCTCATCGGCCCCATCCCCCGCGCGCAGCATCGCCACATAATGAGGCAGTGGCCACATCAAGCCATCGGTTCTCTACAGCCGATGCGCGATGGACAGGCGCCACAGGAAGTTGTGCGCGCCGATGGACGTCCAATAACATTCCTTGTTCACGAGCACGCCGGAATGCAGTGCGGTGTAGAAGGAGTATGTCACGTAGCCGGAGGATTCGTTGACCATCCTCCAGCCCATGGCCTGCGCCTGCGGAAAGTCCGCGTAGGCGGGACCGAGCAGGTTCATACCTATCTGCGCCGCATCGGTATCGTAGATCTCCAGCCCGTCCAATTGAATGCTCCAAAAGGTGAAGGTCGTCCCATTGAGCAGCTTCGGCAGCGCGGCACCGAGCATGGTGGAAACGTTGAACATGCCGCTCACGCCTCCGAGGAAGAGGCCGTCCGCGTCGAACACCGGGGCGGCCAGCACGGCCCCGGCGCCGTTGGGTCCGCCGGTAACGACGTTGCTCATTATCGGTATCTTTCCAGCCAGCAGCCGCCGCACATTGTCCGCCCAGCTGAGATTCTCTCCGACCATGTAGTAGTAGCTGGACGGTTCGGCCGCCTGCACCACACCGTTGCGGTCGTAGGTGATGAAGCTCATCAGGTTGGCGTTGGCCGCCAGAGATACATTAAGCCGTTCCCGCGCCGACGTCCCATTCAATCCGTAGGCGGTGAGGTTGAGGCTGGTGCTGACCACGAGCGCGTCGACCTTCTTGATCTCCGCCTGCGCGGCCATCTGCGCCTTGGCCAGCACGTTCTGCATCTGCAGCCGCGTCCCCTGCGCCGTGTTGTCGGCATTCAACTGTGCGTTGGAAGAAAGCAGCAAACCAGTGACGCTGAGGGAAGTGATCAATGCTACCGCCAGGACGGCGGCGAGCATGTTGAGCTGCTTGCGCATGCGCGGCCAACGACCTGGTCGGTAATCAAACTAATGCAGCGATTGCGGTCGATGTCGTCACAAACGATGCACGATGACCGGGCACCAGCTGATGCCGTGCGCCCCGACCATGTCCGTAGGAACTGCGTGGCGACGACCGCCTCTGAAACTACTTCTCGCCCATCTCCCCCGCAGGTTCCCATTTGCCGCAAGCCTCCACTGCGAGGGCTATGGCCATCACTGCCAGAGACTCCGGGTCGCGCACCTCGTCCTTGTAATCGCACTGGTTGCGCATCATGCGCAGTTCACGCAGGAGCTCGGCGGTATCCCTTCGCCCGCT
>CAZCNG010000210.1:0-3679 GCA_964500045.1 uncultured Methanomassiliicoccaceae archaeon
CCAAGGACATGAACATCATGCCCGGCGACTACTACACCAACGTCCAGCCGATCCTGGACTGGTTCAGGGAACGCGCCTGCGTGCGCCAGGGCAACTGGCTCGGCACACGATTCCCGTTCGACGAGAAGTGGAAGATCGAAGCCATCTCCGACTCGACGCTCTATCCGATCTACTACACCATCGCCCCCTACGTCAACGACGGCAGCATCCGGGAAGACCAGATGACCGAGGCCTTCTTCGACTTCGTGTTCCTGGGAAGGGGAGACGTTGATGCGGTATCCCGCACCACCGGGGTCGAGGCCGACCTGCTGAGACGCATCCGTGCCGACGTCCTCTACTGGTATCCGCTGGACCTCAACCTGGGGGGCAAGGAGCACATGACCGTGCACTTCCCTGCTTTCCTGATGAACCATGTCGCCATCCTGCCGCAGGAGATGTGGCCGCGGGGCATCTTTGTCAATTGGTACGTCATCGGTAAGGGTGCCAAGATCTCCAAGTCCAAGGGCGGCGCGCAGCCGATCCCCGGCGCCGCCGACTACTACGGGGTCGACTCCCTGCGCCTCTATTATGCCAACGTCGCCTCCCCCTTTGCCGATGTGGAGTGGGACGAGGACGTCATCGTCACCTACGTGTCCAGGATCGACAAGGTCGTCAGGACCTTCCTGGACCTGAAGGACCTGCAGGAGACGGAGACGTTGGAGAACATCGACCTTTGGCTCCAGTCCCGTCTGCAGAGCCATCTGAGTGAGGTGCGCGAGTGCATGAAAGGCTTCGACGTTCGACAGATGGCCAGCATCGTCTACTTCGAAATGCTCAACGACCTGCGCTGGTACGCTCGCCGCGGCGGCCGCAACGGCGCCGTGCTCAGACCGGTGCTTTCCGCCTGGGCCAAGATGATGGGGCCCATCACGCCGCACTTGGCCGAGGAGGTCAACGAGCTGCTCGGCGCCCAGGAGATGGTCGCCAACTCGCTGCTCCCGGAGCCAAGGCCGGAGGACGTCAGCCGACGCGCCGAGGCGGCCGAGGACTACCTGCGCAAGGTGATCGAGGACATCAACGAGATCCTCAAGGTCACCAAGATCTCTGCCAAGCGCATCGTGCTATATACGACGCCGGCCTGGAAGACGAAGATATTGGAAATGGGGCTGGCCATGTCAGCGGAGGGAACGCTCAATATCGGCGCCCTCACCAAGGCGGCCATGAACGATGCGGACATACGTTCCAAAGGGAAGGAAGCCCAGGACTTCTCCCGCAAGGTCGCCGAGGACCTCATGAAGAAATCGGCGGCGGAGAAGCAGAGCATGTCCGCCGATATCCAGGAGTACGAGTATCTGCAGGAGGCGGCCTCTTTCATGGAAGCAGAACTGTCCTGTCCGATCAAGGTCTTCCGTGCCGACGACGAGTTCCGCGACGACCCGCAGAAGAAGGCCAGGACCGCACAGCCGTTCCGCCCTGGCATTTTCATCGAGTGAACCTCAAGGGCGGCCAGAGCGACTGGTCCGCCCTCTCTTCCCCTTTTCACCGCCATGGTTCAAGGCATCATCATTTTGTACTCGCAAGCTATCTAAAGCCGCATCCTGTAGGAGATGGCCAGCATGAATCCATTCCGCCGCTTGGGCAAGCTCATCACAAGGCGCAGCAAACTGATCGTCATCGTCTGGATAATCGCGCTCCTGCTGGCATTGCCAGTGGCGCCCATGGTCATGAAGGCGGTGAACTACAATGTCGACGCGTCCGGGGTCAACAATCTCCCTTCCCAGGTGGCACAGGGGTACATCGCGCAGAACTTTGCCGGACTCAGTACCGGCGGCAGCGGCACCATCATCCTTCTGACCACGGCGCAGGGGGATATCTTCAACAACGCCACCAAGGCGGCCATTCTCAACATCACCGCGCAGATCGACGCGGCCACCCATGACGGTCGCATCCCGGCCAATGCCACGGTCACCTCCCTCTACAGCGCCACCAAGGATTACACCGTGATCTACATCAACCAGATCGGACCGCTGTACTCCATGGCGCAGAACTTCTCCATCGCCATACCCCTCTTCCTCTTCCAGGTGCCCATAGGCTTCTGGGAGTCCTACAACGATACGCAGGACGTCCTTCTCATGGAGTACGGCGTACCTGAGCAGTACTACGTTAACTGGCTATTTGCGAATCTTACGGGTGGGACCATCCCCGAGATCGATGCTCGTGCCTACGCTGCGACCAGGATCGATGTCGAGAAGAAGATCAACAACCAGACATCCCTCAACGCGACGGAGGCGCGCATGGTCCGTCTTTACCTGGCAGACTTCACAAGCGCGTGGAACTCCACCTCGGCCGATCCGGCCTACTACCTGCATCCGGACGTCAGGCTGGACCAGGCCATGGATGACGGGTTCCGGACCTTCATGGAGGAGCCGTTCGTCCAAGAGCTGGGCCCCCTGATCGACCTCTACCTGAGGGTCGTGCACGAGAATTTCAACCTAGGCAACTACCAGGACTTCCATCGCATATCCCAATTCAACGATGTCATATTCTCCGTGCTGCTCGAGGTGACGATGGACCTCCTGCCGACGGATATCCGCGACGATTGCCTCCTCTACTACCATACGTTCTACGAGCAGTGGAACTCGACCGGCGTCGTGCCGACGGTGGCGCAGTTCCATGGCTACGCGGACGTCGCCGCCGAGCTGACGGCGCAGAGGGCCGGTCCTCCGGTCAGCGACCTCATCCACATCTTCTATTTCCACCTGGGCTGGAGCAACAGGGACAATTTCCCGCTCATCCATCAGCTGACCATCACTTTCCTTTCCAGCTACACGCAGACGCAGCCCTGGCTGGTGCAGGACATCATCAACCTGGGCGACAATCCCGACGCCACCGTCGTCGACCGGATGGCCGACCATCTGGTGGCGAATTCCACCATACCGAATTATCCGCTGCCGATGCTGCCGCTGATCCCCACGGTGCTGATCGGAGGGGCCAACGACTCGACCATCATGCTGGTCGGCTTCAGCGTGGGAAATAGGACCGTGGTCGGAGCCGCCTACACCGACATCATGCGCAACGTCGTGGGTGGAGCGATGTCACACCAGGCCGGCACCGGCTACTACGTCACCGGCGTGGACCCGATGACCTGGGACCAATCGGTCGCCTTGTCCAAGGACCTGGAGATCATCGATCCCGTGGCCATCATCCTCATCCTCGTGCTCATCGGGCTGTTCTTCAATTCCATTCTGGCGGCAGCATTGCCGCCGGCCGCCATCGGCATTGGGCTGGGCATCAGCTTCGCGGCCCTGTATTTTATTGCGACCTTCGTCTTCAGCGTCAACTTCTTCGTCGTCACCCTGATGATCACCGCCTCCCTGGGCGCGGGGTGCGATTACTGCATCTTCATCCTGTCCCGCTATCGTGAAGAGCGGAGGAACGGGCGTAGCAAGGACGAGGCGGTCGAGGAAGCGGTCACCTGGGCCGGGGAGACGGTCGCGACGAGCGGCGCCACGGTCATCATCGGCTTCGGGGCGCTCTTCCTCGCCAACCTGGACATGATCAAGTCCTTCGGAACGCTGGTGATCGGCATCATCCTCGCCCTGCTCATCTCCCTGACCTTCATCCCCTCACTATTGCATTTGTTCGGGGACAAGGTCTTCTGGCCCTCCAAGGGCATCAAGCCGCAATCGAAGCTGGGGCA
>CAZCNG010000211.1:0-3643 GCA_964500045.1 uncultured Methanomassiliicoccaceae archaeon
CTGCGCATGCTGCCCTATCTGGGCATACTGAAGAAATGGGGTGCCACCACCATGGGCGATTTTGCCAAGCAGATCCAAGGTCCCTTCCTGCGCCAAGCTTTCCCGTTGACGCAGTACGGCATACCGGACCTACCGATGATCGTCCACCTCATCTTCGTCTCCGGGCTCGATCGTGGCGACCTGGGTTGGCCCCAGGGTGGGAGCCTGGCCTTCGCCAAGCGCATGGAGCAGAGGCATCTGGTACTCGGAGGCAAGATAGACTACCATGCCAAGGTGGAGCGGATCATCGTCGAAGGAGGGCGCGCTGTCGGTGTGCGACTGGCAGACGGCAGCGAGCACCGTGCAGACATCATCGTGGCGGCGTGCGACGGCCATGCGCTGCAGTATTCGCTGCTGGAAGGCAAGTATGTCACCCGGGAGATGGAGGAATACTTCCAAAGTGCACCCTCCCGGCAGTCGTTCGGCCTGCAATTATCCCTTGGAGTGAAGCGGGATCTGAGCCAGGAGCCGCACGCCATCGCCCTGCTGCTGGACGAGCCCATTCGCCTTGAGGATGAGGACATCCCCTTCCTCAACATCGAAGTGTTCGGGCCGGTGACGAGGATGGCTCCCGAAGGCAAGGGCGTGATCAAGGTCATCCTCGATTCGAACTACGATTTCTGGTCGCAGATGGCTCGCGATCCGGAACTGTACCAGCAGAAGAAGGACGAGGTCGCGGAGGTGGTGCTCGGCAAGCTGGAGAGAAGGTTCCCCGGTCTGCGCGAACAGATCGAGGTCGTCGACGTATCCACCCTGCTGACGGCGGAAAGGTTCACCGGCAACTACCACGGGCTGCAGCCCTGGGACACAAAGCGCGCCGCGCTGGACCTGATGCGCAACGGCTTGAACCGTACCATTCCAGGCGTGGAAGGACTGTATTGCGTGGGGCAGTGGGCGGAGGGGATGGTGGGCATCAACACCGCCGCGCTGTCCGGACGGCGGCTGGTGCAAACTCTGTGCAAGCAGGCGGGGAAGAAGTTCGTCACTAGTCCGAAGCGCTAGTGTGGCGTTGCCGTTGGAGAAGGTTCACCGGCCGTCTCTGTCCAACTTCTCCGCAAATGTTTTTCGGGGACGGCGCGAATGAGGCGTCATGGAATCCGAGCCTGAGGGTGTTTTTGTCGACTTGCAGTCAATCCATGCGGTCCGGGAGGTCCTGGGGGACCTGTGCGAACGCCAGCAGTTCGTGGCCGTGAAGCGGACCCGGCGCAGGGTGGACGAGGTCGAGGCCAACTACCTTGCGCTCGCCCATTTCTTTGAAGCAAGGAGATCCGGCTACATCGATCTGGAGGCGCTGACCGAATTGGCAGGAGCCATGCTGGCCGCAGCCCAGAGCAAAGGCATTGGACCGTTGAACGATTCCTTCGGCGCGGTCTGCGAAGGCCTCCCATCCCGCTCCCGTCTCTTGCTAGGTTCGCTGGTGGAGCACATCGTAAATGACCAGGATGGGCAGGCCTCGTCCCTCTGGGAGGGCAAGGCGCCCATGGGCGCCAGACGACAACTGGTCGAGGCTGGCTTGGGCGAGAACGGCAGCAGACGACTGGTGAATCACCTGATATCCATTGGCGCCGTGAAGGCGACCTGCGGCGGCAAGTGCGTCAACGCCCGCCCCTCGCAGGCGGTGCTGCGCACGCTGGCCCGCTCCCTGACGGGTGGCGAAATGATCACCCCGGAGATGGCCACCACGTTCCTGAAGCTCATGGACCCCGAGATGCCATGGAGCGTCGACCTCCCGCTCTTCATGATCGGCAGCACTTTCTGCCGTCGGTTGGGAACCACCTGCCATTCCTGTCCGCTCGTCCATCACTGTGTGGCCCATGCCGCGGTCCATCCTTCCCATGGGCTTTGAATCCCGTTCATTCCATGAAGGCAGAGATTTCCCGCAAAGACTTATCATCGCTGTGGCGGAATCTTACCAACAGGGTTTGACATGACAGCGATCTACGAGGAGGAGCGCTTCCGGGCGATGTTGCGGCGTAGGGGGGTGGAGGAGGAGTCCTACGTGAAGGCCGTGGCCGCCTGCCAGACATTTCTCGAGGGCGAAGGTATAGTCCCCGGTGGAGCCTCGGTGCAGGACCTGAGGGAGTATCTTGACGCACGTCTGCTCTGCGGCGATGACGTGCTCGGGGAGATCCCCGCTCTGGCCGCCTACAGCGCATTGATCGGGGACATGGAATCCCATTCCTATCTGCACTCTCTGCTCAACGCGGAAGGGGTCCTGGAAGCCATGGCCGAGCGGCTCCAGCAGCTGGAGGGAGATCCAGTATGCTCCCGGGTCATGGACGGAGTGATCATTCCGCAGGCCACCGCTCCATTGGAACTATATCCACCGGAGGTAGCCAAGTTCCTCGGGCAGCTGCAGCAAGAGTTGCCCCGCGAACGCTGCCTGGAAGTGCTCACCGGCAATTTCCATCGCATACCGGTGGAATCGTTCGACGCCAAGAAGGCGCGCTTCGAGGCCTCTATGGATATCGACTCATTCCTTGCAGGGGAGCGGGATATCCTGCTGGAAGAGCTGGAAGACTGCCTGAGTTCGGGGCGGCTCTGGCACGAGCATGCGGTCAGCGAAGAGCTGCTTTCCCTGGTGCGCCAAGATGACACCATGGGCGCGGGAAGGCGCCTGGGGGACCGCATCATTCACACTAAGATCCCCTTTGATGCGGTGGCGCTGGTGGCCGAACGGGACCCGGTCCTGCGCCGCTTCCATGTCTGCCATTGTCCCCTGGTGCGCACCTCGATCAGGGACGGCGTCCCGGTGCCCGCGGTCTTCTGCCAATGCAGCGCTGGCTTCACCCGCCTGCCCTATGAGGTGCTGTTCGGCGAGATCCCCAAGGTCGAGGTCCTCGAGACAGCGCTGGGCGGGGCGGAAAGATGCCGCTTCGCCATCTCCATTCCCAAGCAGGTCCGCTGAGCTCGGTCCCCGAGGGCAACCAATCCGCTCGCCACTACGGTCTAGAGGAACGGTCCGGTCCCTTCGATCCCTCTTCGGGATAGCGGGCCTTGATCTTGTCTGGTAGGTAGTCAAAGAAGGCCCCCCGCACGCGCTGCTTGCCGAAACGAGGCTCATACTCCCTCACGTCGGTGCGTGCCGCCTGGAGCTTCCCGCCTGTGTTCCCGACCACCTTCCAGCAGGCCCCGGACAGCATGAACGTCTCCTCAAAGGGGACGGCGACCTTGCCGACCGGCCTTCCGCTGCTGGCCTCCACGACCTCGATATCGTTGGCGTCCGGCACGTTGGAGAAGACGTTGATGCCCTCCGGCAGCGAGGGCAGGTAGCGGCCGTTCTCGAGGCGCAGCAGGCCGCCCTTGCACAACTCTCTCAGGATGGCCTGGAGATCGGCCTGGGCGCAGAAGGTGCCCAGGATAGCGGTGATGTCCTCCGAGGTGGACCCGATGCGGGAGCGGGAGTTGCAGTAGCTGAGCACTTGCTGCACCGCCACGGAGAGGTCGAACTCGTACTCGTCCGTCTCATAGTTGGAGGCGATCATCGCGGCCAGCATCTTGATCTCCGCTACGCCGTCCTCCTCCGAGGTGCAGCGAAAGATGACCTCGATGTCGTCCTTGCGGCGGCACGCCCTGCCAATCCTCTGCGCCAGCGAGGAGGCGC
>CAZCNG010000212.1:0-3621 GCA_964500045.1 uncultured Methanomassiliicoccaceae archaeon
GTGTTCCACGCGGCCCCCCTTGCTCAGTACGAAGCGGTCCGGGGTCACGATGCCGGAGGCGATCGACTCCCCCAATCCCCACGATGATTCGATGATGACCTTGTCGCCGCCGGTCACCGGGTCCTTGGTGAACATGATGCCCGCGCAGCGCGCGTCCACCATCTTCTGCACCAGCACGGCGATGCCGCCGCCTTGGCCGAAGCCGTTGTCGTTGCGGTAGGCCATGGCCCGCTCGTTCCAGTAGGAGGCCCAGCAGGATTTGATCTTCGTCGGTACGTCTTCCGCCGCGATACCCAGGTAAGTGTCCTGCTGTCCGGCGAACGACGCGTCGGGCATGTCCTCGGCGGTGGCCGAGCTCCTGACCGCATATTGCCCGCTCTTGACCAATAGGGAAATGGAAGAGATCAGTTCCTGCGGCAGCGGCGCGGCCATGATGGCGGTCTTGATCGATTTCGACACCTGCCGCAGGCTGGACTCGTCCTCCGTGTCCAGACCCGTTACGGCCTTCTCGATGAATTCCTTGAGGTGATTGGATTCCAGGAATCCCTGGTAAACTTGGATCCTGACGACCAGACCATCCGGAACGCGGAACCCCGCGGCCATGAGTGAGGAAAGGTTGTACGCCTTGCCTCCGACCTCGGCCGCCATGTCCGCGCCGATGCCAGATAATGCTATCACGCCACTTTCGGTCAATCCCGTACCCCTGCCCCGCGCCATGTAAGGCACGCAGGAGTATAGCGTTTGCCGTGGATCGGAGCAATGATGGATGGTGGAGAGAATGATGCTAGGCGTTCACCGAGATCGATGCGAAAGCAGAGCATTCTCCGGTACCATCCAAGGGAGCCCCTTGCCACGCTGTAGAATCGCTACACTCCTATGACCTTAAAGCATCGGTGTGGTTGTACAAACCCACTGGATGGTGGCTCATTATTCAATATCATTAAATAAAATACCCATCGTCGGGAGAGCATTATGTTGGGACTCGGCATTGATACCGGCGGCACCTTCACCGATGCTGCAATTGTTGACATGGACACGAAGAAGGTGCTGGGCAAAGCCAAGTCGCCGACGACGTACGAGGACCTGGGGAAAGGCGTGCTCAACGCCATCCGCGCGGCACTGGCTTCCAGCGGGATAAGGGCCGATGAGATATCTATGGTGGGCATCTCCACGACGCTAGCCACTAATTCGGTGCTGCAGGGCAGAGGCGGCCGGGTCGGCCTCATCGGCATCGGCTGGACCCCAGACCCGGAATGGATGTTGGGGTGCCAGCGGTCCACCTTCATCGCCGGTGGATTTGATTCCTATGGCAAGATACTGCATGTAATGGAGGCGGAGGAGGTGGCAGTGGCGGTCCGTTCCATGGCCAACGACGTGGACGCCTTCGCGGTCAGCGGCCTCTTCAGCGTGTCCAATCCCGGGCAGGAGGAGGAGGTCCGGGCGGTCATCGAGAGCCTTTCCGGAAAGCCGACCGTGCTGGGTCATACCCTGACGACGGAATTGGGCATCATGGAGCGCACCGTGACGGCGGTGCTCAACGCTCGCCTGCTGCCCATCATCACCGATTTCCTGCACGGCGTCAAGAAGGCGTTGGAATTGGAGGGCTTCCACGGCCGGGTGCTTGTGTTCAAGGGCGACGGTGGTCTGATGGACATTAGCACTGCGATGCTCCGTCCTGTGGAGACGGTCCTGAGCGGTCCGGCCGCCTCCCTCATGGGCGCCAGTGCCCTTAGTGGCCTGCCCGACTGCCTCGCCATCGATGTCGGTGGCACGTCCACGGACATAGCGTTCCTGGATGAAGGATTCCCTCGGTTAAGTGCAGAAGGCGCTGTCGTAGGTCAGTGGCGCACCCGTGTCAAGGCGGTGGACATGTGGACCTGCGCCCTCGGCGGCGATTCCCACGTCCGCCTGGATAAGAAGGATGGTATGATCGTCGGTCCGGAGCGGGTCGTCCCCCTCTCCGTGGCCTGCGCCCGCTTCGATGGGCTCCTGGAACGGGCGAAGCTGGGGCCCGAGGTGAATTACTATTTTGCAGTGAGGGACTCTCCCATGCTGAAGGGCGATGAACGCAAGGTCATGGACCATCTCCTGTCCGCCGGCCCGCGTTCTTTCTTCGAGACGATGGATGGAGCGAAGGACGCGCTCTTCGTCAACGACTCCCTGCTCAGTTTGAAGTCAAAGGGACTGGTGCTCATGACCGGCATCACTCCTACCGACGCCATGCAGGTGCTGCATCTGCACGAGGCCGGGAACGCGGAGGCGGCCGCCTTCGCCATATCCTTCCTGGGTGAGAAGATGGACCTGCCTTTGGAGAAGATGGCGGAGACCATCCTTGGCGATGTCACGGATCGGATGGCCGAGGAGATAGCCCGCAAGGCCGTGACCGATGCAGGTGGTGATCTTCCCGCCGGCAAAGGCTTCTCCCTGCTGCTGCGCTCCGCCGCCACCGCTGGTACGCTCGGTGGCATGAGGCTGCAGGCCAAGCTCGACCGCCCCATCATCGGCATAGGCGCCCCGGCCGACATATTGGTCTCTCCGTTGGAGAAGAGGATGGATTGCCGCGTGGTCATACCCGAAGGGCATGAGGTCGGCAACGCGGTGGGGGCCGTGTGCAGCATGATCTCCGAATCGGTCGCCGTGAAGGTATATCCACGTGGCGATGACGGCTTCCTCGTCTACCCGCCCTCCTCAGAACCGTTCCACTACGCGTATCTGGATCAAGCCAAGTCGGCGGCCCGGTCGACGGCCGAAAGGTACGCCACCGACCGCGTGCGCGCCAATGGGGCCGAGGACATCAAGGTGCGCACTATGGTGCGGGAGGTCCGCTTCAGCGACGGCTATGGCAAGGAGATGAAGTTCATCAACTGGGTCGAGGTCAAGTCCACCGCGTCCGGCCGGCCGAAGCTCGACTGGAATAGATGAGGCATGCCATCAATTATCTACAACGGCATCGATTGAAGTCACGATGATAGCGGAACTGGCCCTGATCGCGGCCGCTGTGCGGGAGAAGGTCCTCTCGCTGCCCGTCAGCACGGACATCGGCGCAGAGCTATGCATGGGCGCGGACGGTACGCCGACCTCGCTCATCGACAAGATCGCCGAGGACGTCATACTGGAGAAGTTGGACGAGCTAGGCCTCGATGTGAACGTGCTCAGCGAGGAGGCCGGCTACATCGACCGCGGCGGAACGAAGACGTTGGTCATGGACCCCGTCGATGGCACTTTCAATTGCATCATGGGACTGCCGCTGTATACCGTTTCTCTGGCGGTAGGCACAGGATCGCTGCAGGACATCGAACACGCCTTCGTGCAGAACATCGTCACCGGTGACGTCTACCAAGCGTCCAAGGGGAAGGGCGCTTTCAAGAACGGCCAGCGGATCCATGTGAAGCAGTTGACGGGCGTCAGGGGAGTGACCCTGATGTATCTCGGCCGCTACGCCGCGCAGCGCACCTACAAGGCGGCGCGGGCCTCGCAGAGGTCCCGTTCCTTCGGCTGCTCTTCGCTGGAGATGTGCCTCGTGGCCGAAGGGAAGGCGGACGCATTCCTGCTCGACTGCGAGCTGTATGAGAAGTCGATCCGCATCGTGGACATCGCGGCCTCCGCGCTCATCCTCCGCGA
>CAZCNG010000213.1:0-3613 GCA_964500045.1 uncultured Methanomassiliicoccaceae archaeon
TCCCCTTGGACATGATGTCCCTGGCGATAACGTCCGCCCAGTGCATGGTAATCGGCCGGGATAGAAGAAAGACACTATAAAAGTTGATTCACTTCTTTTGAGAATAGATTTTTATATCGTAGCAGAGGTAGCAGGGTCGATATCTATGGCGAAAGAATCAAAGAAGGGCTCTGGTTTCCAGTCCTCCGCTGGTCTCATCAGGTACTTCGACAATGAGGACACGAAGGCCATGAAGCTCAGCCCCTATGTGGTCATGGGCATCGCCGTGGCCGTTATCGCCATCGTGTCGCTGGCCAAGGTCATTTGGCCTGCGTGAACTGGACCTATCTTTATTTGAAACTCCTTTGATAGCTTTTCGGGGATCGTTCCATAGCTTCAGCTGGTATCCGGTGGCAACTCGCACTTCTTGCCCAGCTTCTTCCGGAAGGTGTAGGTCAAAAGGAATGGCGCGACCACCGTCGTTGCCATGGACATGAAGACCACCACGGCGTACATCCCTATGGAGATCAATCCGCTGGCAAGGCCGATGGATGCTATGATTATGCCCACCTCGCCCCTTGGGATCATACCTACGCCGACTATCACCGCGGACTTCTTGCCTAGTTTCAGAGATCCAAGACCGCATCCCACGAACTTCGTAGCTATCGCCAATACGGTGATGATCAAGGCGATGATTATTACGTTACCGAATTGCGAGAGGTCGACCATGATGCCCACGAAGATGAAGAAGAACGGCACCAGGAACTCGTTGATCGGTTCGAAGCTCTCTTGGCATGGCCAGCGGTCACGGAACTCGGCGAAGCACATGCCCGCCAGGAAAGCCCCGATGATGGCCGCCAGTCCGAAATAGGAGGCGGCGAAGGATAGGCCGAAACATACGACGAGGGCGAGCGGCAGGGGGCTGATGTGCTTCTTGCGCGGGGCTGCGGTGCAGACCTTGGCCTCCATCTTCTTCTTTGACTGGCGCTTCTGCCTTGCCTTCGGGATCATGAGCCCGCCGACAAAGATGACCAGCAGCACGAAGGCCACGCCGAGCCCGGCCACGATTATGGTCTGTATGATGTCGGTGCTCCCGCCCGAGGTGGCGCCTATCACCATGGTGAGAACGATCATGCCAAGGATGTCATCGATGACGGCGGCCCCGATGATGACCCTCGCCTCTATGGTATGAGTGAGGTCCATATCCCGGATGACGCGAGCGGTGATGCCCACGCTGGTCGCCACCAGTGCCGCCGCCACGAAGAGGGACTCGTTCATGCCGTAGCCCAGGCCGAGCATGAGCGCCATGCCGCATACGAAGGGGGTGATGACCCCCAGCACCGCCACGGTGGTGGCCAACTTACCCACTTTGCGCAGCTCTGAGAACGGCGTTTCCAGACCGACCGCGAACAGGAGGAAGATGACCCCCAATTCGGCCAGCACATCAAAGACCTCCCGGTCGCTGCCAAGACCTAGGATATCGTAGAATCTCTGCCCGCCTATGAACAGGTTGAAGATGAGGACGCCGACGAGGATCTCGCCGATGACCGCCGGGATATGGACCTTCTCACAAAGATAACCAGCTATCTTGGCCATTGCGAAAAGGACGAAGAGCTGCAGTAGCACCGTAGCCATCATCGTGGAATCCATCTACCCATCCCCGCTCCGATAACAGGATGGAATTATATAACAAAAACCAGACCTGGGTCGGCATTACCATTGGCAGCGTCAAGAGGAAAGTAATTTGTATCGTGCGTCAATCGAAGGCGTGAGGGAAGTAAAATGTCGTTATGGAAGAAGGTACCCTCCGGAAGGCACCCACCGGAGATCATCAATGTCATCATCGAAACCCCGAAGGACAGCAAGAACAAGTACGAGGTTTCCAAGGAGTACGATTGCATCCTCCTCGACCGCGTGCTCCACTCCAGCGTGGTGTTCCCCTTGGCCTATGGACTGGTACCGCGCACCTATTACGACGATGGCGACCCGGTGGACGCCATGGTCATCATCAGCGAGCCCACGTTCCCGGGCTGCGTCGTCGAGGCCCGCCCGGTCGGCGTGCTGCGCATGAGCGACGAGAAGGGGAAGGACGATAAGATCCTCTGCGTCGCCATCGGCGACCCCAGGAACGAAGGATATCGCGAGCTCGAGGACCTGCCTAAGCACTACCTCAATGAGATCGCAGAGTTCTTCAAGACCTACAAGCGACTCGAGGAGGGCAAGAGCACTCACGTGCAGGGCTGGGAGGGACGTGAGGTGGCATTAGAGGTCATCGCCTATAGCCTGGAAAGGTTCCGTAACGAGTTCGCCTACAAGTGAGGCTATCCAAAACATCTTCCATGGGCGGAATGCCCATGTTCTCCTTTTCTCTCTTGAGTGGTCCGACACGAATTGTTCTTTGTCGTCCAGGAGGAGATGGGATATCTATTCCTGCCACCATCCATCCCCATGCGGCCTCAGGACGCCTTCGAGCACGTGGTGGTCGGCTCTGGACCAGCGGGCTGCAGCGTTGCGCTGGAGCTGCTGCGTAGCGGGGCCGCGCCGGGATCGGTCCTCCTGTTGGAAAGAAGGGGGTCGATCGCCTATGGTAGGTACCATGAGATGTGTGCCGGAGGCATCAGCCGGGTCGGGACCGAATCCCTTGGCCTCGATGTCCGGGGCATGGTCCGCAATGTAATCAATGGCGCTGAGGAGCACTGGCCCGGCGATATCATATTGAAAGGAGAGGCCAACGGCTACATCATCGACAGGAACCTATTGTTGGATCAATTGAAGGCGGAGATTGCTCACAGGGGTGGAGCTATCCGAACGGATCACGTCATCGGGGCCAGGGAAAGCGAGCACGGCATCGTCCTCTCTTGCGCTTCTGGAATGGATATCCAGGCGGTCTTGGCCTACGGAGCCGACGGCAGCCGCTCGGTCCTCCGCCGCGACCTCTTCGGCTGGCAGCCGCAGCTGCAGATACTGGCGGAACAGCATCTGGTGCCTCGAAGAGGTGCCGAAGACAAACTCGTCTTCTACTTCACGTCCAGAACGGCGCCGAAGTATCAGTGGGTGTTCCCCTGCGGCGATGGGTCCCATGTTGGCTTCCCGGCAGGCAGCATGCCCCCTCCGCCCGACTCATTGTTGAGGATAGTCCGTCCCATCCCAGTAGGACCGCTGCAGCACATCTCCCGCGACCATGCCTGCTTGGTTGGCGACGCGGCTTGCCAGTCCAATCCTCTGACCTTCGGCGGCATACGCAACGGCATGGAAGCGGGCCGAATGGCAGCACGGGCGGCTTTGGAGGGACACCTGCAGAAATATGGCCAACGTTGGGCGGCTTCGCCTTTGGCGGATCCGTGCTTCCTCGCGGCATTCGAAATCCTAAGTCGGCTGGCAGACGAAGAAAGGGAAGTGGAGATGGCACCACTGCGCGGGGACGGAGGCATCATGCCGATCATGCGATCGCTCATGATGGACGAGAAATTCAGGGTGCTGTACCGCGCCCATGTGCGCAAACTGCACAACGGCTGGTGAACCGCCGCAGCAGGCAAGGTTATTTTACCTCAGACCTGGAATGATAATATCATGGAGCAAATGAGCCTGTGCCGCAGTTAGTTTTCTAGACCCCATTCCTACGACCGTCTCTCAA
>CAZCNG010000214.1:0-3608 GCA_964500045.1 uncultured Methanomassiliicoccaceae archaeon
CGACCGGGGCGCTTCACCATTTCTCCCCAGTTAGTCTTTTCATTGTGGCCGAATGGCTTCAGTTTATTGCACTTCTCTTCATCCAGAACGGCGATTCCCGGCGTGTCGATTCATTCTACCGCACCATAATATAGTATCCAAATTCATAATACCGTATCAGCGTGGTTCGAAGAGCTGATGCGACAGTATGAGGCTGAGAAACATGGTTGCGATGCTAGGGATATCGGGGGAAGATTCTGATCTTCTTATGCCGACCTTCCGCTCGACGCCTGACCTCACGGAGGTTCGGGTGTTCTGCGAAAAGGGGGCCGATCCAAACCTCATGAAGATAAGGAAGGCGTGCGCCAGCATGAGCATTCGTTTCGAAGAGGTGGTGGTGAAGAATCCCTTCGACCTTATCGCCATCGCCAAGGATATGAAGCGGGTGATAAGGGAAATCGACAAGGAGGGTGGACGCATCGCCGTCTTCAATATCTCGGGGGGAACTCGCATCATGAGCGCCGCAGCGTTGCTGATCAGCGCCATCGAAGGCGTTAACGCCGTCTATGTGCACGACGACACAAAGAAGGAGATCCCCCTGCCCCTCCTACACGTGGACTACTCCGATGGACTCAACACTAAACAGCGCGAGATCCTTGAGTATCTTCTCTCCAGCGAAGATCGCCAGAGGACCCAGAAGGAGATCGCCGAGCACATGGGACTTCACAAGGCGACCGTCAACCACCACATCAAGGCCATGGAGAAGAAGGGCGCCGTGCGCGTTATTGCCATGAAGAATGATGGTCGTTCCAAGAATGTGGTCGCCGAGGAAAGCATGGAGCTGCTAATAGAGGTGTCCAGATGAGGGTCTTGGTCTGCACCTTTGGATTCTCCTCGGAGAAGATCCTGGCCGCGCTCAAGCACCTGCCCGCGCCGCTCCTGGTACTCGTGACCTCAGAAGAGAACCTGCTCCGCCCCGGCTATGCAGAGCTGTGCGATGTTATGGATACGCTCGGCCAGAAGATGGAAGTGAAGCTGGTCGACAAGTTCGATTTCATGGATAGCCTGGAGAAGGTGAGGGCTCTTCTGCTCGAGCACCAGAAGAAGGGGGACGAGGTCATGGTCAACATCAGTGGAGGTGTTCCTCTGTTGAGCGATGCGGCATTGCTGGCCGCATTCCATGTCGGGATCCCCACCTACTATGTGGACAAGGTGGCCGTGCGCTTACCTGTGCTCAAGGACGTTAAGATGAAGCCCCTGCTGAGCATCGAAGAGAGCCGAGCACTGCTCGCCCTCACAGATGGCATGGATTTCCGTGCGGTGGATGCGGGGGATGGCCCCTGGGGGGACAAGGCCAAACTAGGACTGCGGCGCCTCAAAGATAGACGCTTTGTCCGGGTGGAGGGCACGCGGTGTTTCCTTACGCCGCAAGGCAACGCGACCGCCGAATGGATCCGCAGGAGCGAGCCTAGTGGATGAGCGGCAATACTTCTTTTTCCAATTGTTCTATGACCCTTTCCACATCCTCGCGGTGCACGTGAAACTTGTGATGCACGCGGGAATCCTGCAGGTGGTGCATCCCCTCTGGGTCGTAGGGATAGCTGCCGGATACGGCGCAGGCGACGATGGTCCAGCACCTGCGCACCGCGTCCAAGTTATATCCACCGCCGCCGGTGACGACGTAGCGACCGTCGCTGAACTTGTGGGCGTAGTCGTGGGTGCACTCGGCCAGATGCTCGAAGGCCTTGCTGCTCAGCCCTAGCCGCACCATGGGATCCGTGTAATGTCCGTCAATTCCGAATTGGTGGATGATGATCTCCGGTCGATAGGATTCCAGCGCCGCGCCGACGATCTTGTGATAGGCATGCAGGTATAGATCGTCCGGAGTGTACGCCGGCAGTGGAACGTTGACCGAATATCCTTTGCCCGCACCTTGACCCATCTCCCCCACGCCGCCAGTGCAAGGGAAGAATCCCGGTGAATAGCGGTGCAGCGATATCTTCAGGAGCGGCTCGTCGCTGAGGATGTTCTGCGTGCCGTCGCCATGATGACCGTCGACGTCAATGATGGCTATTCTCTCGATACCGTGCTCGCGCTGCAGCATGCGCGTGGCGATGGCGAGGTCGTTGAAGATGCAGAAACCAGAAGCCTTGTCCTTCATGGCGTGGTGGAAACCACCCGATGGATTGAGCGCATGGCGGCATCTGCCTTCGGCCACGGCCCGCGCCGCCGCCACAGTGCCGCCGGTACAGGCTAGCGCTCCTTCGAACAGCGTCTCCGTGGCCGGCGTGTCGCCGGCGTCGAGATAGCCGCAGCCCATGCGGCTCATCTCCCGCACGAAATCGATGTAGCGGCGCGTGTGCACCAAGCGCAGATACCGTTCCTCGACCGGTTCCGGGGATTCGCAGGTAAGGCGGTGGTCGAGCACGCCGAGGTCCCTCAAGGTGGACATGATCAGTGCATAGCGCGAGGATTGCCAGGGATGCTCTGGCCCGAAATCGTACTTCAGGTAATCGTCAGAATAGAAGATGATACTGTCATCAGACATCTAGGGTACCCTGGGCGGCTTCGCAAGGGGTTATGTCATATTTCCTGCTTGCCATTATTCAAACACCAGACAGAGCGGCCCTTTCTCCTTGGCCAGTCGATAGGAGATGTTACCCACTTCGGCCCAGGCCGCATTGATCACGGCCACGGGGATGAGGCAGGTGGCGGTGAGGCCCGCCTCCGCCGCCCTCACGAATACCTGGCTGGTACGGATATCGATCATGTCCTCGTCCTGCAGAGGCGTCAGCATCTCTGCGTAGTGGCGGACGTTCTTGCAAGTGCTTTCGATATGGATGATCACGCCTTCAGGAGAAGAAGTGGCTTCGACCGAAGTGCGATGGTCGCACAGAGGGGCATGCACTCGGACCTTGACGGTCATCGCACCTGCCAGGCGTTACCGGGACATTATGCCTTCGTCTGCGGCAGGGTGTGCAGAATAGAGACGGTGAATGCTTTCACCCTATTATCGTAGCTTACCTCGGCGGCTATGCTGAAGACCTCGGCCATATTCTCCGGGGTGAGCACCCGCTCGATCTCCCCGGCAGCTACGATGCGGCCTTTCTTCATCAGGAGCAGACGGTCGCAATAGCGCGCGGCCAGGTTGAGGTCGTGGGTCACGAACACGACGAGCATCTGCTCTTCGCGGGCGAGCTTGCGCACCAGCTCCATCAGTTCAAGCTGATGATTGATGTCCAGGTGCAGCGTCGGCTCGTCCAGGAGGAGCGCGCGCGGCTCCTGCGCCAGGGCGCGGGCGATGATGACCCTTTGTCTCTCTCCACCGCTGAGCTCGTCGATCGGACGAGACGCCAGATCGTCGATGCTCGTCGCACGCATGCAGCGCATGGCGATCTCGAGGTCCTTGCCGCTCTCCTTCTGTAGCCTTTCCAGCGCCGGAAAACGACCCATGAGGACCATGTCCAGCACGGTGAAGGGGAAGGTGATGACGGTGCTCTGCGCCACGACCCCGATCTCCGAGGCGATCTCCTTCCTCGTCATATCGGCGGTGTCCTTGCCGTCCAGGAGCACGGAGCCTTGGTTCGGGATGAGCGCCCGGTTGATGCAGCGCAGCATGGTGGTCTTGC
>CAZCNG010000215.1:0-3605 GCA_964500045.1 uncultured Methanomassiliicoccaceae archaeon
CCATGGTGTGGATGGACGGTGTCCTGATGGAGCAGGAGAAGGCTGTGGTGCCGCTCATGACGCACGCTTTGCATTACGGCAGCGGCATCTTCGAAGGCATTCGCATCTATGATACGCCCAAGGGAAAGGCGGTCTTCCGCCTCACCGAGCACATGGCCCGTTTCCTCGATTCCGGCAAGGTCCTGTGCATGAATATCCCCTACACTGTGCCACAGCTGTGCGAGGCCGTCAAGGACGTGGTGCGCGCCACGGTGCCAGAAGCGGACTACATCCGGCCGATCGCCTACTACGGGGCCAACGCCCAGGGCAAGATCACGCTCAACCCGGCGGTCTTCCCGCTGCACGTCGCCATCGCCTGCGCCACCATGGGAACGTATCTTGGGGTGGAGAGCATGGAGAACGGCTGTAGGGTGGCCACCTCCTCCTGGAAGAAGCCCTCCCACGAGAGCACCTCGCTCACCGCCAAGATCTGCGGCAACTACGTCAACAGCATCCTCGCGAAGCTCGAATCGAACCAGCGTGGTGTCGAGGAAGCATTGATGCTCAATCAGAATGGCACTGTGGCCGAAGGCCCGGGCGAGAACATCTACATCGTGCGCAAGGGAAAGATCATCACCCCGCCCATCTCCGCCGGCATCCTGGAAGGCATCACCAAGGATTCGATCCTGACGATCGCGAAGGACCTGGGCATCGAGGTCGTGGAGAGGGAGATAACCCGCTCTGAGATCTTCATCTGCGACGAGTTCTTCTTCAGCGGCACCGCCGCCGAACTGACCCCGGTCCGCTCCCTGGACGAGAGGACGATCGGAACGGGAAAGCCCGGCCCGATCACCAAGATGTTGCAGAAGGCGTTCTTCGAAGCGGCCCGCGGCCAGAATCCGAAGTACGACTCCTGGCTGAGCTACATCAACAAGTGATCGACAAACCGGGGCATCGCCCCCTTTCTCCATCCTTCTGATCATCCGAGCGGCGTGGCGGAGGCCCCGTCGTATATAGGTTTGAAGCGCATCGAGCCATAATGTTCCAGTGTCCTAGGTGCGGCAGGCCCGGGTCGGAGGTCGAGAAGATCACCGTGGCGGCGCATGCCAATGAGTCATCCTGGCCCTTGGGCGACGAGAGGTTCTTTCACTGTCCCTCGCCTGGCTGTGAGGTAATATACTTCACAGCGTCGGGGGATCGACTGCTCACGCGAGCCGATGTCAAGACCCGGGTCACCTTCAAGGAGATGACCGCCCCGCGCCCACTATGCTATTGCAAACAGGTGACTGAGGAGGATGTCATCGCCGCCATCGAGAAAGGGGCGGCAAGCTTTGAGGAAGTGCAGGAGGCCACCGGCATTGGCGGGGGAGGCCATTGTGCCATCACCAACCCGGCCGGAAGATGCTGCGCCAGGAATTATCGACCTTTCATCGTGAATGAACTGGCTAAGCGGGTTGGAACACAGGATCCGCCGCGCACGCCGAAGCTCCGCCGCCGTCGCTGATCAGCAACAACCACCCTTGGTCGAAAGGGAGGCATGTCCGCCCAGGAGATCGTCCTCGGGTCCCGGGGCTGTGGAGGGATCGCAATCCACCGGTATCTCCCTCCCCTGTTTCAGCAGCTTCACATCCTGGAAGTAGTGGCACGCTTTCCTATATCTCTCCAGTGCCACCGTTTCCTCGCTGCACCGGTGGAATAGCATGTACTCTTTCCCATCCACGATGATCGGCTTGGGTACTGGACATCCCATGAAGAATGAGGTCTGGGCCCATTTTACGATCAGTATCGCATCATCGGTCCTGGGCCCCGCGGCTAGCACCTGCCATATCATATGGGCATCAGAAGTTCGACCCTCGCTCGCTTCGACAGCGGACATGCATTGCTCCGGATGGACTGAGCATCGGTCGTAAGAGTATTAATGGAATTCTAGTGGTTCTCTCGCGAACTGCGTGGGTAGACGAGCATGTGTTTCAATCCATCTTCGATCCCAAAGCCAACGATTATGAAGTGTCATCTTTGCAGCGGACGCCCGTGAAAAGGGGTTCATTGAGGATATCCAGATGCTATTTGACCGGACTCCAAAAGAAACACGTCATCGCATCTCACTTTCAGTTCAAGGTGCCGACCCATCGAGACACGTTTATCTTTCTCACAATGAGAGGCCCGCAGTTCACCCACTCGAGGTGAGAGAGAACCATTCTAGTGTGGCAGAATTCAATACAGATGCTGTGGAAAGATTATCTGGAGCCTAGTAGGTCCTCTTGTCCACGACCCTCTTGGCCTTGCCCTCGAAGCGGGGCAGCGTGCCCGTCTCCACCAACTCCACTTCGGGGCTGATGTTCAGCGTGTGCCTCAGTTTGCCAGTGATGCGACCCTTGAGGGCCTCAATGTCCACCAGCTTGTCCGAGATGAAATCTGGGCGCAGTTCGACCCGTACCAACATCTCGTCCAGCGCGCCGCGGCGGTCCACCACGATCTGGAATTCGTTGCCGACCTCCGGGTTGGACAGCAGCGAATACTCGACCTGGGAGGGGAATACATTGATGCCGCGGATGATGAGCATATCGTCCACGCGGCCCTGGATGCGGCCGATGCGCGGGTGCGCCCTTCCGCAGGGGCACTCGTCGTCGTGCATAACGGTGATGTCGCCGGTGCGGTAACGGATGATCGGCAGCGCTTCCTTCTGCAACATGGTGACGACCAACTCGCCCTTCTCTCCCGAGGATACGGGCTCGAGCGTCTTCGGGTCGATCACCTCGATAAGCGCCATGTCGCCCCACATGTGGATGCCCGCTTTCTCTGTGCATTCGGAGAAGAGCGGTCCGGACAGTTCGCTCGTTCCGTAGATGTCGATGGCGCTCACTCCCAGCCAGGATTCTATGCGGTCCCTCATCTTCTCTGACCAGGGTTCCGCGCCGAGGATGCCGATGCGCAACGTTGTCTCTTTGATGCTGGTGCCCATCTTCTCCGCTACCTCGCCAAGATGCATCAGATAGGAAGGTGTGCACGCAATGACCGTGACGTCCATCTCCTTGATGAGGTCTATCTGGCGTTGTGAGTTGCCCGTGGACGCAGGCACGACCGTGGCGCCCATCCGCTCAGCGGCATAGTGCATGCCCAGCCCTCCGCTGAACAGCCCGTAGGTGTAGGCGATCTGCATGACGTCGTTGTCGTTGACGCCCGCGGAGACGAGCGCCCGCGCCACCGATTCGGACCAGTTCTCCACATCCTTTTTGGTGTATCCGACGATGGTCGGCTTACCGGTGGTGCCGCTGGAGGCGTGGATCCTCACCAATTCTCGGTTCGGTACCACAAAGAGCTGTTCCCGGGTGTGTTCACGCAGGTCCGCCTTGGTCATGAAAGGCAGCTTGCGCACATCGGCGAGCGTCCTCACGTCACCCGGCTTCACCTTCTGTGCGTCCATGCGTTCGCGATAGAATGAATTGGAATGATAGATCCGGTTGGCCAGCGTGCGCAGCAGCCTCAGCTGCGTCTTCTGCAGGTCTTCCTTTGACATCATCTCGACAGCGGGGTTCCAGCAGGCCAAATCGAGCACGCTCCACATTGCCCTCAGCAACTGCTTGGGGCGTAGTGCTGGATGATAGCATGTAGCATATTTGAGCCTT
>CAZCNG010000216.1:0-3546 GCA_964500045.1 uncultured Methanomassiliicoccaceae archaeon
CTTCCAGCTTCACGGTGATGCCGGAGAGCGGGTTGCCGTTGGAGTCCTTGATCACGCCGTTGATCGGCACCTTCTGTGGCGCGGGCACGCTGACCAACAGGGCGTTGCTCTGCGGACCTAGGCCGGTGACGTTGACGGCGGCCACCTTGTAATAGTAGGTGCTGCTGGAGGCCACGGTGGTGTCCGTGAAGGCAGCGCTGGTACTGTTACCGATCCATGTCACTGTGCCGGCGGTCGCGCCACGGTAGATCCGGTACGAGCTGGCTCCGGGCACGGCGCTCCAGGTCAGGTTGACCTGATAGAAGCTGGCCGTGTAGGCCAGGCCGGTCGGGGCCGGGGGCACCGAGGTCGGGGTGGCATTGAGCACGTTCGACAGCGACGAGAGGCCTGCCGCATTGAGGGCCTTGACGCCGAAGTAGTACGTGCTGCCGGGGTTGAGGCCGGTGACGTTCATCGTCAGTATGCCTGCTCCCGTCGCTCCGAACAATGTCGTCGGGGTCACAGTGCCATAGAACACCAGGTACTGGGTGATGTCCGCGCTGCCGTTGTTGGTCGGCGCGGTCCAGGTCAGGACCGCATAGTTGGTGCCGGCCGCGGCGCTCACCAGGGCGGGCGCGTTCGGCATCGTATAGGGCGTGGCGCTCAGTACGTTGGACAGCGACGAGCCTCCGATGATGTTATAGGCCATGACCGCGAAGACGTAGGTGGTGCCCGGCGTTACCCCTGTCACCAAGAGCGACCTTGCAGAGGAGGCCTGCATGCCGCCGAAGGGCGTATCAGGCGTGCCAATACCATAGTAGACCAGGTAGCCAGTGATGGGAGTGCCGCCAACATTGGTCGGGGCGGTCCAGGTCACCGTCACATTGCTCGACCCAGGCACCGCGGTGTTCAGCGTGGGTGCGTCAGGTGCGGTGAGCGGCGTGGCATACATGATGTTGCTGAGGACGCTGTCCCCGGCCACGTTGACCGCTTTGACGGCGAAGCTATAGTTGGTGCCAAGGGTCAGGCCCGTAACCGTCGCGGTGGTGCCGGTGAAGATACCGCCGAACTCTGTGTTCGGGGTTCCCACACCATAGAACACCCTGTAGCCAGTGATCGCGCGCCCACCATCGCCGTTGGCCGTCCAGCTCAAAATCACATTAGCTCCTGCGGGAGCGGTGACGTGCAGAGTGGGAGCCTCAGGCACGGTATAGGGCGTGGCATCCAGGATATTGGACATCGGTCCCTCACCGGCGCCGTTGACCGCGCTGACGGCGAACTTGTAGTTGACCATCGGGGTCAGGCCGGTTACTGCGACTGACAACTGCCAATCGGGTAGCATGTCCCCGAAGATGGTATCCGGCGTCAACAATCCATAGTACACATAATAGCCGATCAGGAATGAGTAGCCAGTATCGCTGGGTGCTGTCCATTCCAGTGTTGCCCGGGACGATCCGGCGACGACTGTGTCCAGGGTGGGCGCGCCCGGTATGGCGTAGGGCACCGCGCTGAGCACGTTCGACATGTCGCCCGCGCCAGTGGACAGGAGCGGCACCACAGCGAAGAAGTAGCGGGTTCCTGTGGTTAGACCGGTCACATCCTCGGTGAGCACATCAGAGCCGAGTACTGGTCCGTATTGGACCATCGCGGCGGGATCGAGCCCGTAGTAGACGTAGAATCCCAGGAGCGTGGAGCCATTGAGATTGGTCGGTGGCGCCCATTGCAGGTGCACCTGATGGTCGCCAGCGGCGGCGCTGATCAACGTGGGGGCGGTCGGTGCGCTGATCGGCCTGGCCGAGGCCCCGATCGATGGTGGACCTTCACCGGCGGCGTTCACGGCGCTGACCATGTAGTAATAGGTCACATCATTCGTCAGACCGGTGTCCAGATAGGTCAGGCCATTGATGTAGGTCAGGAGCGCCAACGAGGTGGGGCTCAGACCCCGGTAGATGTTGTACCTCATGATGGTGGCATATCCATTGGAGGCGGGGGCATCCCAATTCAGCAGCACCGTGGTGTTACCTGGGAGCGCCAGCAAATTCCTCGGCGCGCTCGGAGTAGTGTATGGCGTTGCGGAGCGCACGTTGGAGATCACGCTGTCGCCGGCGGCGTTGACCGCCTTGACGGCGAAGTAGTACAACTGTCCCGGAGTCAGGCCGGTCACGTCCACGCTGAGCGTGGCGGCGCCATAGGTGCCGCCGAACTGCGTGCTCGGCGTGGAGCTCGTTCCGTAGAACACCTTGTAGCCCGTGATCGGCGTGAAGCCGGTGTTGCTGGGCGCGGTCCAGGTCAACGAGACCATCGAGCTGCCGGCGGTGGCGCTGGCCAGGGTCGGCGCTCCAGGCGTCGTGTACGGGGTCGCGGAGCGCACGTTGGAGAGCGGACTGTCTCCGGCGGCGTTCACGGCCTTGACGGCGAAGTAGTACAACTGCCCTGGCGTCAGGCCGGTCACGTCCACGCTGAGCGTGGCGGCGCCAGAGGTGCCGCCGAACTGCGTGCTCGGCGTGGAGCTCGTTCCGTAGAACACCTTGTAGCCCGTGATCGGCGTGAAGCCGGTGTTGCTGGGCGCGGTCCAGGTCAACGAGACCATCGAGCTGCCGGCGGTGGCGCTGGCCAGGGTCGGCGCTCCAGGCGTCGTGTACGGGGTCGCGGAGCGCACGTTGGAGAGCGGACTGTCTCCGGCGGCGTTCACGGCCTTGACGGCGAAGTAGTACAACTGCCCCGGAGTCAGGCCGGTGACATCTATACCGAGAACAGCTGACCCGAGGGTCCCGCCGAAGGCGGTCGCGGGCGTCGCCGTCGTTCCGTAGAACACCTTGTAGCCGGTGATCGGCGTGAAGCCGGTGTTGCTGGGCGCGGTCCAGGTCAAAGAGACCAGGGAACTGCCAGCAGTGGCACTGGCCAGGGTCGGAGCCTCAGGATAGGTGAACGGAGTGGCGCTCATATTGTTTGAGAGCACACTGTCGCCAGCGGCGTTCACGGCCTTGACGGCGAAGTAGTACAACTGCCCTGGCGTCAGGCCGGTGACGTTCACGCTGAAGATGCCGGGGGCCAGGATGTCACCGAACTGCGTGCTCGGAGCGCTCGTGCCATAGAAGACCAGATATCCGATGATGGGCGTGAAGCCGTAGTTCTCCGGGGCGGTCCAGTTAAGAGCTACCAGGGATGTCCCTGGTTCGGCCTCGTTCAAGACAGGCGCGTTCGAAGTGGTGTACGGCGTGGCGTTCAACACGTTGCTGTGCGCGCTGTATCCCGCGTCGGTCACTGCACGCACGCCGAAGTAATACCTGGTCCCTGGCGTGAGACCGGTGACGTCAACACTGGTGACCTCGGGACCTAGGACACCACCGAACATGATGGTCGGGTTGGGGGAGGTCCCATAGAAGACCATATAGCCGGTCAGGGGCAGATATCCCGTATAGTACGGCGCGGTCCAGATCAAGGAGACCAGGGAGGATCCGGCGGTGGCGTTGTGCAGCACGGGCGGGTCTGAATAATCGTACGGCATCGCACTGCGGATGTTGCTGAGCGGGCTGTCGCCGGCCGAGTTGACCGCCTTCACCGCGA
>CAZCNG010000217.1:0-3528 GCA_964500045.1 uncultured Methanomassiliicoccaceae archaeon
CACCGTGTCCGGATTGATCATGGCCGCGGCGGGCGCCATCGCGCATGATGTCTACACGGAGATCCTGGGCAAGAAGACGAGCGAGAAATCGGCACTGCGCGTCTCCAAGCTGACGGCCGTCAGCGTCGGTGTCATCGCCATCTTCCTGGGCATCCTCATGAAGGGACAGAACGTGGCCTTCCTGGTCGGTCTGGCTTTCGCCATAGCGGCGTCGGCCAACATTCCCGCCTTGATCTGCACGCTGTTCTGGAAGAAGTCGACGGAACGGGGCATCGTGGCCGGCATAGCCGGTGGCCTTTCCCTGTCCATCTTGCTGATCCTCATCAGCCCGACCTTCATGGCGAGTGGCGCGTTCTTCAGCCTGACCAACCCGGGCATCGTGAGCATACCCATAGGCTTCCTGATCACCATCCTGGTCTCCCTCATGGACCGGAAGGGTCAGGAACTGCGGGCCACGGAGGCGGCGCTGGAAAAGGCGATGGCCGAGTAGACAGTAAACGCCCTGAAAACGCTTTCCTATTTTTATTTATTTATAGCATATAAAATTACATGTAGTCCGAACCAATAATATCCCACGCAATGGTATCGATTCCATGGCGATGGCGCAGAGGATGAATGAAGGCGTTCAATCGAAACGGCCGGGCGAACAAATGCCTTCGATATTCCATATGCTTGGTTTCACCAAGGAACCCAATTGCCGCCGCTGGGGGGACCTGACCTGCAGTCGCATCCAATGGGCCATGAGGGTCCTTCGGGAAACCGGTTACGGACCTGCCCAGGAATTCGAGGTCGACCGCTATGTATTCGGTCCAAATAGCAGCAAGCTGCAAAGGCTGATCGAAGACCTCGACTGGAACGACGTCAGGAGGTCCACGGTCGAACTGGAAGACGAACGATTCGCAGTGGTGCGGGATGCCATCGCCCAGGGAGACGACTTTTTGCTTGCGCTCTCGATGGCCATCGGGATACACGCCTATAACGAGGGGATCACCTCGGTCGAAATCAAGGCAATGCTTGATGAGCGCGCACCCCGACTGATCGCCGTGACCAAGAGCGCCATCGACTTCGCGGAGGCAAGGATTTGGATAGAGTAACGCACATCGATTCCTGCATCCTGCGGGCCATGATAGATATGGACGATGACGCAGAGAATAGACGCACTATCCGCCATCTACTGAATGCGAGAATAGGCGGATCATTTCGCGTATCAATATGCTCGATAGGCGAAGTAATGGGAAAGATGGCCGAAGCTTCGAAGGTCGCCACCTGTGCTGAATCAGGTGCTGAATTGCGCAGATTGTTCCTCAAGAATAGAATGGAGTTATTTGGTCTCGGACAGGGGCGAGAGGTCGTTGATATCGCAGAGTCCATCGTCGACCAAGATTCGAGGCTGACCCCTGCAGATGTCATGATATTCTCCTCGGCCGTGGCAGACCCGCAGTGCGGTATCTTCCTAACGCTAGATCACCAATTGATGGAGTCGGGTGTGCTCAACAGGATTGCCACCAAGAGAGGCCTCAAGATAATTATGCCGGATCCAGGTCAAAAACGCTCTCATGGTTCATGCTCCATGAGCTGCAGGTCGAAAGAGGTGACGGAATGGGATGCTGGTGTTCTGCGTGAGAGACACGGCGATAACACGCCTCAGAGCATCCGTTGCCCTCCTCATCCGCTCAGCTCCTCCCAATGAATTGAGCGGATGGAATCTGCTGGAATGATGGATTCCTGCTCAAGATAAGAGGGACGAAGGGATTTCAAAGGTTCAGACCGGGGATTTCATGGCGAACCTGCTCCGGCCTGGCGTTGCTGATGACCGGGTTGGGGCCGAGCTCCTTGATCTTCTCCAGGTACTCCTCCACGAAGCGGCGGAACTTCTCCGGCTCGTCCGAATCCACATACTCGATCTGGAAGCGATCGGCGTCGAAACCGAGCTGCAGCAGCATGGTCTGCAGCAGCACCATCCGCTTGCGCGTGCGCAGGTTGCCCACCTCATAGTGGCAGCGGCCCGGCTGGCCAGCCAGAATGAGCACGCCGTCCGCCCCGGAACCGAGCGCCTTGAGGATCCATTCCGGGTCGACTCGTGCAGAGCACATGGTGCGGATGACGCGGAAGTGCGGGTCCATGGTCATCCTCTTCAATCCAGCCTCGTCCGCAGCGGCGTAGGAGCACCAGTGGCAAGCAAAGACCAGAATATGCGGGAAGCTGCCCCGCTCTTCCTTCCCTTCCAGCGCAGCGCTCATCTCCGCCAGGATCTGGGCGTTGGAGAAGCAGGTCTGGTCCATGGCCGAGGTCGGGCAGGCCGATACGCAGGCGCCGCAGCCTTCGCAAGCCTTTGGGTCCACCACTGCCTTCCTCTTCCCCTCAAATGCGGGATCGGGGAGAAGGCGAATGGCATTGACGTTGCAGACGGATTCACACACGCCGCAACCGGTGCAGCGTTTCTTGTTGACCTGAGAAACATTGCCCTTTTCCGAAGGCTTCTGCAGTCGGACCTTGGCCACGGCCATGGACACCGTGTCCTGCGCCTTCTCGGTCACCTGGCCGGTGATGTGCAGCCATGAACCCTGTTCACGGATGTTGGCCATCTCCAGCATGCACTCGTTGAGGCCGGCGGAGGTGATGGTCTCCTGGAACTGCTTGAGATAGAGACGGGGCGAGCAGGCGGCGGTCACCACCGCGTCCAGCTTCTCATCTTTGATGGCCTGGACCATCCGTTCCCGGCCTGCCTTGGAGCACAGGTACGCCTCCTGCCGGATCGCCACCACTCCCTCCTGCGCCATTGCCTTGTCGGCGATCGCGACCATATCTGCGCTCAGGCCGATCTGCCCGCCGCAGTTGCATACAAAGACCCCTATGCGGGGCATGTCAGGTGTATCTGTCATTTCATAACCACTCCCCAATGCTCCCAACCTGTAAAGCGAACGAGCCGTACCGGCCCTATTTATTCGCTTGCATTGCCTCTGCGGTCTAGGCGAAGTATCGTTCTCAGTAGTCTTCCTGCAGCCTCTGGTAGAAGGAGCGGGGGTGGTCGCAGGAGGGGCATTTCAGCGGCGGTTCGATGCCATAGTGCACGTAGCCGCATTCGCGGCAGGCCCAGTGGACCTGGGTCTTCCTCTTGAAATAGGAACCCGTCTCCACCAGGGCGAGCAACTTCGCATACCGATCCTCGTGGTGCTTCTCGGCCACCAGGATGCTGCGGAACTTGACCGCTACCTCCGGGTAGCCCTCCTCCTGGGCCACCTTGGCGATGTGAGGATACAGGTCAGAATTCTCATAATGCTCCCCATCTATGGCCGCCCTCAGGTTCTCGGCGGTGGTGCCGTAGACGTTGGGCATGGTGGCCGTGACCTCCAGGTCGTCGTTCGGCAGGTTCTCGCGCTGCTTGATGTTCTGCAGCAGAGTGAATATCTGACTGGCGTGCTGCCTTTCCTGTTCGGACGTCTCCAGGAAGATGGCGCCTATCTCCTCATACCCCTCGGCCCGGGCCGTGCGGGCATAGAAATTGTAGCGGTTGCGCGCCTGGCTCTC
>CAZCNG010000218.1:0-3512 GCA_964500045.1 uncultured Methanomassiliicoccaceae archaeon
CGCAGTCGACCGTGGCCGAGGTCCTGCAGAGGGGCGAGCGCAACATCATCGAGCAGTATTTCCGAACTAAGAAATAGCCCTGGCTTGCTAGGCGGGAACAAGGAAGGCGTAACTCATGGAAGAGGCGGACAAGATCCAGGTCAAGACGGTCAAACCGCAGGATGTCAAGCTAATGAAGTCTCTGGGCCGCATCAAGCATAAGATCATCGTCATGAGCGGCAAAGGGGGCGTCGGCAAGAGCACCGTCGCCACCAACATCGCCATGGCACTGGCCATGCGCGGCTTCGAGACGGGGATCCTGGACGCGGATATCACTGGGCCTAACATTCCCAAGATGCTGCAGGCGGAGGACGCTCGTCTGATCGGCGACGAGAACGGCATCCTGGCCGTGGGCGTCGCTCCGCATCTGCGCATCATGTCGATGGCCTTCCTGATCAGCGGTGAGGACGACCCGGTGATCTGGAGGGGGCCGATGAAGATGGGTGCTTTGCGCCAATTCGTGGAGGATGTCAACTGGGGCGACCTGGACTTCCTCGTGGTGGACCTGCCCCCCGGCACAGGCGATGAACCTTTGACCATCGCCCAGATGATGCCCGAGGCCGATGGCACGGTCATCGTGACGACGGCGCAGGACGTGGCGCTGCTCGACTCGAGAAAAACGATCACCTTTTCCAAACGCATCAAGCTGCCCGTGCTGGGCGTCATCGAGAACATGAGCGGATTGAAATGCCCGCACTGCGGCGAGATGATCGATCTCTTCAAGAGCGGCGGCGGAGAGAGGGCGGCCCAGGAGATGGGCGTCGACTTCCTGGGAAAAGTTCCGATCGACCCAGCCGTGGTCGACAGCGGCGATGAGGGCGTGCCCATCGTCCTGATGAAGAGCGAGTCGCCCGCGGCCAAGGCCTTCGAGGATATCGTCGCCAAGATACTCGTGAAAGTAGGTGAGGCCTGAATGGTGCGTCTCCTGGTAACGGCCGAGGGCACCGACCTCGACGCTCTCGTCGCCGAGGAGTTCGGACACGCTCCCTACTTCGTCGTGGTCGACCCGGCCACGATGGAGTTCAAGGTCTTCGACAACGTATTGCAGGATACGGACATCGGCTACGGCATCCAGACGGCGGAAAACATCATCAAGGTGGGCACGGACGCCGTCCTCACGGGGTTCATTGGACCGCACGGCGTCAAGAAGCTGGAATCGAAGGGCATCAAGATCGTGACGGATGAGGAGGGTACCGTACGCCAAGCCGTCGACGCGTACAAGCGCAGGCATTTGACGCCCTAGAGATTCGTCATGTGCCGCTTTCGGCGATCACTTCTGCTGCAGCCGACTGACACGGATTCCCCATGAAAACTACATGCTGGCTCTCCCCCATTCTCGGTTATCGGGATGCGCCTCAAATCGACATTAAACGGTTTCCAACTTCGCTTAAGTACTATCTTCTACGAAAAATGCTTCGTAATGCTACGAAATATGTTGCTAATGACGCTCAAATCGACAAATATCGTAGCGTGAGTCGGTAGTTATTAAATATCAGATTTTCAAATGAATGTCGCATGCGGAGTGCTTTGACGCATCCCAGCAGAAGAAGGCGCAGGCCCCTATCGGTCAGCGCCGGCCTTACCGCCCTTAGAAGCGGAGCCAAGTCTGCGGAAGGACCGGTGCCACCTTGGGTGGCGCCGATGGGGGGGAGGAATGCACCATGAGTCGCATCCTTCTACCCACCGACAGTTCCGTGCCGGCCCTGGCCGCCACCATTAAGGCGGTGGACCTGGCCAAGTCGTCAGGAGCGGAGCTCATCATCCTGTCCGTCATCGAACAGAGCGCCTCCATGGGCGGCGAGATCGAGGCGGAGAACGCGGCCCTGAAGAGGTGCCCCGGCATCGACGGAGTGGTCTTCGCCCGGGAACTGGCCAAGAAACGCGGCGTTACTGCGATCGAGGTCGAGCGCGAGGGCGCCGTTACGGGTGAGATCCTAAGGACGGCCGCCGAAAAGGATGTCGGCATCATCGTCATGGGTTCTTCCAAGCCGAAGGGCCTGAGCGGCCTGTACCTAGGCGATGTCGCCGCCAGCGTCAACAAGGGCGCCAAATGCGTCGTCATCACGGTCAACCCCACCCCTGAGGAAGGTAAGATCGCCTTGGAGATGGCTCGGACCATGGCCCTGAGGGAGAATCCCAAGACGGTCGCCAGCATCACCAAGACCCGGCAATTCCGGATCGGATTGTACCTGTTCGGCGCCTATGCCGTCTTCTATGGTATATTCGTGCTCCTCGGCACCTATGGTCGCGGCCTGATGAAGACCCACATGCTGGGCATGAACCTGGGCATCGTGCTGGGCTTCCTGATCATCATCGTCGCCATAGTCATGGCCGTTTGGTTCAACCTCTATGCCACGAGGGCTGAGACCGCCAAGGCCAAGAAGGAGGCGAAGTAGATGGCCGGTCCAGCTCTGACCAACGACTTCAAACCACTGGCCTTCGCCCTGTTCGTCCTCATCGTCGCGGTCACCTTGGCCATTTCCGTGTATTTCAGTCGCCGCGTCCGCACTGCCGGGCACTACTACGTCGCCGGAGGCGGCGTCAAGTGGTTCGTCAACGGCATCGCCTTTGCGGGTGACTACCTCAGCGCCGCCTCTTTCCTCGGCGTCGCCGGAATGATCTGCTTCAGCGGCTATGACGGATTCATCTACGGCATAGGATTCCTGGCCGGCTGGATCGTGGCGCTGTTCCTGATAGCGGAGCCGCTGCGCGTCATGGGGAAGTACACCTTCGCCGACGCGCTGGTCGCCAAGTTCAAGAGCAAGAGGGTCCGCCTGGCCGCCGCCATCAGCACGCTGGTGGTCAGCGTCTTCTATCTGATCCCGCAGATGGTCGGTGCCGGTACCATCATCCAGCCGCTGATCGGCCTGCCCTATGAGCTGGGCGTCATCCTCGTCGGTGGCATCGTCATCATCATCGTCGCCACCGCGGGCATGGTCTCCACCACCTGGGTGCAGTTCATCAAGGGCATCCTGCTGCTGGTCGCGGCCGCCGCCCTGACCATCGCCGTCCTGCTGGTCTCCGGCTACAACCCGATCGACTTCATCAGCCACTTCATCAACGTCGGCGCGGCCAACCCCACGACCGGGGCGGCGTCCGTCTATCCAGGCGATATATTCATGTCGCCCGGAATGAAGTACAAGGACCCGCTGGACTTCGCCTCGCTGTGCCTGGCGCTGATCCTGGGCACCGCCGCGCTGCCGCACATCCTCATCCGCTACTATACGGTGCCGAAGCCGTCGGATGCCAGGAAGTCCACCGTGGTCGCCATCGTGTCCATCGGGATATTCTATATCCTGACGCTGTACCTGGGCCTGGGGGCCAACTATTTCGCGGGACAGGGAGGGTTCGTCATCACGGACAGCAACCTGTCAGCGCCGACGTTGGCCAACTACCTGGGCGGCGAAGCGTTCTTCGCCATCATCTCGTCGATCGCCTTCGCCACCATCCTGGGCACCGTGTCCGGATTGATC
>CAZCNG010000219.1:0-3503 GCA_964500045.1 uncultured Methanomassiliicoccaceae archaeon
TTTCGGAAGGTTCGTATCGGGCGGCTTGCCGTGAATCCGGATGTCCGTATTTCAATATTTTGCACCGTTCGTCCTGTATAACGGTGATGTGTGGTGATTGCTTACCGTTTAAAGACTTTCCGCTTTTTCTCCTTCGAATCTTGGAAATACTATCTATGTAACTCCAGAATGCGTCATGGATCCTTCACCAGATAGGGAGGCGAAGAGAGCCAGAGTACTCCTGGGGGCGGTCCAGGAGCGGCACCGTTGCGATACCTGCGCGGCCCTCCTAGGCCGCGGGGAAAGGGTCTGCTACTGTCCCTGCGGGGCGATCCACCACCATTCCTGCCTGTCTTCCCTAGGATATTGTCCCCTCTGCAGCCGCGAGACCGCTGCCGCCTCGCTCCGCACGGAACATTACGATCCTGCGCGGCCGCGGGGCGAGCTATGTCAGAATTGCGGAAGATCCCTGCCTGCGCAAGGCCGATGCCCCTGCGGGGCCATGGCGGTCGCGCCGAGTGGCGCCTTCGACTGCCCCGCATGCGGGGGAAGGGTCTTCGGCAGCGAGATGCACTGCTCCTCCTGCGGCGCGGAGTTCTCCGTGGGCGGCGTAGTCCCCTGCCCCAGCTGCGGCCGGACCATGCCCTCCGAGCTAGCTCGTTGCGATTGCGGCCGCTATCTTGGAGACCGCTGTCGCCGCTGCGGCCTATTGATGCGTAAGGACGACCGGGTCTGTTCGCGCTGCGGTCGTCGTTCCGACCGCCTCGACTGACCTTGCTCTGGCCACTTGCAAATCTTATATACCGTGTTTCATATACAACTTTCAGGGTGGGTGCACGTGAAGCCGACTAAGAACAGTTGGTTAGAGAAGACTGAGTTTTCCGGGGATTCCGGGAGCCGGAGCGAGAGAACGGACTTCGTCAGCGAGGATGATGCGGAGCTCATGCAGCTCGTGCAATCGCTGCGCATTAAGATCACTATAATGGGATGCGGCGGCGGGGGTTCCAACACCATAAGGCGGTTGGCCCAAGCGGGTGTCAGCGGAGCCACCTTGGTGGCCTGCAACAGCGACGCCAGACACCTCCTCTCTATTGTAGCCCCCAACAAAATATTATTGGGCAAGGCGACGACCAAGGGACTGGGCGCAGGCGCAATCCCGGAGATCGGTGCCAGGGCTGCCGAAGAGAGCTCAGAGGAGATCCGCAAGTTTGTTCAGAATGCTAACATCGTCTTCGTGACCGCAGGCATGGGCGGCGGCACTGGCACCGGCTCTGCGCCGGTGGTGGCGGAGAACGCCAAGCGCTACGGCGCCCTGGTCATCGGCGTGACGACGCTGCCGTTCAAGGCAGAGGGCAAATTGCGCATGGAGAATGCGTTGCGCGGACTTTCCCGCCTGCGCGAATACTGTGACACTACCATTGTCATCCAGAACGACAAGCTCCTGGAGCTCGTGCCTAAGCTTCCCATCGAAGCGGCCTTCAAGGTCGCGGATGAGGTGCTCATGCAGGCGATCAAGGGCATCACCGAGGTCCTCACCAAACCAGGTCTCGTCAACGTGGATTTCAACGACATCATGACCATCATGAAGTCGGCCGGATTGGCCATGATCGGCATCGGCGAATCTGGCTCGGACGACGACCGCGTCACCGAGGCCGTCAACGACGCCATGGCCACGCCCATGCTGGGGGAGGTCGACCTCCACGAGGCCAAGGGAGTCCTGGTACGTGTGGTCGGCGGTCCTGATATGACCGTCACCGAGGCGGAGAAGGCCGCTTCCCTGGTATCCTCAAAGGTCAACCCGAGGGCCAGGATCATCTGGGGCTGTTCCGTGGAGAATGAAATGCAGGGCAAGGTCAAGGTGCTGGTGGTCATCACCGGGGTCAGGACCCCCGTGGTCGATCCCGCCCCGCCGTCCCCGCCCCCGGCACCGGTGCAGAAACCTGCGCCGCCCGTGCAGGCTTTGCCGCCGATGCCGCCCCCGGCACCGGAGAAGCACAAGCATCGCTGGTGAGGCGATGCTGTGACGGTCAAGGCCAAGCGCGGACGCCGGCGTTACATCGCGTTCCGCGTGGCCGATGGCCTCACGCATGAAGAGGGAGTGCAGGCCCTCAATCGCCTGCACCTCGCCGGGATCGGCGGCCTCAAGGTCATACAATACGAGGCAGGCAAGGGCATCATACGCTGTGGAGAGCCTGAAAAGGACAGGACCATAGCAGCGATGCGCGCCCTTGCCATACTCGTCCCGCTACGCACTTCTGGTACGCTGCGCACCCTGCGCGAGGAGTTCTTCCCGGAAGGGAAAAAATGACCATCGCCGTGCGCAGTCCGGCCAGCGGCAAGGTGGTCGGAGAGGTGCAGGAGACCGACCCGGAGACCATCCCGGATATCATTTCTCGAGCCCGCACGGCCCAGCGGCAATGGGCCTCCCTCACCCCCAGGGAGAGGAAGACGGGATTGCAGCGCTGCCAGGACCTACTGCTGGACAGATCGGAGAGCATCGCCCGCACCGTCTGCAGGGAAACGGGCCGGCCCCTGCAGGAGGCCCTCAACGTGGACCTCATGGCCTCTTTGGCCATGGGCCGCCACTGCATTGCTAAGGTCGAGCAGCTGCTCAGGCCCCGACCGGTGCCGATGGCACAGCTTTCCCTCTTCATGCGCCTGCTGCGCAGAAGGTCCTACCTCCTGCCCCAGCCGGTGGGCGTGGTCGGGCTAATCTGCCCCTGGAACTACCCTTTTGCGCTGCCGTATACGCAGGCGGCGCAGGCGCTCGCCACCGGCAACGCCGTCATCATCAAACCCTCCAGCCGCGCCCCACTGAGCGCCCTGGAGATCGAGCGCCTGGCCCGGGATGCAGGATTGCCTCCGGGACTGGTGCAGGTGGTCCTCGGACACGGAGACCATATCGGAGAAAGGCTGTTCGACGCAGGCCTCGACCGGATGATATTCACTGGCAGTGAAGCGGTCGGACGGCGCGTGGCCGCTGCGGCCGGCAGCCGCCTCACCCCGGTGACCTTGGAGCTGGGCGGAAAGGACCCGCTCATCGTTCTTCCCGGGGCCGACCTGGAGCGGGCTGCCCAGGCGGCCGTCTGGGCCTCGTTCGTGAATGCGGGACAGACCTGCGGGGCCATCAAGCGCCTCGTCCTCCATGAGGAGATCGAGGAGGAATTCCTGCATCGGTTCCAGGAGGGCATGGGCCAGCTCCAGATCGGCGACGGACTTGAAGACCCCGCCGTGAGCATGGGTCCCCTGATCGATACGGCCGCGGTGGAGAAGATGGAGCGGACGGTCCAGGCAGCCCGGGCCCAGGGCGCTCGCTTGCTTGCGGGCGGGGCCCGGGCCCCCCAGGGTGGAAACTACTATCTGCCAACCTTGCTCGCCGGCATCGGCCCGGAAATGGCGGTGGCCCAGGAGGAGGTCTTCGGGCCGCTGGTGGTGGCCATGTCGTTCCAGGACGACGCAGAAGCGGCGACCCTGGCCAACTCGGCGAGCATGGCGCTCAACGCCTCGGTATGGGGAGAACGGCA